>JAUQYW010000084.1 GCA_030587525.1 Candidatus Sigynarchaeota archaeon | reverse complement strand
CCGAGATCAAGTATGGCGTGTACCAGACGATGCCATTCGAGGGCGCGCCGGGATACTTGGTCGTGTAATCCTTGTAATAATTCCCGTTGTAGGTATCATTGAAATAATTTGGCGGGGAAGCGTATTGGTTGTCGTCGCGAACTGACCCGTTGAAATAATTTCTCAAGATGTTGTTATAATTTGCCTGGTCGTAGAAATTCAGGACAGACATGGATCCAGACGAGAGGAAGTTGGCCGTGAAATTATTGTACCGGCCGTAATCCATGAGCAGGCCATTGCTCGACGTGCCCCAGGCCGTGTTGTTCAAGATCTGGTTGTAATCCGTGTCGTACAAGTAAATCCCGTTTTGCGAGCTCGTGAGGCGGCATTTCTCGATGATGTTGTAGTCGCTATAGCTGGCATAGATGCCGTAATACGTGCCCGTGGCGTTGATTCTCGATATGTTGATGTTAAGGCACGTATTCAGCTTGATACCACTTCCCGTGGCCGTGTTCCGTACCAAGCAATTCGAGATTATGAGAAACCTGTTCGTGCTTGAGATGGAGATGCAATCTCCACTCCCGATTGCGTCTATGTCATACCCGGAGATGCGGTGCGCGGATGCCCACGACAGGCCAGTCGTGCCGTTTCCCGCGCAAAACGCGTCCAGGGCGGTGTTGCCGGTTATGCTGATCTTGGAATGTGGTGTCAAAGCCGAGGCAGAAATGTCTCTATCGCGTGCCTGAGCCATGCTGGATTGCCTGGCATCCGAGCCAAGTAGCATCAACGTGAAAATGACCGGAATCGCGAGTAAAACTAGTCTACGATATTGTCTTTCCATCACTCTTTACCAACTGGGTATGTTAAATTCTCGATTAATTGAAAAATAAAAGCAATACAAAATTTATAACCATTTTATGTCCCGTATTCTGCGAGAATGACTGGGAATATAATTCATTATCCATTACGACGCATGCGTGCGGGGCATTCAAGAGTCTTAATTAGGCCATCCGGTGAACGAGGCACCAAGAACGCATATTCAGTCGAATCGCAGCGGTTTCTTGCAAGTCCAGCAAGATTCCTCGCGTTGGGAGAGCGCAACCGCGCACCGGATACAGTACTTAGTTTCATATTCCGGGCATACGTACGTAGTGCCTTTGAGCGTGTTCTCGCAAACCACGCATTTTTCCCCCGTCTTCGTGCTCGCCGTGGTACCGGGCTCCGGCCTGTGTTCGATCGCAAACAATCCCAGCGTGACCGCGCGGATGACCTTCTCTACCCTTTTTTCGGGGGGAATACGTTTTGCCGTGCCAAAAACGGCGATATCGTTTATTACCATGTCGTTGATGATGACGGATCTCGATGCTTCGTCCAAGTCGACTCGATTTTTTGCCATGCGCGGGTACCTCGTCACGATTTCCCTAGATGATCATACTTCATTGGCATACATCAACCCGCCTTCACCAATAGTAGTCATCTTGTCTTGGCGCGCGAGTGGTTCTCCTTCCACCCGGCGCCACCCGATCCTTCAAACCGTGAATATTCGTTTTTATGGCCGCGAGTCGTGAGTAACAAGCATTCACAAGGGATTACGCAAACAACCATCTATAGGAACGATTAGCATGGACAAGAAAAAAATCGTAATTGTTGGCCTCGGCGGCATGGGCCGGGGCTGGCTCGGCGAGATCAAGAAGCATCCCGATTATCAGCTAATTGGAATTGTGGATACCGACACTGAATTGCTTGAAAATATTGCCAAACCAACAGGACTGTCGGAAGACAAGGGATACATCAGCATCGAGGACGCGGTGCGTTACGGGGAAAAACCGGACGTGGCAGTTATTTCCACGCCGATCAACACGCATCACAGCATCGTGCGGGAAGCCCTGGGGCTCGGCATCAACGTGATCTGCGAGAAAAATATGGCGGAGACCATCCAGCAAGGGCGCCAGATGCTGCAAGCGTCGCTCGACCACCCGGAACTGTGCACGGCGGTCGGCACGCAAAACCGGTTTACGCCGGGGTTCTGGAGCGCCAAGCAATTCTTTAAAAGTCCCGAATGCGAGGAAAAATTCGGCAAGCTCGGGGTCATAAAGTGGTACGACAACGGTTATCGCGGCGAAACGCGGTGGGGCTGGAGGCGGCACTTGATGGAAATCTATGCAATGGATCAGGCCCCGCACTGGTACGACAGCCTCCGGTGCATCACCGGCATGGATATCGTGCAAGTGAAGGCCGATTGCTTTATGCCCCGGTATTCCCAGTGGCACGGCAGCTCAACCATCATGGCCAACCTCGCGCTCGCCGCGCCCGATGATTACAAGCACCGGCACAACTGGGTCTGGTGCCAGTTATTCGGGGATTGGCAACTGGGCGGTCCATCGAGTTCCAGCTTCCAGTTCTTTGGTGAAAAAGGGCAGTTTGCCATCGAGGATCAAGCCTTGCACTTGAAGCTGTACAAGGATCCGACGAACCGGACCATCAGCATCGAGGAAGATGCATACTTGCCCATCGATGCAGGGCCAATACGCGGCACGCCCTACGAGCGGCAAGGCGTCATCCTCGAGCAAATGTCCAAGGGCATCGACTCTGCGGGAAAGACCCAGCCCGACACGTGCTTCAAGGAGGCCTTCAAGTCCTTCGCCGTGTCCATGGCGGCCATCGAGAGCTCGCACACGGGGCAGGCGATTTGGGTGCCGAAGTATTGGGAAGATTTCCCGTGCTACCAGGGCTGAAATCATCGATGTTTTTCTCAACAAGTTCTTTTTTTACTATTGCGACAACATTTCACCTAACGTATAAAATGAAGGTTTAGCTATGAATAACCCAAATGTAGAGAAAGCGGTCAATAAATCGCAATTGCAAGCCCGGAAAATAACTCAAGAGGAGATGCGAACAGTCAAGGAAGCGCTCGATGCCGATGACCGCAGGAGGCGAGCTATGCCCGTGGAGGCACGCTTGGGCTTGAACCGGAAAACAGTTTTGGCCGCCAATCTAGCGCGGATAGGGCTCGTCGCGTGGGCATTTTATTACTTCCTTCCCCAGCTCGCGACCAATATGATGCTCGACATCCACGGCTGGTCCCCGTTTTACCTTTCTTTTTACTGGCTCGTGGATTGCTTCTTGCTTGGGATCATATTCCTCGCCGCGTGGAAGTTCTTCCACCCGCTCGCCGAGATTGCCCTGTTCCTTGCGATCGCGCCATGCGGTTATGGCACGACCCGGTACTTCCTCGAGGGCATGCTGGCGCTGAACATGCCCGGCACCATCGCTACCGCGTCCTTCACGGGAATCGCGACATTCGCGCTGTTTTTCAACCTATTCTTGCTCGTTCGGAACATCGGGCACCAACGCTTCGCGCCCGTCATGAAGGGCTTGCGCCGCAATAAGTTGTTCAAGATCGCGCTGATTTACACGATCGGTTGGACGGGCATCACGGCGTGGTCGTACATCGGGTTCAATCAAGTATATGTCGTGCGCGATTTTCACCAGCCCAGTTTTTCGGTCTCGTTCTGGGACCTTCCTTCTATGGGGTTCAACGTTTCTGCATACAAGGACCAGAATGGCATCGACGAGATGAACCGGTACAAAGCCCTCAACGCGTCCTTCTATTGCGGCATCGACGACCACGCGTTCGCCGGCGACATGACATCGTGGGAGGGCATGTTGAACGAGTGGGCAAAATACAACGTGACCATGATCTTTTGTCCCGTCCCGCGCAGCAATCCAGCCGAGGTGAGCACGGGAGATTTCACCACGTACTACCACGTCCAGCAGATGAACGATTCCATCCACTGGATGATGGAATGGATGTCGAAGCTCAACTCGACCGTCCGGTCGGCCATCCGGGGGCTATCGTTCGACGTCGAGGGCCCGAATTACCTACCGCTCGCCGAGTACCCGATTTCCCGGGCGCAATACGAGCTCGCCGTTCGTTCATACCAGGGTATCCTCGACGAGTTTCAGCAGAACACATCATGCACGACGCACCTTATCTCCATGGCAGGCATCATCTTCGACGCGATGGATGGCGAGAACGACCACGACATCGACATCGCCCAGCGCACGGTGTCCAGCGAGTTGAACTGGACGCAATACGGCTTTATGACATATATGGCCAGTGAATACCCTGCTTCATCGCCATACGAATACGTGTTTCATTGCCAGGCCGGTGTCGAGCAATGGGGCACCGATTTCGTGCCGTGGGTCGGCTGGTGGGATAACGTGAACTTGTCTGCCGGGGAAATCCCGATGATCGATCGCCCTGGCATGTACGACCAGGCCATCGGGCACGTGAAGATCGCCAAGAGCAGCGGCGTTGCCGAGGTCGTGATCGCGCCCTCCCGCGGGTTCCTGTACGACGATCGCAACGTGACCAAAATTTTGCAGCGCCTCGACGACCTCATCGCCATTAAAGCAGGCTTCGAGACCTTCACGGTCCCGATCACGAATAATATGCGCATGTTCACCAACTGGAGGCTGTACTGGCAAAAGATCGTTCCCTACTACATCTGGTCGAGCGAAAACGTCACCTTGGACCTCGTGATGGGAACGCCGGGGAACTGGCTAGCCTTGTTGCAAGCATGCTTCGTTATGATCGTCGTCGCTGCAGGAATCTATCGCATGCGGAAGCAGGTCCTCTCCTATTTCAAAAATTAATTCCCTTTTTTTTCGTCAAGAATTTCTCTCGGTCTCTTGAGCCAGCCAGCCAGCAGCAACAGCACGCCAACCACTAATAACACGACCAAGACGATCAAGTATATCGTGAGTTCCAAGGTTTCCGCGGAAAAACCAGCGGACAGACTTAACGGCATAGCATAGATCAACAAGGCGGTCCCGACGGCGCCTATAATCGTGATGATCGTGAAACTGCGTATATCCTTCTTCCAAGCCTTTATTTTGCACGCAGGGCATAGTTTCTTGTAATCCTCGGTGAATACCTGGAAACTTTTAAGGTCCTCCGGTTGATGGCTGCACCGGGGGCAATTGTTCGTCGCTGCCATGTGGATTCCATCCGTGGGGGCATCTGTAAAAAAATCCTTTCTATGTCACGAATAAATGTATTCTCGTCGATAAAAAAACCGCATGTTTTACGTAGTTCTGCAGAAAAAGTGGAAAAAGTGAGAAAACAAGTAGCGATCTCGAATCGGGGGTATTGGGAGGGCACGTTGGTATGCGTGGTTCCTGCCGGTTTGATTTGGACCAGGAAGTTCCGAGATTCATTCCTTCCCTGCACGTAGGTTTCGACGCCCTTCCCTTCCTCGTAGCCGTGGTTCCACGTCACGATGCCGAGGTGGTCGTTCCAGTTCAAGATGTCGATGGCGAAATCTTGACCGAGCATGGTGAACCCGAGCGATGCTTTCCCGAGGCTTGTTCCTTGAATGTGGTATGCGTTCATCCAACCAAACAAGTTGATATACCCTCGTCGCTTGAACTGGTGTGCCGTGATGAACTGGAACGGCTGGCAATCGACGAATCCCCAGCCTGCATCGACGAGGGGCGTGTCGTACCCGCTCGTTTGCTGATCGATGCTCCAGACCCATCCTTGCTTCCTGACGCGGATATCGCGGGGAGTCGTGAAGGCGTGCAAGAGCTGGATTTCATTGCCGGATGGCGTGACCGTTAAGGTTGCGTTAAACGCGTCCCCGATCGTGTATGTCGCCGTGTAGGTGCCGCTGTTGTTTTGCCATCCACTAAAGCTGGAAATGGGCAGCGCGGCTGCGTGTTTGTCTTGCTCGAACCACTGGAAACCGCTGGGCTAGTGGAGCCAGTTGCTGCCGTAATTTCCCGTGCCCGTGCCGTCAGTGCGGAACGAGGTGATGGAGGGGCCACTCATAAACAACTGGAAGTACGGGCTCGAGAGGTTCAGCGAGGAACCAGCAAGCTGGGCGTCGCGGAGGATCGTCGGCACATCTAATGCTTCACGGAAAGCAGATGCCACCCCGTTGTCCAAAGCGGCCGGTGATAAGAAAGATGACGAGCCGGCGACCGTTACAAGCACGATCGCGGCCACGAGACGTGATCCTATTTTGTAGATTCGCATTATTCATCACCAAAATGCACAAATGATCCCGGATCTTTCATGAAATATACAAGGATTTCCATCCATACATGGTGATTTTATGCCAAATGCATTAGACGGATTCTATTTTGAGCTCGTGATCATCGCCATGGCGGTCGTTTGGGACGTGCTCACCCTTGCCAAGTATCGCCAGAAGAAAAACCCCATGACCTTGCTGCTGTTTCTCACGTTCCTCAACTGGACTGCGGGAATCGTGTTTTCATGGTTGTCCAAGTATTTCGAGGCGTTCGTGTACGGGATAGGCTTAACCGTGCCGCTGTCCGACCCGAATTACTGGATCATCTCGCGCATCATGGGTTTCCGGATCTCCTTCCTCTTCGTGACCATCGCGCTGTACATCTCCTACTACCTGCGCGTGAAGCTCTTCGAGAAGGAGATGAAGAAGGCATCCAACATCTTCCACGTCGTGTTCGGGGCAATTACTTGCGTGCTGAGCATCGTGTTGTACAACGTTATCACGATGGATAACTCGATCGACCGGATCATCGTGTTCGCGCTCGTGTTCGTCTACATGGCCATCGTGTATTTCCCGTTTATGACCAAATCGCTTAAGATCGCGAAGACCCAGCAAGGGGCATTTAAGAACGCGTTCATGTCGCTCGCCATCATGTCCGCGTTTTTCATAAGCGTGTTTTTTTGCTTCCTCATCGACCAGATGATCGGCGTGGTGACCGGCGAAGGATACACACCCTTCTATTTCTTAGCGTGGATCTCGGCCATCATCGGGTTCATCTCGGCGTATTTCGGTTACATCCGGCCACCGAAAAAATGAATCGTGGCGCGTTTTCGATTTTTTCCTTTCTATTTCGAGAATAAACATTGATCTCGTGCAAGCCGTTAAAATCAAGAATGAAAAAAAGGAATCAGTGTTATCCCGTGGCCATTGGCTTCAGTTTTCTCTTCCGGATCGTGATGACAATGGCAATCGCGACGGCAGCCATGGTGATCAACGTCATGATGAGGGCGAGCATTTCAGGCGAGAGCCCTATCGTTACGTGCCACTTGACCAGCACCATGTCATTGAACCCCGCGCCGAAACTGCCCGTGT
>JAUQYW010000348.1 GCA_030587525.1 Candidatus Sigynarchaeota archaeon | reverse complement strand
GAGGGCGTGGGACGACGAGGTGGGAAGACCAAAAAGCCATGTGATGATATTCCAGGTGATTGCACCGATAAGGGCTGATAAAATGATATAAGGAACGATCTCGGTCGGAACATTTGCCAGCTGGATAATCTTGCTGATAGTGCTGGCTACCGCAACCGTGAACGCAAATGCGGCGATAAAATTCAAAAACGCAGCAAAGGCCACGGCATTGCGGGGGGAGAGGACCTTGGTGGAGACCACTGTTGATATCGAGTTGGCTGAATCATGGAATCCGTTCGTGTAATCAAAGAACAGCGCGACACCGATGATGAATATGATAAGTCCCCATGTTGCTTCGATCATTCAACCCACTCATGAATGCCGGATTGCGATGTCCGAGAGCACGTTTGCCACGTCCTCGCAATAATCCGTCGCAGTCTCAAGATGCTCGTAGATATCCTTGAATTTGATGATCGTGATTGCATCATTCGTTTTGAAGAGGTCGGTTACCGCATGGGCAAGCACGTCATCAGCAAGGTTTTCAAGACGGTTTACTTCGATACACCGTTCCTCGATATAACGGGGATCCTTGATGGAACGGATACCCTTGACAGCGCCTTCAATCTCCGTTGTGGACATATGGATTATTTTTGCGAGTTCGATCATATGCGCATCGGTGGCACCGATATTGTAATAATACATCTTTTCGGTTGCGCCATCGATATAGTCCAGCACTTCGTCAAGTGCCGAGGCGAGGGATGAGATCTCTTCAGGATCGATAGGGGTGATGAACGAACTGTTCAGCTGCTTATAGATATCATGGGTAATCTGGTCGCCCTTGTGTTCAAGCTTCTCGATCTCGTGGCGTTTCTCCTTGACATTCGTAAAATCTTCGGTCAGTGCGACCAGCTGCCACGCCGCTTCCTTCATTACTCCCGCCTGTTTTTCGAACAGATCGAAATAAATCTTATCGTGCGGTATCAATAACTCGCGAAGACCCATAACAAACCCAGTGGTAATCGGTGAAGGATCTTAAAAAATATAGCGAAATTGAGCGGGCTCTTAGAACACCGTCAAGACTACGCTGATGATCTCGTAACCGGCCCAGGATATTCCCAGCGCGAGGGGGATAGTGATCACCCACGCCGTCATCATCTCGCGGACAACTTTCCACTGCACGGCAGTCCTTCCCCGTGTGGCTCCTACACCGACAATCGACCCGTTGATCGCCTGCGTGGAGGAGACGGGAATCCCCTGCCGGGTGACCATCACGAGAATGGCACTGCTCGCGGTTGCTGCGCAGAATCCCTGGTACGGGTGTATCTTCGTAATCTCT
>JAUQYW010000306.1 GCA_030587525.1 Candidatus Sigynarchaeota archaeon | reverse complement strand
CTTGGATGGCAATTCGAGTCGCTTGCGGTCACCGCTTTCGGAATCTTGCCCTATCCTGTGGTTCAAGCCGGCGACGACGATGGCAACGTCCGCCTTGGCAGGATCCTTCACGATCTTTATCTTGCCTTTGCATGCTTTCTTCAAGCCACGCAGAGGGGTAATCTCGTGAGGCGGCGAGACCCACGCGCTCACGCCGGACATCGGGATGGCCATCGACTTCATGTTCGCGTTCGGCCCGAGAACCGCGATGGTCTTGATCTTGCTTGCATCCAGCGGGAGCACGTTCTTCTCGTTCTTGAGCAGCACCATGCCATCTGCCGCGACTTTTCTGGAGATCGCTCGATGTTCTGGCGTGTTCCTGCTGCCCTTGGGAATCGACGCGGGATCGTCGAGCAGACCGACGAGGATCATCACCCGCAGCATCCGCCGCACGTTTTCATTCAACATTTCCTCCGTGAACTTGCCGGCCTTGAACGCTTCTCGCATGCGTTTGATGTGCAACTTGGCTTTCGAACTCCTGCCTGGCATATCGAGCGAGAGTCCCGCGTTCACGCAGGCCTCGGTGCTGGTCGTGGGCAAGGTCGCGTACCAATCGGACATGACAAATCCTTTGGAACCCCACTGGTCCCGCAGCTTGCTGATAAGGAGGTCCTTGTTCTCCGACGCGTAGATGCCGTTTATCCTGTTGTAGGAGGACATCAGCGACCACGTGTCGCCGTCCATGACCGATGCCTTGAACGCGGGCAAGTATATTTCCTGCAATGCCCGCTCGGATACCTCGGCACTCACCCGGTTGCGACGGGTCTCGGAACTATTGCACGCGAAATGCTTGACACACGCGCCAATGCGCTGGCTCTGGATTCCCTTGATGATGGCGGGTGCCAGTTTCTTGGCAAGGAACGGGTCCTCGGACAAATATTCCCATGTCCTGCCGCACAAGGGTGACCGTTGGATGTTTACACCGGGGCCGAGAAGCACGTGCTTCCCGCAAGCGCGGACCTCTTGGGCGACCGCTGTGCCGAATTCGGCCAATAGGTCAAGATTCCACGTGGAGCCGAACAAGATGCCGCACCCGAAGAGCGTGTTCCTTTTTAACCAGTTCGAGTGTGAGCCGACACCACATGGTCCATCTGTTATGCCAACGCTTGGAATTCCCAGACGCTTTATGGGTTTCATCAAAAAGAGGGTTTTTCCATTGCAAATGGCAAGTTTCTCGTCGATCGTCATTTGTTTCAAGAGATCGGCCGCCCGTGCGTCGACATCGAGGCGTTCGTCTCGGAAAGGAGAACTGCCAGGTTGGTTCGTGCCGTTGCTGTCGCTCATGGTCGATTGCCTATTGTAATCTTGCTAGAAGAGGATGTTCGGGACGTTATAATGGTATCCGGGGGAAGATAGTGCTTGGAATGCCAACTGTAGTGGCGATCGTCAAAACCTAGAGCAATAGTTTTTTTCCTTGCCCGGCGATTGATCAAATGAAAATTCACGAGGTCATCGTCAAAATGAATAGAGAACGAAAACTTGGCGTCGTTTCATTTATGATGAGTGCAATCATCGTATTATCGATGCTTTCTATAATGCAACAACATAACAATTCCTCCCTTCCTATAACTTCCGCTTCCACGAATCTTGGCGAAATAAACAGTTCTGAAGCGTATTACAACGTCACGTTGAATTCCACGATCAATCGTGTCAACCAGACCGTGAGCCTGGCTGGTCACACGAAATACGATTTCCAGCTCGCGGTGCCGGCCGGGTGCAATTTCGATTTGTACCTCTACAATCCGACGAACACCATCGTCGCGAGTTCCAACACGGGAACGACTGGTCCGATGAACGAATCATTTTCGTACCAAAATATGCAGCTTGGCGGTTCATTCATCGCTCAAGTTCGCTGGGTCAGTGGAAACGGCAAATATAACCTTTCCATCACCGCGATACCGAACTCGGCAGCACCGAAGCTCTACAACGCCGGCGTGAGTCCCAACGGCGGGATCATCTTCACCACTTACAATTTCTCCACGTGGTACAACGATTCGGACGGTTATGCCCCGGAGCAGATAAATCTTGTGCTCGACAGTATTTCATACCCGCTCACCTGGAACGCTGCGACCGGCAGCAATTACACAAGAGGTGTATTGTATTTCAAGACATTTCCCAAGCTGGAGGCAAGGAATCATCCCTTTTATTTTACCACTTATGATGGGCTTCCCAATCAAACGAGCCCTATGTACGTGAACGTTGTCAAGCCTGCTTCGATTCTGGTCACCACGGGACCGCCCTATCCGCAGCTATTTTCAGGTTACGACGCGCAATGGAGCAACACGACCAATGGCAATCCTTGGGAAATCGTCGCGACTGATTACCGGTCAATGCCCGCGTCGATATATATCACAGAGAATTCCGTAGTCCAAACAACGACTGGAGATCTTTATTCCCCTTTGTTCGATTTCACGAGCGCGACGCCCGTGGGGTTCCAGTTTGAATTCGGGTACCGGTTGCTCGCGCTGCCAACATCATGCTACGTCGAGTTGCAAGTCAACATGTCCGGCACGTGGGTAGGCCGCACCAATTTTGCTGCCATCAACGACGTGTGGACCCGGTTGCAGCTCAACGTGACGCAATACAAGGGCTCCTTCATCCAAGCGCGCATCCATTTTTACGGCCTTTTCGGTTCGCATTTATACGTGGATGATTTCATGGCGCGAGGGTTGCAATTTAACATACCATCGATCTTGAACCCGAGCATTGCGCCTTCAACGGGTAACGATTACACGGTTTTCAGGGTCGAAGTGAGCTACCAAGAAGATAACAACGTTTTTCCCCAAAACATTTACCTCTCGATCTGGAACCACTCGACCCCAGATTTCAAGGTCGTCGATTTCACAGAAACCAATCCCCTTGACTGGGACGTTGCCAAGTCCGGCGGCAAGCGATATTATTGCGAATTTCAACTCTTCGACGTGATTGAACCGCATCTCGTGGCCGTCGCGACCGGGACGATACTCTTGCTCGAAAACTTCCCATATTACCTCCCCGCACCGGAGCACAACTTGCCCTTGAATCAAACGGCCGTTCCTCACGACATCAACTTCGAGAGCCCTGGTGGATATTATACCATCGACGACCCCTTATATGGCGGGGTCACCGTGGTGGAAAATGGCACCAACGGCAACCGTTACTTCACCACGGGGACCACGGCGGGCGCTGCCGGAGTCACCCGGCACATCGGCATGGTCACGCCCCGCGTTCACATCATGTCCAATGTCCAGGTCTTCCTTCGATATGATACGGTGATCACGTCCGGTGGCCTCGGGAGCCTTTTCAGCGTCGATATCACGACCAATGATGGAAAAACGTGGACATCACTAGCGGAATATACTGCCTCGTTTACTGGCCGCGCGGTGTTTAATCTCACGTGGTATAAAAACTTGAACGTGACCGTGCGGTTCTTGCTCGATACCCCGACCCTTCTCGGGATTCCCATTTCGACGTGGATTCTGGACAACATTAGCTTTTACGAGGTTGACTTGACGCCGCCTGTCATCAACGATGTAAACATCAACAATGGCCAATGGCTCTTCGGGAGCATTCCGTTGAACATAAACGTGAGCGATGTCGGATTTGGCGTTGATCACGTGGAAGTTCAGATGGATGGCGTGGTCATCGGGACCATCTCGACCATAACCGGGAACCGTGCTGAAATCATGTTGAACACGACCGATTACACGAATGCCGACCACATCATCACGATCATCGTCGTCGATAGAAGCGGGAATCAAGTCTCGGGCCTGATTCAGGTCAGGATCGATAATACGCCCTACTGGCTTTACCTCGTTTTGATCGGCGCGGGTATCGTGATCGTCGGGTTCTTTTTATACAAGGTCAAGAAAGCCATGCCCAAGATTCGCAAGGTTCCCGGGACCTTGAAAAAGAAAGTTGTCTTGAAGGAAGCGGAACCGCCGAAAGATATTGCCAAGAAAATTCTCGAAATCACTGCCGTGTTCCGGCGCATCTCGTTGACCGATCTTGCTCGAAAACTCGACATGCCGAACATCACGAGCAAAAAAGTGTCTTCTTACCTTCGGTACATGCTCGATGAAGGCATGATCAAGGGGGTACTCGACGAGAACGTGTTTTTCCGCGTGATTCCCGAGAAGTTGAAAGCAACCTTGAAAGAGAAGGAGGCCGACATCATCAAGTATATCAATGACCGGCCTAAAGCGTCCATGACAGAACTCGTGAAAGACTTGCATCTCGAAACGGTCCGGCAAGAGGCAATCGAGGATTTCGTGATGAATCTCGTCGTTGAAGGTAAACTAATTTGTTATTTTGAAGGAGATATGATTATCAAGGAAGAAGGAGCAGCGAGCAAGGTCCGGGCAATGCCGGAGCCGGAGGCAATCCCAACGCAAGAAAAGCCACAGCCCAAGGCGGTTGAGGGCGAGGCGGGAAAATCACCGAAAAAGAAAACGGAATCCGCGTACAAGGAAATGCCAGCCGTCGCAGAACCTGCGCCGGAGCTAAAGGCCAAGAGAAGCGAGCGTGCACCTGAGAAAGAACTTGCACCAAAAGAAGAAAAGCCCGAGGAAATAAAGCCTGTTTCGATCGAGCAATTAACCGGCGAAAAGGAAGCCGGGCCAGTAAAAGCGCTTGCAAAGAAAGCTAGCATCGAGGACAAGAAGGCGGACTTGATCGCCCTTGTAACTTCTCGGGATCATATATCCTTCGATGAAATCAAAAAAGAGCTCGATCTGGAGGAAACCAACGAGGAGATCGAGGATTTCCTGTTCGATCTGATCAAGAACCGGGATATCAAGGGTATGATCGAGGAAGACCGATTCCTCCGGAAATGAGCTCCCTTTTTAAGTTTTTTTCATATTCTCGTTTATCTGCTTTTGAAACATGGTGTCGTTCGTTCAATCATCTAACGAGGGTAAATCGCAATGATTATGGAACAGAACGAGGAATTACTCAGGAATATCAAGGTGTCCCTTCCGGCCTTGGAACAGCTGCTCGAAAAAATCACCGGTCATTGGTACTACGAGGATATGGTGTACAGGTTCTATCATCAATCCTTCAAGGTGTACCGCATTCAAGATACCACGAGAGAAATCGTTGATGCCTTGACGAAACTAACGCCCGAAGGTGCCACGATGAACGAGTGGTTCAGGGAGATTATGGCGCAAGGGGCTTCTGGAATACAATTTGATCTTTCCCATAACCTCGAATGGACATCGCACACGCGGCCCATGCTCGAAGCGTTTTTCCACGCCAAGTTTTTTCTCGAAATGGCCGTGAAATATGGCAAGGAACTTGAGCACGCGCCGAATATGCTTCCCTCTGGATGGGCAACCCTTCTCTACCTCTACAATATACGGTGAGGTGCAAGGATCATTAAAAACTAGATTTCAAGAGATCTTGAACAAGTTCATTGCGACGCGCTTGAACTTCTCGAAGCCTTGGTATTCCTCGTTTGGATCAGGCATCTTGCCAGCTTTTGCCGATGGCGGGTTTGGATCCTGCTCGATCGTGATGCGGACACGCACGCCCTCGTACTTCTTGGCGAGATCCTTGAGTTCCCTGTTCAAGAACGTGATTTTCTGGTTTTCCATGTCCCCGAGCACGAAGAGATTGTTTTTCACCTTATTCCAGTATGCAGCGAATTCTTTATCATTAGGATCCCAGGATGCAGCATCCTGGGCGATGAGGTAACCCCGGTATTCGGTCTTCGCTTTTTTCGCCATGATCACGCACCCGGTTAACAAAAAGGTAGAAAAAAAATCATCGTCTCAACAATCTGGGATTCCAGAAAAATTTTTCTTCCTCTGGAGCAAGATCGAGCTTTACTTTCCCTTTCTGGACGAGATCCCGCAATTTTCCAATACTTTCCATAATTTCCTTCTTGAACCTGAGCATCATAGTGAAGAGGATGATAGTCTTGAAAAATGGTGCCAGTTTGTAGAGATCCTTGTCGAGGAAGGTGACGACGAATTTTCCACCGATGTTCAATACCTTCTCGTCGATCTTCGCGACGACCCGGGCGCCGTCGCCGATCTTTACGTCCCAGTCCGATCCCACGGTCAACCGTTTCTCGTCGAACACCACGAGGATCCACTTGCCCTCCTTTTCATTTTTAATCGAGCAAGCAAACATCTCGCCAACCTTCGGGAGACGCGTGTGCTCCTTCTTGAGATCGACGAGAAAGTCGTAGTTCGGGATTACACACTTCAACACGGGAAGTTCGTCATCAGAGGCGATGCTCGCTGCCAAGGAATTCAATACAATGAGCTCGATGGTTCCCAGGTGGGCAACGCTTTCCGAGTTGAACCACTTGATGACCATGCGTTTCTGGGCTAAGTCCTTCTCGGGAACGTCGTGCCAGTTATCCTTATCGACACCGAACATGCCATCGGGCTTACCCTCTTCTTTAATCGCCCCGATCAAGTCAAGATTCTTGGAAAATGCCCGGTTCTTGGCCATGAACCGTTCCTTCTGGTAAATGCCTATCTCGGCGCCGTGCAGGTTGGTCATCCAGAAATCGACTTCGACTTTCTTCTCGAATTTCTCGCCAGGTTTCGTCGGGGTCTTGTCTTCGACCTCGGCCTCGGGCGTCTCGTCCGGGATTTCGGCCTCGGCCGCGCTTTCTTGGGAACCAGCAGCGAGCATTTTTTTCGCAACTGCCTTCTCGAGATCGTCGGTGCTCTTCTTGGCCGGCTTTTCCGCGGGTGCCTGCGCGGTATCTTGTTTTTTCTTTGCCATGTGCTATACACCATTCTAAATTAACGATTGTAACATTCTCCCGCGATGCGGGTTATGATGATTATTATTATACCGGCACTCTTGCTTTTTGTCGGGACTCGGCATGGTGCCATCGACTTCCGTTGGTTACATAGCATTCTCCCGCGATCTTGATTAAGAAGATTTTTATTAAAAGCGAGAAGGCGTTCTAACCGGCCGGGCACCTATCCGAAAGGGGGAATGAGGTTCCGCGCTTACAACAAGAAACTCGTGATGTCCGCGATGATCGCGCGGACCTGCTCCTCGGGATCCTTCTTGCCCGCCGCGACGGTCGTGCAATGCTTCTTGAATTCGTCGAGCGTGACTTCTTTGCGGCCGAGTTTTTCCGATAAGTAAGCCGCGCCGAACGCCGCGAGCATTTCCTCGGCATAATCATAATCGGTCCGGGGCTTCGCTTTGCCACGAACCGCGTCGATGAATTCTCTGAAATACAGCTCGTTTTCGATATCTTGCTCGGGTGGCGGGAAAGGAATCTCTTTTTCGATGCCGTCCTTGCCGACGAGCTTGAAATAGACGATGACCTTGAGCCCGACCTTTACGTTCGGGAACTCCAGCACGCCCTTGGTGCCCCGGGCCTCGTAATAGATGTTGTTCTTCAGCTTGGTGCCCTTCACCACGCCATCGGGCCACCAGTCCTTCTCTCCCCTCGTGGCTTCGATATCGCTCGAAAACGTTTTACCATCCTTTGATTGCCAATTGACGATGAAGTGAGCGTCGTCCTCGACCGTGATCTTTTGCTTGACCTTGGCGATCTTCCACTCAGGCTCCTTGATGTATATCTTCTCGGCCTTCACGGACACCGGCACTGGCTTCCCGAGCCAGATGTACGCGACCGCGTACCCGTTCGGGCCGATGTCACACAGCGCGCCGCCACCGTTTTGGAATTTATCCCAGCGATCGGGCGCCTCCTTCGTGTGTTTCTGCATCGAATCAGCATTCAAGACCCGGACACTTTCCACGGCCCCGATGACGTGCTGATCGGCAAGCAATTTCGGCGCCTCGTCGCCGAGCAAGGGGTTCCAAACGGCCTGGTTACGCATCTGGAAGATGACTTTCTTGGCCTTTTCCTTCAAGTCCTTGTTGAGCTGCGTCTCCCACCAGTTTCGTGCCATCGGGCGTTCACACATCACGTGCTTGCCGTTCACAAGTGCCG
Organism: Candidatus Sigynarchaeota archaeon; assembly: GCA_030587525.1. Lineage (GTDB taxonomy): Archaea > Asgardarchaeota > Lokiarchaeia > Sigyniarchaeales > Sigyniarchaeaceae > Sigyniarchaeum > Sigyniarchaeum tengchongense. The sequence goes on along the minus strand of JAUQYW010000306.1, from coordinate 2,686 downwards.
AACGGATTCCCTCGTAATGTGCTCTCGTGGGCGTCGCGATGTCGATGACATCAACCGCCTTTACCATTTCATCGAGGTTGTCATAGACCTTACACTCGTCCTTCGCGACCTGGAATGCCGGATTACCATTTTTCTGCAGTGCTGCCAAATAAGCGGATTTCAAGGCCTCTGCATTCTCTTTCTTGATTTCGTGGAACCCCGTCACCACGCATGTCTGGAGTTTTGCCAAGCACGGCACGTGGACCTCTTCCACGATATAGCCACAGCCGGTGATGCCGATTTTCGGGAGCTTGTCTTGAACCATCGAGATTCACCTTTCTAACAGTCCTTTATGAAAAGAAATGTTTTTTCACGAAGGGATAAGCGACCGCGCCGTTCCAATCATGCCCGAGGTTGCACTCGTCGATGATGCAATTCGCTTCCTTCCCGAGCAACTTATAAGCGGCTTTCACCTTTTGGAATGCTTTGCGAGCAGGATCGATGTAGAACGTCGTGTCTTTAATCCCGCAGATGAAACACACCGGTCGCGGGGCGATCAACGCGGCCATGTCGTACATCTCCCCGAGTTTCAAGAACCCCGGGATGTAATTGCACGAGCAATGGTTGTGATCGATGATCCCGTCCTTGAACGGGTTCAGGTATCCCGCTACGAGTGCTATGCTGATGCGGGGATCGATCGCCGCTGTCCAGCTGGACGTCGTACCTCCAAGGCTAAGTCCCGCTATCCCGATCTTCTTTGGGTCGACGTCATCACGGGTCAACAAGTAATCCACCTGCCGCATAGCGTCGAAAAATCGCAGGCCATTGATGGTGCGGCCCAGCAGCAGCATCTTGTGGGCATAGGCACCCTCGACAAAATTGTAGAGGCCTCCGAAGCCTCTCTCCATCCAGCCCCACTGGTCCATCGCGATCGTGATGCAGTCCATTTCCGCGAGATCTGCAGCCCAATGGCTATTCGGATAATTCGGATTGACCGAGATTCCCATCATGAAATCCTTGCCTTGCCCATGCCCGTGGGTACAGACGAACGCGGGCACTTTTTGCCCTTTTTTCAGCCCCTTCGGCTTTGCAAGATAGACCGGGATCAAGGTATCCGCGAAGGATTTGATGTAAAAGTGCTCGATCGTGTATTTCGGGCGATCAACCGCAAGCTCGGGGTCGCCTTTCACGAGCACCACTTCGCCCCGGTTTGCCAACATATCTTCGATTCCTAAGGATTTGATCACGGCGCTTCGGAATCGGTCTTGCCAGCCGGGAAAATCCGCAGGTTTTTTGACGTTCTTTTCAAAACTAAATTGTCCTTCGAGTTGATTGTAGAGTTTGTCAATCAAGTCGGTAAATGAACACGCTCGTTGGATTTCTTCGTCGCTATATTCTTCGATTTTGACCATGCTTATCCCGACAATTAAGCAATCTTTTATAAAGATTCGAGATTGATCTTTTTTTTAATCCATAAAAGGTTTTAACGCGCAGTTGTATACTTGGCAGTATCAAGAGCACAATCAAGTTATCTTGCAGATTCATCCGCAGTGATCGCAACTACTATGACGAAGTACGAGAACAGCATCCTCCTGGGCGATTGCCGGTTGCTGCTGAAAGACCTTGACGACGATTCGATCGACCTGTGCATCACCTCGCCGCCATATTGGGGTTGCAGGGATTACGGCACCGACGGGCAGATCGGCATCGAACAAAACCCCTTTACTTACGTCGACGAGCTCGCAAAAATATTCGCGCTCGTGAAAGCCAAGCTCAAGCCCGACGGCAACGTGTTCGTGATCATCGACGACGTGTGGGTTTCCAACTGGACCCGTTGTCGCAAAAACACGTGGATCTCGTCAAAAGATGGCGATGACGAGGGCATCTCGAACGAGGACATCCCCGACAAGTGCAAGATCCAGAAAAACTGGCCCAAGACGCTCGGTATGGACTGGTTCAAGGCCAAGCAGAAGATGCTCCTGCCCGAGCGGCTCGTGATCAAGATGCAAGAGGAGCAGTCGTGGTTTTTCCGCGAGAAACTTATCTGGTTCAAGCCAAACGCCGGCAATTACACGAACATCCACGACCGGTTCGCGCATGCATACGAATACGTGCTCCATTTCACAAAATCGCAGTATTATTTTGTCAATATGGCCGCGATCAAGGATCCCGAAACGGGAAAACTCCAGCGTGACGTGCTGCCCATTCCCATCGAGCGATCGAAGAGCGAGCACTCGGCCGTGTTCCCGAAAGCCCTAGTGGAGCTGTTGATTGACTTTTCTTGCCCCGCGAATGGCATCGTGCTCGACCCGTTCTGCGGTACGGGCACCACTCTCGTCGTCGCGAGGGCGATGAAGCGCCGGTACATCGGCTTCGAACTGTCAGAGGCATACCACAAGATCGCGGTGGAACGCGTTGCATCAGGCGAAGGTGTACGGGGCTCCGGCAAAAATACCAGCCTCCTCGAGTGGGCGTGATATCCATGAAAGAGCTGCTCGGCATCCGGGGCATCATCACGGTTTTGAACACGCCCTTCACCCGCGAAGACGCGATCGACGTGACCTCGCTGCAGCGAAACGTGGACGAGGCTGCTCGCGCGGGCGTTGCCGGGTTCCTAGTCCCGGCCATGGCGTCAGAGGTCGAAAAGCTGTCAGACGAGGAGCGGCGCCTCGAAATAACCGCTGTGCTCGACCAACTCGGCGGGCGG
>JAUQYW010000289.1 GCA_030587525.1 Candidatus Sigynarchaeota archaeon | reverse complement strand
ATCACGATGCCGATCCCTGCCAAGATCGCAGGAACGAGGAACGCAGCGACCGCGACGCCGGTGATAGCGATCCCGAAATCATTGCCAAGGACTTCAAGGCCAAAATTGATATCTCCTTGCTTTGCTGGCACGAGGCCGAAAAGTGCGAGGATGACCGGCACGGCGGCGAGCGCCACGCTGGTCATGGGCTTGGACAAGATGCAACCCACGCCCGCGTACACTGCCTCGCGGCGCTCACCCGTGAGCACCTCGTCATAATCGACCACGTCGCTGCGAACTGGGCCATGGTAGATAATGTCGGAGGGTAATCCGAACGCGGCGATAGAGAACCCGATCGAGACGAGCCAGGCGCTTTCTGGCAGATCATAGGTGCCGACTATGGCACCGGCAGGCATCCATGCTGCCAGGAATGCGATAGTAAACCCCGCACATTCGAAGATCAAGGAGATCATGATGGCAGTCTTGAGGTCCCGGAATTTCGGGATGTAAAGCTGGACGATCGTGCCCGCGACGATGCCCCCGAGCGGGCCAAGCAAGAACGGGACCGCATTCCAAAACGTCCACGTCCCGTGATAAGCATTGTACCCGAAAATCCACGCGATGATGAAGGCGAATGATGTTTGGATGAAATAATTGATGCCCATGGCGATGCCCTCGTACACGATGAACACGCGCCCCGCCGGGTTAGTGAAAACCGCCTTGGCAGATGTGCGGAAAGGTTGCTGCTTAGGCGGGATGTATTCTTGTCGTTCTTTCACCCACCTCACGAGCAAGAGCCAGGGAACGAGTGCCACAACCCCATAAACAACGACGCTGGCTTGGAAGGTGGAAATCGATTCTGGCGTCGGGCTGGAAAGAAGGATCATGGGAATGAAGCCTGCCGCAGCTGCACCGGCGATGCCCAAGCCAGCAGCAACGAGGGATATTTTCGTGCGTTCGCGACCATCAAGCGTCATTTGCGGAAACAATGCCGAGCAGGCCAAGTAACAAATCGTGAAAAACGTGTCGAACAGCAATTGCGATATCAGATACCAAAGGAATAACGGCATTTGATAGTCCACGCCACCGACCGCATTGCTCCAGGCGGCGGGCGGGAAAAACACGAGAACAAACGATATGGAAAATAATGGAGCGCATGCCTTGATCCATGGCATGTATCGGCCCTTTCTCGATCTCGTGCGATCCTGGAGCATACCAAAAAGAGGGTCGTTAAGCACATTCCAGATGGCATAGATAATTTGTGCCATGACGATCCAGCCGGGCTGCAGGCCCATGTATCCAAAATAGAATGCCTGGATATAGCCTAAAAAGGTTGAAAAAATGCCGCCGGGGATGCCGGACAGCCCAAAACCGATGGTTTCCTTCCATGAAATGCGCTCGGTCGTTGATAGACGAGGCTGATCCTTCGATTCTCCAAGCATAGCAAGGTCTTGGTGTCAAACATGATCTCGCATTTAAAATGCCTTGTCTTTTCGACGGAGCACAAGGATTCCTGAGGAAGATGAAATTATCTAAAAAATAGAAGAAAGATCATGAAAACTTGAATCTTTTCCTTGTCGAGACGAGCACGACCGAGATCGTGATAGAAATCCCAGATACGAAAGAAACAATGGCAATATCGAATCCTGGTATCGATGGCACGAGCATAGCAATACGATCGACAGTCGTGATGTTCGTGCTGTTGTTAAAGCTGATGTTCTCATACAACAGTAGTGCGCCCTTGTCGTTCCACCGGGCGGTCATGTTGGTGATGATGAGACCCGATGCATTGTGGCCATACACCCACGATTTGTTCTGGGCGTTCACGTTGATAAAAAATATTGCCGTGGGAGTTGGTCCCGACACATGTGTTGCGGAATTGCTCGAAACATTCACGGATGAGGTCCCATTGACAGGCATTGCAGGGATCGGGCCGCTGTAGTTCTCATAATCTGCAGAAACGAGGCGGCCATAGTACCCGAGGGTAAACGAGACATTCGCATTACCCCCGACATCATCACCGACGCTCACGATGGTGAGATCCTCCAACGTGGATATCCACGA
>JAUQYW010000265.1 GCA_030587525.1 Candidatus Sigynarchaeota archaeon | reverse complement strand
ATCAGTATTGAACGAAATGGATATTGAAACTACCTTGAAAATACCTTGAAACTACCTTGTAACCTTTTCAAGGTTACACTACCTTGAAAATCTTGAACGTGCTATTTGTTGAGAAGTATGCTTCATCGAAGCACGTGAGATTGTATGCTCCACCCGGCGGGACATAGTATCCCCAAGGATTACCTTCGGCATCCAAGCGTGGTTGGACAGTTATACCATCACCATTAATCTCCCGTGCATACCAGTACTCCAATTGCGAAGTTGCCATATCGGTAGAGGTCGGTTCGTCAAAGAACAGCAGCTTAACAAGGAGGCTGTCGAACCATTTTGGAGTTGGAGCGTAGGTGGCATTGAAATACTCGGTCTCGTCGAACACCGTCGATACTTGGTCGTGTTCACCATACCAATTTTCTCGTTCAAATCCTATGCTTGCATACTCTGCTGTGTGATTGTTACATGCTTCGATGAGTGCGGCACCATCTTGCTCGTTCCCGCACAAGCCAGAAATCAGGTGGCCAAAATTAACCATCACGTATTCGGCTCCCAGTAGATGGAATATCTCGGCACTATAGGTCTCATTTGTCTGCATCATGGCCATGCCTATCAATCCCAATTCTGTCGAATTTTCTGAAGCAGGATCGATAGTGATCAGCTTGCTGCGATCGGGGATGTTCACGTCAATCCACGCAAGGATGTCTGAAAGATCACTAAACATGGAACCAAATTTATACGTTTGGTATGCAGCCAAGATCCCGTACTGGTTCCTGACCATGACGTTGAAATAATACCCGCTTGCATTTCCGATGGTAAATCGATCAATGTTATTGGTCCAATCGCAGAGAGCGACACCGTTTTCTTGCATGTCGGAAACCGATTCGATGTTATCCTGACCCGAACAAAAAACACAATATTCCAGTGAATCTTGCGGCGTATAATCATCGGAAGCCCGCTCCCAGGTGATATACATCGATGGTGTGCCAAACCGATAAATTTGGGTGTAACCATCGAAACCAGGTTTGAGATTTGTCGTGATCTTGACCAAGAAAGCTGGTATTAGGGCGCTGATGGCCACAATTCCTGTTACGATGAAGAAATTAATCACGAATTGATAATTTTTCAAGGAAGAACGAAATTTATTGTACTTTCTGCAGCGTCGCCGCAATAGCAGCGAAATAAAGGGAGCTAACTTGCGGAAAATAATCCAATAAGAAAATATGAAACACATGGCTGCTAATAAAAACGGGATGATCCATTCCCACCAATGAACGAACGACTGAAACAGAGCCATTTATGTTTCCTTTTAGTTTTATTATTTCTCTATTTCTTAATGTTTTTTTGTTTTTATGTGCATTATGGTTCAATCTGTTGCCACTTGCTTGTCTTCAACATATGGAAGTTACATATGATTTATTTTTTTATTTTCATTTATCATTAAGTGGTTAATACTTGACATGTTCTCAGGGAAGAAAGTGTCAAGTTAATAATTGACACGAAATCTGGTCAACTTATAGCTAGCCAGTGTAATGATTTTGTCAAGTTTTCCTGAGAAAAGTGTCAACTTATAACCTAGTTAATGACAGCCTATGCGACTCGAGGGATGGCCATCCACCCCCGCCAAGAACAACTCGCGTAGCCGTGCGGGAAACCCGGGAAATCCCAGGAAATGCTGCCAATGACGAGGTACGTGGCGAACCAGCGCGCGTTTTCGGGGCGTGCAATCGATGCGTTCGATCACCGTCTTTTTTCTTCTAGCCATTTCAAGATACTTGCTACCACCAGCAACTCCGCGTCACGTAAGCGATCCCGTGAACGCTGGATGAGGAGGGCGCCTTTGAACTGCTGCTGGTGGCTGGACTGTATCGACGGGCTTTGGAATCGAGAAGCGATGAATAACTCGATCTTCCGGCTCATTGCCGCGGTGCCTGCTTTTTCGAGCCATTCCAGCAACCGCTGCGCCCCGATTTCTCCCCGGTAATTAACTAACATGAGACGGGGTATGCCAAGCTCGATGGCTTGTTCCATGACCTTGACAAGCTGTATATCTTTAGAAAAATCATCGTAATCAATGATGCTTTGAACGAAGTAGCCGCTGGCGTCGTGCTTCAATGAGAGCACGTTGTGTATCAGCAGGACCTGGAAGCCCGCTGCGAGCAAGCCTTGCACGAGCCACGTGCATTGGTCCAAGGGATTGTGCCGTGCCCTCGCGACCACGATGATCGTGGGGTCATCCTTTTTCGGGACAAGGGGCGAAAACCTCGTGCACGTCTCGCGGTGAATTCCCGGGATTTTTAACGCGTGCCGGGTGTCCCAGCGGAAGAAGTAGCGCCAGATAACCGTGATCGCGAAGAACATCACGAGGCAGACGATAACGACGTCGTCGAATTCCATCAAGACACGCCACGGTTCAGCCATCCTAGCGTTCACCTCCATTGAAAAACCGGTACATAAGTCCGATGAGAATGGATTCCTTCCGGACGAGCAAGTGCGATCCCTTCTTGAATATGAACTGGTTTGAAGGGGGGAGGCTGAATGCACGAACATTTTCCTTGAAATTATCGTAACCAACGAGTGTGTCATTCCTTGCGTGGCACATGAACAATTTTTCATTAACGAGTGCTTGCAAGTTTTGTTGTCCTCCGCAATCCTGAGCTATTCGGAGTGCATAATGTACTGGGGATACTTTCAAATTTCTTTGTCTCGATACATACAAGAGTTCTCCTTTGAACAAGTATCGCAGCAGCGTGAATGGATTAATATATAATCGCCACAAGACCCGGCGTCTCAAGTCTGACCAGGTGGACCACGTAAATATTCGCGACACCCGGTCGTCGCCCAAGCCGGCGTTGATCGAGAGCATGCCCCCCATGCTCCAGCCGCACAAGTACAATTGCGCGTGTTGCGTGATCGCTTCCTTCGACCAATGGGTGATCAGCGAGCGGAGATCATCCAGGTGGCCTTCCAGGTCAGTGATCCTGCCCCTGGTTTTCCCGCGCCCCCGGTAGTCCCAGGTGAGCGCCGTAAAACCCGCCGCGGCCAAGGATCGAGCGATGTGCTGGGCGCGAAACAGGTTATCGTTGAACCCGTAGCTCACGATTATCATTTTCTTGGGCGTTGGGTTGTCCCGGTCATTCACGGGTTGATACAAGATGCCGCTGATTTGATTGCCCTTGCCCGTGCTGATGGTGATTTCCTGGGTCTCCACGGCGCTCGTTTCCGATAGCCGCCACCGGTTCCACCAGAAACGCGAGATGCTATCAGCGGTCAAGAATGCCAGCCACGAAAACATGAAGGCCTGGAGGCCAAAAAGCACGGCCCGATACAGCAATATGGGGTCCAATGTAGCGATTTCATCCGGTGAAACGTTCCAGATGATGAAATTGGCGATGATGATGATCAGGCCGATGACCGTGCTGATCGTCCGCAAGACGATATATTTTAATGCAAATCTTCGCATCTCTTAGAGAAATGAATGCGAAATAAAAACATATTTCCCGTGTTTTATCTGACTGATGTGATAAACATCTCCAATGTGATATTTTATCTGACCACTGCGATATCTATCTAACGAAAAGTGTAGGACGATGCTGCACAACTCCCTCTTGATTCAAGAACTCTTGAAGCTGAAAAATAACAACCCGCTCTGCAAGGATCGCAGGATTGTTCATAATATGCTGCCACTGTCAATGTCTAAGCATCCTTTACCAGATCGCGGGGATATTCAACTTGATGGCAAATGGACCATCACGTTCGAGGGAGAGCTTCCCTGGAAAGCGCAGATATTGGATGATCTCGCGGATTTCTTTCAAAAAATGGGGTTGTATCCTTGCGCCGATGCCGATAACAAGGTCGTTTTAACCCGGGACGCGTCGCTCGCCCCGGGATCCTTCCGATTGCAAGTTGCACCGCGATCCATCCGCATCGCCGGCGCGAGCATCGAAGCCTTGTGGGCCGGGGTCATCTACATGGAGCGCGAGATGGGCATTCGTAAAGGGCCTTGGTTGCCCGCGGGCGATGTTTCCAAGCAGCCCAGTTGGAAGGTGCAGATCAGCCAGGCGCCGTGGGGTTCAAATTTCCTTGTTCCCGATCTTTCTCCCGATTACCTGTCCGACGACGCGTTCAAACTGCTCGCGCACCACGGGCTCAACGGCATGACCATTTACGGCGATATGGCGTGTTATGTCAACAGCGACGTCTTCCCGGAATTGAACACCGCTGCTTACCAAGGCAACATCGCCATGCTCAAGGACGCTACCGAGCGCGCCATTCGCTATGGCATCCGGCTGTATTACGTTCCCGTGAGCCCGAAGCTCGATGCATTGCATCCCTTGTTCCAGCGCTGTCCCGGCGCGCGTGGTGCACGTTTATATTCGCCCAAGGTCGACGCGCGATTGCATTGCTTGTGTTCCTCGGACGATGCAGCCCTCGCGTTTCACGCCGAGTTCGCGAAAAACCTGTTCAAGGCGGTGCCACTCCTTGGCGGGCTCGTGCTCATCATAGGTGGCGAGTCATATTACCACTGCTACATGAACCCTGCGAGGGGCGGAGGCGTTCAAGCGCCGAGGACGAATTGCCCCGCTTGTGCGAGCATCCCGGCCGAGCGCGTGGTCAGCAAGCTCGTGGACGTCACCGCGAAAGGGGTGCACGAGTCGCAGCCCGACGCCATCGTCCTCGCGTGGCCATATTCTGCCCAGCGGTGGTCCGCGGACCCGTACCAGATAGATTTCATCGATGCCATGCCCTCGGGCGCCGGGTTCTTGTCGGAGATCGACAAGGACCAGTGGGTCAAGAAGGACGGGTACTCGAAGTTGATCTGGGATTACAGCATCGATTTTCCCGGGCCGTCGGATCGCATCGTCGAGCAAGCCGACGCGTGTCACCGGCGAGGCACCAGTATGAACGTAAAGATGGAAACTGCTTTGGGCCTCGAACTTATCCACGTGCCGTATGTCCCGTGTATGCAACGGCTCGCTAAAAAATGGGGCAGCGTTAAAGGGTTGCACCCCGCTGGCGTCTTGCAAGCGTGGATGTTTTTCGGCATGTGGGGTTCCACGTGCGAGGAACTGGCCTGGTGGGCGAATTGGCATCCCGAGATGTCGGATGACGCGGTGTTGCGGTTGATCGCGCGGCGAGATTTCGGCAAGGGGGCGGAGCTAGTGCTGCAAGCCTGGCAGGAGATGAGCGATGCCATCGGCCACTTGCCGTGCATCCCGCCATATTTTATGGGGCCTTACTTCCTGGGACCAGCACACCCGCTGATCCCCGACGCGAGCGCGGAAATCCCGCGGGTCTTCCACGGCGCCTTGTATTACAAGCAAGAGCACGAGGCCACATTTTCCAGCGCGCTGCTGGACGCGTTCGAGCCCCTGGTTTTTTCAAAATTACCCGCGTCGCCCTGGAGCTGGGGCTTCGCCGCCGACGATGCTTTGCAAGCTTGGTCGACGTTCATAGACGAATGTTACCGGGCTTCCATCCACTCGGCAAAAGCAGTCGAATTACTCTCAAAAGCGGCACCGCTGGTGCAAGAACGGTTCGAGGTCGCCAAGCTGGCGGAACTGTCGATCGTGACGGAATACATCCACCGCACGCTCGAAACGACTTCGAACACCATCCAATTTCTCTGCGACCGCGACGGGCTGGTCGGCCCTGGAGGGGCAACGGCCCGGGATCGCATGGTGGACGTGGCACGGCGCGAGCTGGTAAACTCGATGGCAGCGAGGCGCTTGTACCAAGAGGCGCCGTGGCTGGACCTCGCACTCAGGATGGAGGGAAAATTTCACCCGAGCATTGCCATGCTGGACGAGAAAATTCACATGTTGAACGGTTATCTTGAAACACGTTAAATGAAATCATTGCATAGTGATATCCATGAAACCAAGCATACAACTTCGGGCAGGCGACCTTCCCCGGTTACATCCCCGCGATGATTGGTTCGTTGATTCGAGCGGGCGTGTTGCGATACTGCGCGGCGTGAATCTCGGCGGCGATTGCAAGGTTCCTTACACGCCCGATGGATCCACGAGCAACCCGACCGACTTTTCCGACCACCGGAAAGTGTCCTTCATCGGCCGCCCGTTTCCTCTCGAAGTGGCAGCCGAACATTTCACGCGGCTGAAATCGTGGGGTTTCAACGTGCTGCGGCTCCTCACGACATGGGAAGCGGTCGAGCACGCAGGGCCGGGCGAGCTTGATACCCGGTACATTGACTATTACACCACGCTGTGCAAGATGGCTGGCGATTACGGCCTGTACGTCTTCGTCGATTTTCACCAGGACGTGTGGAGCCGCATGACCGGCGGTGACGGCGCGCCGTGCTGGCTCTTCGAAAAGATGGGCATCGACTACACTAAGCTGAGCAAGGCGGGCGCGGCGCTGGTCATGCAACACGCGTTTGATTTCAACGACCCGCGACCTAGGCAGGAGGATAACTATCCCACGATGTGCTGGGGGCAGAACCACAAGTACGCGGGCAATGGCATCATGTGGACGCTCTTCTTCGGTGGTAAGGACTTCGCCCCGGGCTTCACCATCGATGGCCAGAACGTGCAAGCCTACATGCAGGGGCACTACATGGCTTGCCAGAAGGCCATCGGGGAGCGGGTCAAGGACCTGCCGAACGTGCTGGGCTTCGATTCCCTCAACGAGCCAAACTCGGGCTGGATCGGCGTCGCGCTGGATGATCGCCACGTCAAGCCAACCAAGAACAATCCAGCGCTCCCCGGCATAGCGTTCTCGCCAGTCGAAGCCTTGTACTCGTCGCATGGGTATCCGGTGTCGATGCCGTTCCTGGCCTTGCGAATTGCCAAGCTCGGCATCGTGCCCGTGAAGGATGTCATCGTGAACAAGGACAAGGTGTCGATCTGGCTGGACGGTAAAAGCGATCCGTTCCAAGCTGCGGGAGCTTGGAGTATAACGGCGGATGGACGCTATCAGGTGGATCGGAACGATCATTTCCAGGTCGTCAACGGCCGTCAAGTCGATTTCACGAGGGATTACATGGTCCCGTTCATCAACCGTGTTGCTGAAAACGTGCAATCGATCAATCCCGACTGGATGGTATTTGGCGAGAAGGATCCCAAGGAGACCGTGTATGACGAGTCGTTCCCGTCGACGGTGCCGAGGAATTTCGTCAATGCATCCCACTGGTATGACAATGCCATCTCGGGCACGAAGAAAGTGCGCAAGATAACGCTCGACGTCGTGAAGATAAAGCTGGTTGTCGGAAAGAAAGGCATCCAGGCCATGTATTCGCGCCAACTTGGCGCCATCAAGAACGCGGCGACGCGGGTGCACGCGCCTGCGTTGATCGGCGAATTCGGCTTGCACATGGACCTGGATGGAGGAAAAGCATATGAGCAATGGCGAGCCGGCGATCGCTCGGGAAGACCGTGGAAAAACCACGTGTGGGCGCTGGATCTCATGTACAATGCCATGGACCAGCGCTTGCTGAGCTGCACGCATTGGAATTACACGGCGCACAACCGGAACGACCTCCGGATCGGCGATTGCTGGAATCAAGAAGACTTGAGCATCTACTGCATCGACCAGCGGGACAATCCCGGGGACATCAACAGCGGGGGGCGCGCGTTGAAGGGCATCGTGCGGCCGTTCGCGCGTTTCGTGCAAGGCGTGCCGCAGCATATGGTGTTCGACATGGAGAAAGGGACGTTCGTGCTCGAATTTCTTGCCGACAGATCGATAGCCGCCCCGACGTCGATATACATCCCGCGAATCCAGTACCCGGAAGGCTACCGGATCGACGCGGCTGGACTTGACGTCGTGGACGACAAGGATGGCCAGATGGCCACCTTCAACGCCAAGAATTCACGAAACTACACGATCCACATCACGAGGCAACGCTGAACGCGTCGCGAAGGTTCGAAGGGATGCTGCTATGGACAATGTAAAAAAACGGTTGATCGAGCGCATCGATTGCAATAAGGAACCGCCCGCGGGGAGATATTTCGGGCACGACGACGTGCACGTGGCCGAGAGCCCGGCCGGCGCATACCGCGAGGCTGGTAACACGTCCTTCTCCCGCTTCGGGTACCGTTTTTCGATAGAGAACGTGGGAAAACCACATGCCATCGCGATCCGCTATCCCGATGACAAGCGGCGCTTCATGTGCATTATGGATGGCACGTCCTACGACTTGACGACGGGCGTCCTCACCGGATTCACGCAGCCGTTGAGCGGGAAGATGCTGGACATCTGGCAGGTCTTTTGGCCGCGGTGGCACGACTGCAGCATCGTCTTTATGACGTACGGCGAAGGAGAACCCGCGGCGGTGGCGGAGATCGGAATATACGAGCTGGAGGCACTTCCCCCGCTCAACGTGCAAGGTGATCTGAGTGATGGAACTCGGCGGGAGTTCGGCATCCAGTACGAGGACCCGTGCGGCACCGCGGCGGCCGAGGGCGCCATCGATCACGCTGAATGGATCGACCATGTCGTCGATTATGCCAGCTTCAGCGGCCAGAAATTGATCGTGTACCCGATGGCGTGGTACCATGGCCCCTTGTTTCCATCACAGCGCGAACCATCGGACGCGATGGACCTCGTCGTCGCGAAGGACGCTGCACGAACGCAATACACGCGGTGGGTGCGCGATCCCGTGGACTGGTATGCCAAGCTGCTGGAACGGTGCGGCGAAAGGGGGCTCGAATTCCAGGGCGCCTTGACATTGCTGCGCCTCGGGTCGCTGATGAAACAGATGAACAGCAACCGGCGCTCGATCATCAAAGGACGCAGCACGATCAACAACATGCTCTGGAACGACCACGTGCAAGAGGGCGCAAAAGATTGGACCGCCATCCACAATGCCATCAACTACGACATCATTGCCAAGGCCATAAAGCCAGGACACGTTGTTCCGGGCTTCAGGATGCCGTGGTGGCACAAGACCTACGCGTACGGCGAGCGGTATGGTCCCGGATACCACGCGGGGCCGATCTTCAACCCGTTGCATCCCGACGTTCAAGCCGCGGCCATCGGTTTCGTGAAGGAAGTTGCCGAGCGATACGCGAAGTATCCCGCCTTCAAGGGCATCACGCTGAACATGTACAGCACGACATTTTTATGGTTCGGTACCATCCACTCGGGCTACGATGATTACACGGTGAACCTGTTCGAGCAAGAAACCAGCATCAAGGTGCCGATCAGGGCACATGATCCCAAGCGGTTTTCGAAGCGGTACGAATTTTTAAACTTCGCATGCCCCGATGCGTGGATCGATTGGCGTTGCCGGAAAATTCGCGACTTGATGCGCAAGATCCGGGAAGTGCTCGTTGCAGCCAGGCCAGACTTGCGCGTGACGATCACGCTCTGGGACGAGACCCTCTTGATGCCTATCTTCGGGGATATCGGGGCCGCGCACCAGGTGTTCGCCAGGAAGAGCAATTCCATTCTCTTCCGCGAGGCAGGGATCGACCCGTGCTTGTATCGCGACGAGCCCGGGCTCGCAATCGACCTGAGCATGGGGTGCACGCGGGACCGCGGCGGTCACGGGAGAAAACCTGCCGGTGGCATCGCCCTTCCACCCGAATCGACGTCGATGTATCGTGATTTCGATTTTCTCGATGGTGAAACGCACGCCACCTTCAAGGATCACGCGAGCCCGGGCGTCTTCATCTTCAATTGCTGGGTGGAAGCGTGGGGGAAGCACGTGTGGCAGCAATGCGGCCCTGGCGACAAGAACCTCCCGGCGCTCGCTGACATGAACGGGAAAAAGGCTGATGGGATCCTCCACATCAATTCCTTGTACCCAGGCGACGGGTTTTGGTGGAACTCTCAATTGCGCATCGTCCCGGCGATGCTCGGCGGGGACCATTTTATGGAACCCTATGCCCACGCGGTCGCGGAACTCGACGCTTGCCGCATCACGCGTGGTGGCCTGTTCCTGGACAAGGCGCACTCCGGGCAGCTCCAGCGGTTCGCCCGCGCGTTCCGGGCACTGCCCCGGAAGCGGTTCGAGACCGTAGGGACGACGACCGATCCGGTCGCGATGCGTGCCTTGGTCGATAGAGGCAGGCGATACTTCTATCTCGTTAACCGCGATTATTATCCGGTCACGGTCGATGTAGCATTCAACCAGCAGCCAGGAGACGTGATCGACTTGGCAAGCTCAGAAAAACAAAGCATGCAAGAGCGTACGTCCATTGAGCTCGGCCCTTACGAGTTGCGTACCTTTTCCGCCGGGCCAGGAGTTGCCATCGTGAAATTTTCGGTTACCGTGCCGGAAACCATCGTCGACCAGCTCACGTCGGATGCCAAGGCGGCACTTTCGGCGATCGACCGTGCCCGCTCGAAGGGCATCGTGCTGCCCGGCCTGGACCAGATCGCGCGTGGCATCGCTGCCGCGATTGAGGAACGCCGGTTTGCATGGCTACGCCGCGCCTTGACCGGCTACGTCGCCCGGAAATGCAAGGAATTGGACAATGCAAAGCAAGCTTGAATAATATTCACGGGAAGTAAGGGAAAAACATGGGATTCCTGCAAAAAAAAGCGAAGGATGTTCCCGTCACCATGCCGGAAATCCACAAGCGCAGCGCAGTCTACCTCGCCAGCCAGTGCGAGTGCACCCCTGTCGTTCTCGGTGGCCGGTTGTTGACCGTGACGTTCGACCGCCCGGTCGTCGGGTGGAACCGCGGCCTGGCGATCCTCGTGCACGAAATGGTGACGAGGGAGCTGGTCGCGCGGGTGCCGTGGGATCATGGCCTTGGCTGCGCGATCGTCGTGGACGGCACGCTGCGCGTGTTCGGATCGATCGACTGGGAGTCGAGGAACAGCGTCGCGACGGCGGCGTTAACCCTCGATTTCAAGCTCGGCCCGACCGAGGTCGTCCTGGAAGCAGTCGAGGGTCAGACGATTTTCAACACGTCCGTGGCGCCATGCCCGGGCGGGTATGTTATGGCCTACGAGGTCCGCGAGAAGGGGCTCGTCGATTTCTCGATCCGGTTTGCCAAATCCAAGGACCTCTTGCACTGGGAAAAGGTGGGGACGGTGTTCGAGCCAACCACCTATGCGGCATGCCCATCGATACGGTATTGCGGCGGCTGGTATTATTTCATCTACCTCCGGCATTTTAAGCCCCGCTACATCTCGTGGATCGCTCGAACGGCGGACTTCGAGACGTTCGACGTGTTCCACGGGAATGCCAAGCACCCGGCGACGACCGCCTTTCTGTCGTCACGATGCTGTGAGAGTTGGGAAGGGATCAACAATTCCGATGTCGACCTGGTCGAACACGGCGGCATGACGTTCATCGTGTACTGCGACGGCGACCAGCAGACGTGGATGAACGTGCGGACCGCGGTGTATATGGGCACCATGGGACAATTGTTCAAGGAGTTTTGGCCATGAACGATGGCATCACCAAGGTTGACGTGTTCACCGGCGGAAAAGAAGGACACGCGGTATTCCGCATCCCGGCAATCATTATGAGCAAGAAAGGGACGCTTCTCGCATTCTGCGAGGGCCGGAAACGCATCGCCGACATGTCAGAGAACATCATCGTGTTCAAGCGTAGCACGGATGGCGGAGCCACGTGGGAACCGTTGCGGGTCATTGCTCGTATGGGACGGGACAGCTTGAACAACCCGACCGCGGTCGTCGTGCGGGAAACCGGCCGCGTGGTCTTGTTTTTCCAGCGATATCCATACCCGTCGAACGAGCACCGGACGATGCCCGGTTACGTGACCCGGGGCTTCAAGGCGATGCTGGGGTACCGCGCTTTGCTTTCCTACGAGACGCGCAGCGACGACGACGGGGGTACGTGGTCCGAGCCGAGGGACATCACGCGGCAAGTGAAGCGGCCTGCGGAAGTCACGACCATCGCGAGTGGGCCCGGGATCGGCATCCAGCTGCGAAGGGGGCTGCACGCCGGCCGGCTGTTGATGCCCATCAATCAAGGACCGTACGGCCGGTGGCGCGTGTACGTGGCGTACAGCGATGACCGGGGCGAAACGTGGGTTATGGGGGATTTCGCGCCTGAAAGCGGGACGGGGCACGCGAACGAGGTGCAACTGGTCGAGCTTGCGGACGGAACGGTTATGCTGAATGCCAGGAATCAAGGCGGGAACAATGCTCATGCCCGGAAAATTGCTACCAGCGCGAACGGCGGGGAGACGTGGTCGACCCTGGTGGACGACCCGGCGCTGATCGAGCCAACATGTCAAGGCAGCATCGTGCGACATTCCGATCCGCTGGATCACGAGAAGAGCGTTTTACTATTTTCCAACCCGGCGTCGCGAACGGCTAGGGTGTGCGGTACCGTGCGGGCGAGCTTCGACGAGGGAAAGACCTGGCCCATGACAAGGGTCATCGAGCCCGGGAACTTCGCCTATTCTTGCCTCGCCGTGCTCGGTGACAAGTCCATCGTGTGCTTGTACGAGACCGGCACGGCGGGGGGATACGAGAAGATCGTGCTGGCGCGGTTCACGATGCCGTTTAATTGACCTTCCCCGGCCAACAACCACGTGATCTATTAAAAAGCATCCAATATCGCCCCGATTGTTTCGACTGGCAGATCCTCCGCATCCTTGCCCATTTTCTTGTCGAGCCCGCCCTGGAATTCGGTGGCATACTTGCGGCGATAACCTTTTATACCGCATTTTTCTCTTTTTTTTCATGGATTACACCGTGGATTTTATTAGATTTCGGGAACTGCTGGATTTCATCGCCGAGAAGACGGGGCTGGACAAGACGCAGATTTGCGAACAAGTTCACGCGTGTATCATAAAATCGAGAAATACTCGCGGTTTTGTCAATTGCGCGTGCATCCTTGCTGAGAACCATGGCGTGAAGGTGCCGGAGCCGATTTGGAGGCAATACAGCAAGCATGAAATTGACTCGAAAGATTTGCCATTATATTGGTAATGTGTGGAACTCCTTGATTTCCTCGCGGAAAAAACGAAATTGACCGAGGTCGAGATTTCTCGGTATCGAGGTCGAGAAATCTATTTGCCGGGGGAGCCGAAGGTTTAAAGGGGTAGAGAAGGCTGGATGTGCATTTATAGCACGTTCGGGGCGAAGCGGCACTGCGAGAGCGAGGAGCGGTGCGATAATGATGGGAGAAAAAAGGGGAGGGTCGAGAATGCTCGAATTCCCATTTAAACCGAAAAGAAGGCGGCTCCCGTTTGTTAAAAGATATAATTATTTAAAATGACGAGCTACTAATTTGAATAAGGAAAGATAGAATTTATTAATTACTTCGCGATCGTACCGATTCATGGAAATCGATGCCTATCTGAAACGGACAAAGATCGTGGAACTTTCGAGTATCAACCTTCGTGTGAAGCGAAATGGCTAGCGCCTATGACTTTATCTGGAAGATCGCAGTCGGTGGACAAGGCGGAGTAGGGAAAACCACGATCTTGTACAGATTCATACATAATGAATTTATTAGCGATGCCAAATTGACCGTTGGAGTTCAATTCCACACGCAGGCTCTCGAACGGCAGGGTCGCAAGATTTCTCTCGTACTTTGGGTCTTGGGTGGCCAGGAACGATTTCGCTTCATCCAGCCCGAGTATGTGAAGGGCGCCGTGGCGTGCATCACGTGTTTCGATATGAGCAGGTATATGACGCTCGAGGCGACGCGGGAATGGATCGACATGTTCCGTCAAAATGCCCCGACTGCCCCGATCGTGCTCGTGGGCACCAAGCTCGATCTCATCGATCAAACCGAGCAAGAGAACATAACGAACTCGGCAAATGCGCTCGTTGCTGAGACCGGATGCATTGCTTTCATCCCGACATCGTCGAAGCTCGGCGTCAACGTCAATGAAACCATATATTATCTTGTTGACACGCTGCTCTACAACGCATATTATAGTTCCCAAGACGCAGCGGCGCGGCAATGAAAGCCTTTTTTTGTCGGGCTTGAAACTTCCCCTTAATCTTGTTAAGCTTGTTAAGCTTAACGTTCTTAACAAGAAAAAAAAGCGTGCATGACCAAAATACCACCTTGATCTTGATGAAAGAAGTCGAGGCTGCAATCCAGTAGCAAAAGGCAAGTTTCACGTGAGAACTGTTTATGATATTGGCGATCGAATATAATTTTTTTTCGCTAGCCGCAGTCGATGAGCGTCTGATCGACGAGATAGGCCGATGTCCAGAATGGTCGTTCCACTCCATTTCCATTCAATTATGAATCGGCGCATGTCGTGAAAATAAAGAGAGCAATGTTCAAGGCTGAACAGACCTTGCTGAATCAATAGAGCCGCGGGGAAATCTTACAAATAATGGTCAAAATAATAAAGGAGAAATGAAGACCAGTCCAGCGCCACGAGTTTCATGAATGGAGAAAAAGTTGGAAATTCAATTGTAGACCATGAATTTTTTCTTGATCAGGATCGATTCCGCCACATACCCGACGATCGCGGCAGCGGCCACGCCAAGGAGCGAGATTAACGTCCCGAGCAATGAAGTAAAGAAACCGCTTTCGCTGATGTGCACGGTTATAAGCATCACGGCGATGACCACGAAGCCACCGATGCCTCCGATGAATAAATACTTCAATTTTTCGATGATCTCGCCGGCTATTTTCGCGAGAGCGATGCAAAAACCCGATACGATAGAGATCAAGGCGAGACCAAACGAAAACCAGAACATCCTGCCCGCATCAAAGATACCAAACTCGATCATGAGCGATATGCTCGTGAGAAGGTTGAGTCCGGTGATGATAGCCAGCAAAACGAAACCAAACATCTTGGTCTTTTTCTTCAGCGCCCACATGATCTTGGCCATCCAGAAGCTTAAACCAACTGGAACGAGTAAAAGCAATGCAGCAGCAAGATAATCGGATTTAGTCGCCTCGATGATAAGCCACGTCGAATATGTTGCCCCGCAAATCGCGAGCAACAAACCGATTACGTTCGCCACCATGCGTACAATCATTAATTTCGGCATTTGCATTTTGAAACCCATTTTTTCACATCTCTGTACAAGGTTTGATTGATAATTTGTTTGGGAAAATATAACATTGATGCCGTGGCATGTTCACGCCGGCTGCACGCGGCCCCAGCCGAGGATGCGCAGCTTGCCGGAGAACTTTTCCAGGAACACGATGATGCCCCAGTTATTATCATCGTTGAACGAGAACTTCTTCTCGCACTTGAAGGTGACCGTGCCCTCCTCGTTCGGTTTCAAGATGCCCGCCTCGCCGGTTCCCTCGATCTTCACGGGCATGGCACCGAACACCTGGTGATCGATGGCTATGTGGTAGAGCTGCTTGTCCTTGATGTCGATCGATTTCTTGATGAACTTGGAGAGGCGGAATTTTATCTTGATATCCGCATAAGCTTTCATGGATCCCTTGGTCACGAACATGTTATCGCGGCTGATGTCTTCCGGCTTGAGCCCCTTGATCGCCAGACCGACACGGTCGCCTTGGGTTGCCGATTTCTGGTCGATGTCTTGCATTTGGATGGACTTAACGATCACGTTCTTGTACTCGGAAGGGTCGGTCAATTCCAGCATATCGTTCGCGTTGAATGATCCCGACTTCACCACGCCCAGGATGACCGTTCCCACGCCTTTAACGGGGAACGATGCATCGACGAGGATGCGCACGTTCCCGGCCTTTTTATCCGGTATCTTGGCCGCCAGGCTCATGATCAACTGCTTGAACGCCGGCAAGTTGGTCTCGGGATTCCGCATGACGATGATGTCGGTCACCTTGTCCTTCAGCGACGTGTTCTTGATGATCTGCAGGAGTTTGGCCTTCACCTCGTCGACCAGGTATTCGTTCACCTTCGTGATACCGCCGAGCACGACGAGCGGGATCCCTTCAGGGTGTGTTTCCAGCGCCACGATCATCTCGCCCATCTGGGCATCCATCTTATCATCCGGCGTCACGAGCAAGACCTGGAAATCACCCAGGGCCAAGCATTGGATGAGCGTCTTGAGCTTGTCGGGATATCCGAGCGGCGTGACCGTGATAAACACGTTCTGGTCGCTATCCACGCCGTCATAAAAGATAAGGTCGGAATCCGCCCCGCGCGAGCCGAAAAACTCGCCGATCTTCTTGGCCAGCCCGTCATGCTGCGTCGTGATGAACGACATCGTGTAATGTTTCAAGGATTGTCGCACCTGGCAAGTGTCATGGCCAATCAATGCGGCGTCCAATTTCTTGATGTCGCAATGTCACGGGGGAGGCAGTCCCAGCACGGAACACGCGATAACCTTCCCGGGCCCGTTTATGTTCCGGTTGACCCAAGGGGATATAAAAATTGCAGATCCCGCAAGTATCCGCCAAAATAGCTTCCAATTATGCTGATTAATCCCAAGTACACGAGCAACACGGCGGCGATCCCGAAAAACGTGGTTCCTTGGCGGAACGATGCCAGCACGATCAAGATGAATGCCAGTATCGTGAGCCGTATGCCTGTTTTCACGGCATTCTTTCTTGACCCGGCGATGTACCCGCCGACCAAGCCGCTGGTAAAAATAATCACGGCGGTTACACCACCGACGAGCACGAGGAAGTTGACGACCCGGTCCAGCGGGAGTCCCGAGATCTCGATCGCCCTGAAATCTGGCCCGAATAAGATGACCGCCAGCACGGGAATGATGATGATGAGGAAGGAAACGAGCAAGCCGAGCCGTGATCGTGCTAACGTGCGCGGGTATGTCTTTCCGGCGAGCACGGCCCGGACATCGTCGACGAACCCGTCGAACGCGCTCGTCTCGTTGATGCTCTTTGTCGCGATCGTGTCCTTGTATCGCTCCTTGAACCGGCGGCACATTTCCTTGATCAAATGCTGGATGAGCCGTTCATGGTCGTAATAATCGACCACGGCATACATGCGCAGCTTGGAAAAAATCGCCATCTCGGCCAGGCTTGGTTCCTTCGAAGGATTGTATACAACTATTTTCTTGCGATTGGAGATGTTGACCTTCTCGAGCGTGCTATCCTGGAACGTTTCCTTCGAGAATTGCATGATCGCGCTCATGAATCCCGATACCAGGTTCTCGTCCAGCTTGAGTTGTTCCGTCGCGTTGTAAGCAAAAATACAAATGCCAGAATCCAAAACTAGGTAAAGGTTTTCAATCATGATCGGTCACGATCGTCATGCAATTCTCTTGCCTTAAACCTTCCATGTGGTATTGCACGGGCGGTCACGGAAAGGATCAATGTTATAATCGGAGAAAAGTAACTACTTCCTATAATCACGTAAAAGTTGATGTACATGCCAGAACCAGCGAAAATCCATGGAGCCCAGGAGTTCGACAAGGCAAAAGGCTCGGCGAAGGTCGTGTTGATCGATTTCACAGCGACGTGGTGCGGTCCTTGCCGTATGCTCGGCCCTATTCTCGAGCAACTCGCGACGGAATACAAGCCGGAAGATATGAAGCTCTTCAAGCTCGATGTTGACGAGAACAACGATCTTTCCAATAAATTTCACATTTCCGCGGTACCCGCGGTCGCTTTCTTCAAGAACGGGCAACAACAAGGCCAATTACTTGTCGGTCTCAGGAAAAAGGATGACTACAAGAAAATGATCGACGCGTTCTTGAAATGAATTCCTTTTTTTTTCCATCCAAGGCCTCGTTTCGATCCACGGGACTTCCTGGAAAGTTTTTATGTGATCTGGTCGGTTAATGACGCGAGATAACCATGTCAAGCACCATCGACGCGTTCATGGCCCAGGCCAAGGCGGCGGGGGAGCGCCGCGTCGCCAGCATCCACGAGCTCGGGAAGCGCATCTGGAAGGATGAGGCATTCACGCCGGAAAGCTTGCAAGCAAAATGCATGGCGGAATGGGATCGAATAGCCGGGAACATCGGCTCGCGCATCGTGCCACTGGTACCGGTGCCTCATGATCGTCCGGTCACGAACGTGATCTTCGGTTCCGGCGGTTTTTCCACGGGATCATTCCAGGCAACGCAATATCTCAAGGTCAACTCGTATGCAAAGAAAGCACCGGTCTTGCTGCAAGGGATCGTTGCGAACAAGTCGATGGAGCACGGATGCAACGCGGCCGCGGTTAGCAAGGAATACGGTGTCCCGCTCATCGAGATCGATTTCACGGATTGGTATCACAACCGGATAAACAAGCAAGAGATGAACCCTGTCGCTGCGTCGCGTTACTGGTTTATGAGAGGGGATCCCGCGCGACCGCCGGCGTCGGAGATCGCCCGCCGCTTTTCCATCCGCCAAGAGCAGTTCCATGGCGAGCTCGGTGAGCTCCTCGCCCGCGTCGTGAGCACGCCGATCGACATTGTATCGGCGCGGGGCTACAACTTCCAATTCTGCAGCAGCATTTTCAAGCACCAGGCACGCAAACCGCACGTGAACGACACACATCCCGCCGATCTCACCTTCGTCGACGGTGAAACCGGTGCGAAGCTCTATCCCGGCTGGCAATCGGGCGCCGTGCAGCTCATGATCGATCACAGGCACGCCCAGTTCCGCGGTAGCCTGATCGAGGTCGGGTTCATGGACCGCGTTGAACAGATTGATGATCTGGACGAGGGAGCGCTGCTTGCCATCGGTGGCGGGGTGTCGCCCGGCAACCTGCCGTGCACGGCCGACCAGGTCCAAGCTGCTATGAAAGTCGTGGACGACCACGTGTTTTGCACGCTGGAGCCAACCGGGCTCATCCTGGCCTGGGGCATCACGGAAAAACCAGTCAAGATTGCCTATCAAGCATTGAACGGAGCCCAGGTCAAGGTCGAGCAGCGCGCGATCGTCGTCGGCAACGAGATCCGCGCCGGCGTCAACGCGTGGGGCAAGGATCTCGACAAGGACCTTGCCGGCCTCGAATCGTTCTTGCTAGGCCGCGGCAAGAAGGCAAAAAGAACCTAAAATTGCGTGTACTTGGCTAATGCGTCGAGTTCTTCTTGCTTCCAAGGGGAGGCTTCGGCGAATAGCGGGTGCATCTTCAAATTCGTTTTTAAGGTCTGCCATTGTATTCCATGATTATTGATCTTCGCCACGTCAGCTACGCCCATTCCCCGTTCACCAGCGAGTTTCACGTATTGAAAGCTATCCAGAGGCAGACCGGCAATCGCGGCACATGTTGCATCGAGTGCGATGAAGTCCGTGCTGGCCATCGCGATGCCCGATAGCTCAGCACAAGTATTCCCTCGTCGCGGTCCCATGCCTTCCATGATCGTGGAACCATCGATCACGGCAAGATCGGGATGACGGGCCTTGGCCAGGCGGACGAGATTCGCCGCGAGGGCGACCTTGCTCGGACCCGTGTTCTGTGCCTTGGTCAAGTCATGAGGCTTGTGGTTCCCGAAGCCATGCATGTACCCCTTCACGTCACCCTTCGTGATGAGGTTTTTTTCTCCTACATATCGGGCTCCATTGAGAATACCCATCATGTTTTTCAAGCTCAGCGTGAGGCCAAGCACGTCGTGGGTCTTGATCTTGGCCACGCTGATGACGAAGCAATCATCCGCGAGCCTGGAGAATCCGAGTTCCACGGGCTTTTGCCCCTCATAATTCACGATATCGAAAAAACGCCAAGTCTCGTCAGCATGCAGGTCAACCAGCGTCCATATATCCTTGTATTTATCGTATCCGTGGTTCTGCAGCGATTTCATGGTCGACGGCTTGTGATTAGTCTCGTAAGTCGTGCCGTCACCTATATAAATCTTGTAATCTCCCAATTCCTTGATAATTTCCGCTACAGCCAGACAAGTTTCCACTGACGTGTTGCATTGAGGATTCGCTTCGGTCGATAGCAAGTTCGGCTTGATCAAGACCTGTTTTTTCTCGCCAGACTTGATCCAGTGGAAGAGTGACAGATTGATATCATTCTTGATCAGGTCCAGCGCGGTCTTCGCAGCTTTCTTTTGATCATTGTCCCTTGCAATAGCCACGTTCGGGGTTCTCAATTTTAGCATGATGTGAGCCTATCGTCTGTTTTTGAACGTTCATAACACCTGTGAAAAGCTAGGCATCGATCAGAGAAGGGCTTTGATATCCTTCTCTATTTGCATGATGCGATACCGGGATTTCAACAAGAACGGCGTTTTTCCGTGTTTCTTGAACCACCGGGAAAATCGCCGTTTCATGGTGACTTGCATCGTGCCCACGGCATGCTTGTCCGCGAAGCACACGATTTTTTCCTCGATGGATTCCGGTATCAAGGGGATCTTGATCTCCTCCTTGGCATCGGCGGGAAATTCTTGCTTGATATCCTCAAGGGTGAAGCCACCGAGCACGTGCACGAGGGCGCACCTC
Source organism: Candidatus Sigynarchaeota archaeon (assembly GCA_030587525.1). GTDB lineage: Archaea > Asgardarchaeota > Lokiarchaeia > Sigyniarchaeales > Sigyniarchaeaceae > Sigyniarchaeum > Sigyniarchaeum tengchongense. The sequence continues at coordinate 6,356 of JAUQYW010000265.1, read as the reverse complement.
GCGACCCGCTCGTCGATCCTCGCTTCTTTCAAGAGGATGTACCCCTTGTAGCCATGATCGAGGCCATGCGATTTCACGCGGCCGATGTCGTGGAGCAAAGCTCCCGCTTCGACGACACGGGCATCGACCTTCGCGCCCGGATCATGTTTCTTGATCCCGGCAACGATATCGAGGGCTATGTCCTTCACGACGACGCAGTGTTCCTTGATGCCGTCGGGTAACCCCCATTTCGTTATTACCTCGAAGATCTTATCATTCGAGGGAATTTTACCGGCAAAATCGAAGGTATTTTTATGCAGATTGGTCTCGACCATCTATTCCACAATGCATTTAATGCCTTGACAAATTAATTAGTTTTTACAACGGCGCGAGATTCAATAGATTGCTTCGTGTGCCACACATTCGCCATCAGGTCGAGCGTCACTCGCTAGGTGCTGCGTGTGTTACCTGACTATGGATCCTGCGGTTGGTCACACACGCAGCGCCGACGCTAAAGTGTCTCGCCCAGATGTGAGCCTCAAACTGCCACTTTCTTGGCAAACACGATGGGGTTCACCCGGCCGCAGAAGCCGGGGCAAATGTGCATGGCAGCAAGGGTCTTGCAGTTGCGGGGCTTGTAATGGTGGCTGGCGACGTGGTGCACCTGGTAGGCCGAGATGGCCTCGTTGAAATCGGGCATGTTCTCGAATAACTGGACGATGCTGGCCTCGGCCTTCCCCGCGGCGACCATGAAGGACGCGAGCAGCCAGCGCTCCTCGTGGGTCAAGTGAATCCCCTTCTCGCAGCACGTCAATATCGCGTTGATGCACGCGGGGTATGACGGGTCTTGAAGGGAGCTCTGGGTGAGGTCGAGGTCGCGGGCTCGCGCGGGGAAGTCGCGGGCTCCCGGGATCCGTGGCGCTGGTTCCAGGGAAGCCTTCTTCTCGATGGCCTTGGCGGCGCCGCTGCCCTCGCCGTCCCGCTTGGCCGCGTAGTGATCCCAGATCTCCCAGAACTTCGCATCGCTCACGAGCAAGATGCTCACGTCGTTCACGATCGTGTAGGGCTGGAAGTCGTGGTCTTCGAACCTGCAGCCGGGCGCGAAGATGATGCCGCCCTTCCCCCGCCTATCGACGTGCTGTATCCCGGGAATGCGGGAGGGGGTGCGCTGCGCGCTGCGTGCTCGCTTTCTGTCGAGAAATAGATCACGGGCACGAGAGACGCACGATAGGCACCCAATACTCGCGGGGGTCTTCGGCGACCCTATGTCTCGCCTTTCGCGCCGGGCGCTGCAGTCCACGAGTCCAAGGATGCCTGCGCCTGGCCAGCGATGCGGGCCTTGATCTCGCCGAGGGTGCGGCGCTCGATGACCTTGAAGCCCGCTCCGGCAAGCATCTTGACCCACTTGTCGTTCGTCAGGGGTCGATGATTCCAGTAAACAAAGCAAGTGTTGGCCATGGCTGGATCCCGGGCTTGCTCGGCCAGCATCGCCCGGATCTGGTCGTCGCCCTTCTCTTCCCAATCGCCGTAGTTGTCATACTTGATGCCAGACCAGCAAATACCGAGCTTGCGGGACAGCACCGCGTACCCCGTCGCATCAAACGCGTGGAAAAACGCCTTGAGCATGTGGCAAACGTAGATCTCGTCGAGGTGGCCGCGGGCGACGGTGCTCTTGCGAGGGGAACAAATGCGGATCGGGACGAGGCGGGGCATGGTTCATCACGGGGTGAGGGTTGTTTGCAGTTCATCGACGCGGTGCAGTTTCATCTTGGAAACGGGCTTCGTCTTGAGCCACACGCGGATCTTGTCGTCGGCGGTGCGGGTAAATTGGGCGTCGAGGTGCCACGCGTCGAACCAGAGGGCGACGTCCTCGGGCGTGATGGCGTCGCGGATGGTCTCGATGGCGTAGTTCCCGGGGATCTTGATGATCGTGGCCGGGAGGTTCCCGAAATCGAACATGAACTTCTTGGCCGTCGTGAGTGCCTGGAGGGTGGTGTCGTCTCTCAATGTTAGTCTCCCTCGTGACGCGTGCCGATAAATTCGCCGATATATCTGTCCAACGAGTTCCGATGCTCCCGCGCTGCCCGCTGCAGTTGTTTCTTGCACGTCTTGTTCCATTTGGGAAGATACTCGTGGTAATACCAGAAATCGAGGTTGATTTGTTCATTCACGAGTGCTTCGTCGGGGGTAAGGTTCGATGGCTTCCTGGTCGTTCTCCTCATGGGCTCGTCACCAAGGAAAGATTAAAATTCAAGAAAATAGTAGTGGATGGCCGCGTGCCGCAAGCCTCTCGGCGTCGTGGCAGTCGCGAAAAAAATGCCGCCGAAATTCGCATAGAACCTGCTGCGCTCGGCCCCGGGCACTGCAACCTTCACGATGCACGTGCACGGGGCGGTTTTCGACAACGAAAAATCGAGGGAGAATACCTTGATCTGGCCCATGCGGCGGGGATGCAGCACGCCGTGCATGGCCTGGACGAGGTGGTCGCGGGCTATCGGGGCGTCGCCTTGGTACGTTACGATAGGGCTTGCCGCGGCCTTGGAATTGGTCGGAGGATTCTGCGTTATTGTCGCCATGATTATCGCTAAACAAGTAATCTTAACGATTGCTTATAAAAGCATCGGATTTAGCAATTCTCTTGATAGTAGTAAACTTACTATTCCTCTTGCTGATCTTGCAAGGACGCGCGGCAATCAAATCGAGGTAGTGGCACGGCAACCGGACGGGAAGATGGGAGTTGGCAAAAAAGTGCGGCGACCATGCGCGAGGGCTCGACGGGTGGCCGTCGTGATTTTGTCGAGGTGCGATCGCTCCTGTTCGCGTCGTGTCGGGTGGGCGCTGCCTGCTTCGAAGTCACTTTCACATACTGTCGGTTTGACAGGCGCTTTGGTGGGCTCGACAAGGCGTGTAAAGGCCCTTCTATACTGGATTCCAAAGCTCCAAAATGGGGGTTGGCGACGTATGGCGCGTTTCGGCGACACGGGGGGCACGAGACGCACGATAAGCACCCAATAATGGTACGGGTTGAAAAAAAAGGCAAGGGCATCACGCCCGGGCTTTCGCCTTGGCTGGCACAGCGGCCGGTTCCTGGATTTCTGGCGGAACCGCGCCTGGCCTGAAGATGAGAAACTTGCGGTGGCATTCCCAGCACGTGATGCGGTACTCGGCGGGAACCGCGGGGTTCTTGCTCGCCTCCGGGATGTACCGGAGTTCCGCGTTCTCGCAATAGGGGCACACGATGGTCTTCAGCATGGCAAGTCACCCGTATTGGTTGAAAGAAAGGCGCTCGACCTCGGCGGGGGTATAGCGGCGGCGGGCCTCGGTCTTGGCGGGGCCGCGGCGCTTGGCCTCATCCGGGGTACTGGGCGCGAGATGGTGCTTCTTGTGTATATAATGCACCCGGGGGATTCTGCTCGGCCCGCTCGCGGCGTCGGTAATTGCATAAATAATGCAATCCGCCATGGCACCGACGAGCAGCCCCAGCAATAGAGCATAACCGGGTATCATGGATATGACTGCGAAGGTCATGGTGAGCGCGAATGCGATGCCGCCAAAAAGCACGAGCGCCGCGCACAAGGACGGGGTAACCGAGTTTGATGGAGTCGCTGTCATGGTTTTTCACGCCCTCACGATATCTTGATGGTTCCCCCGAGCTCGTCCAGCATGGCCTTGAACGGGCTGGAGCTGCAATAGAGGGCCTCGATGAGCACGGGCTCGGGCATGATCCACGCCTTGTCCATGGTGACCAGGCTCAGCAACAAGCGCTCGAGGGTGATGATGGCGCTCGCCGGCACCGCGGGCCTGTCCCGCAGCACGCTCGTGAGGCTTGCTATCTGTCGTTTTCGACCGTCGGCATCAATGCTCGCCATGCTCTGGACCATCTGCGCGAAACACGCGGCGCAGCAATTCACGATGTTGTCGTGGAAGAGGTCGTCGTCGCCAGAGCAATGCGAGAAGTTTTCGGAAAGGCCCACGAAAAACGGGCTCAACTCGATGAGCGCGTCGACGAGCAAGAGTTCCTCGATGCTCGCCGCGGTGCAGCACTCGTAGCACGCGTGCGCCGGGCGCTCTTGTTCCTCCTGGAAAGAAGGTATTGTCGTCAGCATTTTTCATTACCTCGTGATTGGATCACTTTCAAGGTGCTCGCGAACGTTTTTCTGCCGATATTGACCGTTTCATAGCCCAATTCTCGATTCACGTGGACGAATGGGGCTTTTCGAGGATTCGCCGATCGTGGCAAGGCATCGTTGAACTCTTCGAGCAACTCCATCTCGAAGCGTGCCATCTCGCGATCCACGCTGTCCATTTCATCGCTCGTTACCGGTTCCCCGGTGATAAAATCCCGCAGTGGCTTCTGTCTGATCTTTTTTGCCATGGCTTGTTCCTCGTCAGTAGGTTCGTGATGTGGTCGAACGATCGCAATTTAAAAGAAAAAAAAGGTTCACGCCGGTGCTCGCGTTCACGGAACATCGACCTCTACGGTGCTGCCCTGGTCCTGTGCGTCGCCCGCGCTTGCAATCGCGCTATCGCCGGGATCTTTGGGGCGATCCTCGCTATCCTCATCCCCCTCGCTGTCGTGATCCTCGATGGCGGGCGCGATGGCGAAGGCAATGCGGGAGTCGTGGCCGAACCACGCGCCGATCTCCATGGGCGCGGCCGGGTTGAGCTTGAACGTGATCATCTCGGTCACGGGGCCCAATATCTTGGCGATCTTGACGAGGATCGCCGTCGGGAAGAGGGGGGCGGTCTCGGCCGGGACGGGCTTGCCGCGGAATTCCTGCGCCTGGTTCGCGAGCCTGCCACGGGGGAAGGTGACCTTGCTCTCGGCGCTGTCATCGGTGCTATCGAACGAGAGGCCCCCGTCATCGAAGGACACGAGCGTGTACTCGGCCGCGCCGTCGATGAGGGTGGTCGCGCGCTGGAAATCCTTCGAGCGGAGCGCGAATGAACATTCGGCGGGAAACTTCGCCATGTTCAATTCTTCCTCGTGCTCGGGCTTGCCAGTCGCGAAAGCGAAACTGACGCGGGGAATGGCCCTTCCCTTGCTCGAAAGGAAGATGGCCTTGCTGTCGGCGGATAGGGTCATGGTCAGCATCTCGGTGGGCGGGAGATTGTACTTGCGCAGCAACTTGTCCATGCCCTTAACGTTGATACCGACGACGATCGGCGTGGTAGGGAGATCGGGATGATGGAGGTCGATGCGCGTGAGGTGAATGTTGCAGATGCGCGTGTGTTGGTCATCGATGGCCTCGGCGTGAACACCATCGGTCTTGAACACGAGGCGCGCGGTGTCGGCTTTTCGGACCGCGAAGACGAGGGCCTGGAGGATCTTGCGGAGGACGGAGTTCTCGACCTTGCAAGAGGCTAACGGGGGCAAGGATGCTTGCCCTGGGGCGTGGAACGGGTTCGGCCGGGAGACGACGGGGCCGGGTTGGAAGTCCTTGTTCAAGTAGTTGTCCAGATTTGCCATGTGTTGTTCACCACGACAATAATCAAAAAGAGCCATATAAAGTCCGAAGAATTAACAAGGAAACATTTCGTGGGAAAAAAACGGGATGGGATGACACGGCATCTCGCATGTTCAACGCGGCCCGGCGGCATGGCGGGGCAATGTCACCACAGTTCCCGGGCTTGGTGGATGGCCTCGCCGAGGGGTATGGCTGCCGGGATCATCGGTCCTGTGGTGATTGAGTCGGTCGATCGATCCTGCTACCTGGGCCGATCATCCTGCTCCGCGGGCCCGGGATCTGGTAGGTGGTGCGCGCCGGGTGATCACCTCGCGGGCGGGGTCGTGCCGCTGCATCGCGTGGATCGCCGCGCTAGCAATTGGGAAAGCGGGACGAATCGCGCGATGGATATCTCAGGCAATAATGATGAAATGGCTTGTTGGTGGCCAGGATATTTAATAAAAAATCTCGCTCGCTCGGGGGGCACGGATGGCCTCGTGATCGCGCGCCAGGCCGGGATCGAACCGGGGAAGATCGGGTCGGTGATTTGCTAGCGTGCACGGGCTTCTCGGTTAAATATCGTGGAATGTTTTGCCGCGATGGTGGCATATCAATGCATTCCATACGCCCCGCATCTCCACTACATCACGGGACGAGAAGGCGTGGCGGCGTGACCATTTTTCGATGAGATGGGTATATATGTCGGTTCATGCATAGTATTATTCATGGCAGATATCGATTCGTGGGTCGTGCCGCCGTCTGGCCGCGTGTGCGCCGTCATGTTACCCGAAACGTGGCAATTCATCGATCGCATGGAACTGTCGGCCGATGAGTTCGATGAGTTTATCGGATGGCTTGCCATGATACCGCTTGACCAGCAAGTGGCGCGGGTGGAGGAGTTGTTCGAAGTGGAGCCTGCTGAGCTGGACG
>JAUQYW010000251.1 GCA_030587525.1 Candidatus Sigynarchaeota archaeon | reverse complement strand
TCTTTTTTTCTTGCGGGCCAAGGTTAATCTCAAGCTTCGGGGCATCCATGCTCATCGAGGTGGACGCGAACTCCAATGACAAGGTTTTTGATTCGTTCCGCAAGTTCATGATTGCAAAATTCAAGGGATATTGCTTCGTGCCCAGCATTAATTCCTTCGGGGCATTCGTCAAGTTGATGCTAATATCCTTTACTGCTGGCTTTACGGCACTCATGACCAGTATCACTCGAATCTCAACAACTAGGGATCCATTTTCAACTTAGTTCTAATGATTTTAATAGATGCTTACCATTTTTATTTTTTGAAAAAAAGCGCAAAAGGATTCTTTTTGAATCGATGACGATTTATTTTCCGGCTTTATTTACAACCTTGATCGACGAGCTGTGAACATTCGGTATGAAAACACGCATCGCTTACGGGAAAACCGGGCTAGAGATCAACTTGCCAGATTCCTTGAACGTGACCATTGGACGACCCGAGCCGCAAAAAACGCTCGTCAGCGCGCAAGAAGGCGTCACACGCGCTATCAACAGCCCTATCGGGAGTAAAACCATTGAGGCCATCATCAAGGCGAAGCAGAAAAAAGCCCCGGGAAAATCCCTGTCCGCGTGCATCGTGGTCTCCGATCACACGAGGCCCGTGCCCTCGCACGTGATCCTCCCCCCGCTGCTTGTCAAGTTCGAGGCCAATGGCATCCGCCGGGAAAACATCACGATCCTCGTGGGAACCGGGCTGCACCGGGGTTCGACCCCAGATGAACTCGCCCGTATGCTCGGGAAGGACATCCCCACCACGTATAAGGTGGTCAACCACGATTTCAAGGATGCAAGCGCCCTGAAATCCCTCGGCACCTCAACCTTCGGGACGCCCATCTCGATCAACAAGACTTACACGGATGCCGATCTCAAGATTCTCACGGGTTACGTCGACCCGCATTTCTTTGCAGGCTATGCCGGCGGGAGGAAAGCGATCGTTCCCGGGATTTCCGGGGAGGAAACGGTGATCGAGAATCATTCCGCGAGGAACATCAACGACCCGAATGCACGGTTCACGGTTCTCAAGGGAAATCCGATTCACGAGGACGCGCTGGAAATTGCAAAAAAGGTCGGCGTGGATTTCATCGTGAACGTGTGCCTCGACGAGCAGCATCGCATCGTGAATGTAGCAGCGGGGGGTCTCGAAGCCGTGCACGATGCGCTTGTCCAGTTTATGAAGCAGACGGTCGTGAAAGAGTTCCCTTCGTATTTCGACATCGTCGTCGTGAACAACGGGGGGTATCCCCTGGACATGAACCTGTACCAGGCCGTGAAGAGCATGGTCCTCGGCGAGATGGCCGTCAAGGAGGGGGGCACGATCATCGCTGCCAACGAGGCGATCGACGGCTTTGGTTCGGACGAGTTCAAAGCCATCATCGAGACCGAGCCCGATCCCGACATACTCATAAAGAAACTGCTGACGAAGGAAATGCACGTCCCGGCGCAATGGCAAGTCCAGACGCTGGCCCGTGCAGCGAAACGGGCGGAGATCCTCGTCGTGAGCGCGATGCCGAGGTCTGCCTTTGAAAAGGTCAAGCTTGGTTTAAAGCACGCGGAAAGCGTGGAGAAGGCCATCGAACAAGCGTTGAAAAAGCACGGGAAAAAAGCGAAGATCTTGATCTTGCCTGCAGGCCCGCAACTCATCCCGTGCATAACGGGATCGGGCTCCGCCGCTTGCAAGGTCACTCCTCGGTGATCCTGGGCGCCTTGAAAAAGCCTTTTTCCTTTTGCGGGGCGTTTTTCAGCGCCACGTCTTGCGGGAGGCTTTCCTTCGGCTCATCTTCACGGAAAACATTTTTCAATTCGAGCACGTGGTACGTGGGTTTCACGTTTTCCGTGTTCAGCTCGCTGATCTGGGAGAAGAATTCAAGGATGTTAGACAATTGTTTCGCGAATTCTTTCTTTTCCTTGTCGCTCAAGGTGATGCGCGCGAGCTCTGCGAGGTGGACGACCGTTTCCTCATCAATTGTCGTCATAACAAGTATCAATGGTAATGCCGTTTTTAGAATATTGCTTTTAATAGATTCCATAATGCTATCACGTAATAGATGCGGTTTGGTTTCATTTTATCGCCCATTTCGCGTTTAATCGACGCGACTACCCGAGAATCGTGACGATAATGGCACACTCTGAATTTATCAACGTCTACGAGGAATATGACGAAAATCGGCCAAGGAATTACCGCCTTTTCAGCCCCGAATTTATGCAAGTGTTCAAATATTTCACCCCCTACAAAAAACGATTCATCGGAACGATTATACTTTCCGCTGGGCAATCCTTGATGTTTTTATTGCTGCCGTTGCTCGCGGGCGTCGCTATGGACATTATTCCAAAAGTGATCGAGAGCTATCCAATTCCCCCGTACGACCCTGTGTTCGTCACGAACCAGGCCATGCTGGCTCTCCTGCAAATCATTTTATACTTGTTGATAGATGTCATCGCCATGGGTTTTATGATGTATAAGCGCAGCTGGGAAAACCAGAAAATCGGCAACAACATGATCTATGACCTCCGAAACGCCATGTTCAAATCCATGCAAGCGCAGTCGTATAGCTTCTATGACAGGCAGCAAGTCGGGGATCTCGTTGCGCGAACAACCAGCGACGTGAACTTGCTCCGCCACATCCTCACGGATGAGCTCGCTATGTTCATCCGAGAGCTGATTATGTTCTCGCTGTCGCTTGTCGCCATGTTCGTCATTAACACGACACTGGCGTCGATATCGCTGTTGATCATGCCATTCATCGTCATCATCATGTACAACTACCGTCGCAAGATGCATCCCTTGTTCTTGTCTTCTAGAAAGAGTTATGGACAGCTCACGAGCCGCGTGGAAGAAGATGTAACTGGCGTGAAAGTTGTACGAGCTTTTGCTCAGGGTCAATCCGAGGTGCTGAAATTCGCGGCGAACAATACCGATTACTTTGGAAAGCAGATGAAAATTGCCCGTATGATGTCGTGGTTTGACCCGCTCGTTGGTATGCTAAATGGATTTGGATTGGTTATGGTCATTTTCATCGGTGGCGCGCTGTTCATGGCCGGTACGATGTCGATAGGGAACATTTTCACGTTTGTCTTGCTCATGCAATTTGCCCAAGGCCCGCTCCGGTTCATTGGCGTGTTTCTTGGCAATTTTAGCCAGACGAATGCTGCGAGCGAGCGCATCACGGACGTACTCAACTCGAAATCCGAGATAATCCCTCCAATGGAGCCCGTCACGAGGGACATCACGGGCGAGGTCGAGTTCAAGAACGTGAGTTTCAAGTACCCGGGCACCGAAAAATTCGTGCTCAAGAACCTCAATTTCAAGGTCACCCCCGGCGAGACCATCGCGATCCTAGGAGCAACTGGATCCGGCAAGTCGACGATCATAAACCTCCTTCCGCGCCTCTATGATGTGCCGAATAGGGAATTTGTTTGCCAAAAATGTAATATGAAATTTGATGGTTTGCCTGTTCGCTGCTCGAATTGCGGTGAAACATCAAATTTCACCACGAATGATTATGGAGAAATCTTGATCGATGGGATCGATGTAAAGGACTATGATCTCCACTCGTTGCGATCGCAAATTGGTCTTGTTTCGCAAGAAATTTTCCTGTTTTCGCGGACTATCAAACAAAACATCGCCATTGCCTGCGACGATAGCACGGCGACCGTCGATGATGTCATCCGGGCAGCGAAACTGGCGAGCATCCACGATTTCGTCGAATCACTGCCTGAGCAATACGAGACCATGGTTGGTGAACGCGGCGTGACGCTCTCCGGCGGGCAAAAGCAGAGAGTCGCCATAGCCAGGGCAGTCATCAAGCAGCCTCGGATTCTCATCCTGGATGACGCAACATCGAGTATCGACGTTGACACGGAGTACGAGATTCAAAAGAGCTTCAAAACCCTTTTCCAAGGGAGGGGAAGCACGACGTTCATAATATCCCAGCGTATGTCGACGGTTCGCCTTGCCAACAAGATCCTAGTTTTGCATAACAACGAGGTTGCCCAAATGGGAACCCACGAGGAATTGCTGCGCCAAAAAGACGGCATCTACTACAAACTTTACTCGACTTTGGAAAAGGAGGGGTATGCAAAATGAGCAGCAGGTCAACTAAGCAATTGAAGAAGGATACTAAGGAGGAACTCAAGATTATCGAGCGGAGCTTGAAACGTACGACCTCGCCGGATTGTCCATACGAGGTCAGCGACGCAACTGCAAAGCGGTTCGTGCGGATCAAGCAGAATTGCAGCCTAGTCGAGCGGATTGTATTGGAAGCAGAAATGAACGAGTACCGGGATGCATTCTTTGACCACGTTGCGGTTTCCGAATGGCCGGGTGCCATTGAACAGCGCATTTTCACGCCAGAAGATAAGGCAAGATCGATCTTTAACCAATTTATGTTCAAGCTCTATGTCAAGAAAAATCCACGC
>JAUQYW010000250.1 GCA_030587525.1 Candidatus Sigynarchaeota archaeon | reverse complement strand
GCCCGCGCCGCCGTTGAACACCGCGCCGGCGTCAATCGTGAAATTCTCGATGATCCACGGGTCAATTGCTGAACCACTACCTGATGATGCATATGTTGGAAAATCGGCGTTGCTCGTGATCGTGAACGGGCTCGCGTGGTCCCAGCTCGAGGAGACATACGTGAATACCATGTCGACATCGAACGCGCAACTCGTGACGTTGCTCGTGAACACGAGCGCGGTCATTGCCGAACCCGACACCACGCATCCACCCGTCGCGTTGAAATCTGTCGAGTTGACCTGCAGCATCGAATTCGTGGCGAATTTGCGGGCACTGTTGTTGGCATCGTTCAGGATCATTCGCTGGTACGCGAAATCAAAATCTCGTGTTTCCTGAGCCCAGCCCTCTATTATGTCTTGATACCAGCACCACGAATGCGACGTATTTGTCGCCGATCCACAATACCACCGCACCGTGTCGCCAGCATCGCTGTTGATATCAACACCCCAATCATCGCCAGCAAGAACCGCATAGACGGTGTTGTTGGCAGGTGCGGATGCATTGATGATGAAATGCGGCGCAACGCTTGCCCACGTGATCGCTCCCGAGGTGCTTTTCACGAAATCCATCGAGAAGATCGAGGTATCAGGACTGCCATCTGCATCCGTGAGATTGTCGTCGAAGATTTCAAACGTAGGCGCCACGCATGCTGGATTCGTCGTCGTGGCCCTCACGCGGAGCGTGGCATTTAGCATCTCGAATCGCATGTACTCGTGAATTTTCTGCGATAACCTCTCGTTGAGGTTGTTGCCCGTGAGGTTTGACTCTATATCCGTATACGAGGCATCATCAACCGCGTGGAGATTAACCCAATCATCCGCTGCCTTGACCTCGTTATCGATGATGTTCAATTCAACGCTCGAGATCGTGAATCCGGGCAACTGATAGGTTGTTAAATCCAGCGTGCTCGCCCGCGAGCTGCTCTTGAACGCGTTGCTCACCGTGAATGCCGTCACGTTCCCCGATGTCCCGAGCGTTGCACGGGTGCTCGCTGGAGGATCTGCCATTTTCACGGGATTGCAACCGGCGACGATGATCGATAGAAATGCCACCACGATGATGCTCGAGATGATTTTTCTACTCGTCATTGGTCAACACCGCGTTTATCACGTCGTCAAACGTGATGGTCCCATACCTGGATTCCCGGAACGCCAGGTAGTTGGTGCACCAGCACCCTCGTAGTTGAAACACGATGAAAAATCCATCAGTCACGTGTGCTGCATTGAACCAGAAGATTTTCGGCGTGCCATCTCCCGTGTACAGATCTTGACCGATGATGTTCTCGAGCGCGGCTTCATTGAATATCAGGTTGAAATAAACGCTGATATTCGATCTGGTGCTCACGGAATAAACTGGGAGCTCAAACATTTTCCCCTGGTCCACGATACTGCCAATATCAAGCCTGATCACCTCGTTGTCGTCAATTTCAGACCAGGTCGAGAACACGTTGGTGGGCAATCTAACGACTCGCAGCGGCGTGTTCTGCATCACGAGAACCGCCGGAACGAGTATTCCTGCGATGATGCACGATGCCAAAACTGCTGCTTTCCACCGCGCCTTCATGGTTCATTTCCTCCTGAATACCGCCCGGAACTTGCTAGTCCCTATCGGTGAAGATTTTCCGACCCGTACGCCGAACATGTCCCGCTTCGAGCCCGGGTGCGGCATCCGGATCTTGGCTCCCATCCGGATCTTGATCCTGGTTTTCAATGGTTTTGGTCTGTTCATGATTTTAGTGCCTCCGGAGTATTTTTTTAAACATCACATAACCAACTCCAATAACAATTAATATAACGATAGCCATGATGATGATGTTCCAGATGTTGCTAAACAGGCTAGCAAAGAACGCGCCTATGGCCTTCCAGGGATCAGGGGTCACGGCTGTTACGCCCACATGAAGTGTATCGGCGGCCGGGTTGTTGATAATCGAGTTCAGCTCGAAATCAGTGAATAAGGCTGGATCGACGGGTTTGCCAGCGCTGGTAACGATTTGCATCTCGCACGCGGTGATCACGCCAACCTTGACGGTCGCTTTGCTCATCGCGTAATCATTTTGAATTGTAATGGCATATGGAACCTGCAAATCAGCGGAACCTGTCTTTGGCACGTCATACCGGTCAAAACCATAGGGATCGTACTCGTATGATTCGTAATCAACGGTCATGTGTGCGACATTCACGGTGGAGAATGGCTGAAGCATGAATTCTGCAGTGGGACTGAATACCTGTGGTAATGAGCCAACCAGATTATCAAGCTCGATGTGCGGGACATTTGGTAAACCCATCACGATATTGTTTGGTTCTGCGGCACCAGTTACAGTAACAGGAGCATAATCACCGGCATACTCGACATTACCGGTAACAGTTACCACGTCGTCGACTTCCTTATCAAACCTATCATTCATGTACGAATTGGTTCGTCCAACGGTCGGTTCGTTAACCGACATTCCCGTGTTTCCTGGTGCGGTGTTGGGAATCGTTCCCTTGATATTGGAATCGTCGGTGCGCGTGGCACTAATAAAACCGACTTGCGCGCTCGTCTGGTCCATCGTGATCGTGATGTCGGTCCCGTTATCGAGATGAAGCGAGGTCGTGTACGTGTAGCTGATGTAATCACTCAGTGCATGAATATCGACCTGTGGGCGCACGGTTACCCGTGAATTACCATAACGTGTTTGTATTTTAGTGATGGCGTCGGCGTAGCTAGAACCGGCGGCTCCAACGTGTTTCCCAATCGTGTAATCGATGTATTCTAGCGAGCTCGATATTTTTGCACCACCCGAAGCCCACATGTATCCCCAGGCCCGTGGGTCGCCTACATAGGGTTCAAGAATCCCTTGATCGGTGTTCAATATGTATGCCAAGCACCCGTTGGGCATGGGATGAGCAGAGGGCTTCCCGACCGACCACGGAGGATAACCATACTGGCCATCATACAAATGCGATGGTGCATCGCCAACAAATGGATTCAGATAAACCGTCGTGTCGTGAACCGTTGGAAGGTTCGTGTATGTACGAGCACCTATATCCACCGTATAATAATACTCGTGATAGAATAGCGCGACGCCATTTATCACGAGCTTCTGAACAGGTGCATCGTCTCGTGATTCGATTGGATTACCAAACACGTCGCTGAGGTATGGCTGCGAGAAAAACACGTCGACCCGCGGATAGAGCGTGTTTCCAGGCTCCCAATGTGTTATTGGTGTATTGCTGCCGGCATTTCCGACGAGATCAACGCCGGAAAATATGTTCATTCGCCAGCTGGTTGCCTGGATCGGTTGAAAATTTCGTGGAGTTAAATTGATCGGAGAAAATAGCCCGATGACTGCGATCGCGACAGGAACGATGATGATGATGAGAAGGATGAGGATCCTGGTAGCGTGACCAAGTTTCGGGAGCTTGACCTTGAAATTGAAACCCTTGAACGGCTTGAAGAGCTTTCGCATCTTTTTCACTCCGAATCTATTCTTGAACCGATTTCGCCAGTTTCTGGCTCGTCGGGGGCTAAATCCATGCCCTATCGGTTTTTTGAACAATAAAAAAAATAAAAGATGGTTTTAGACCGCGACGCCGTTAAAGTTGATCGCCCACGTGTTCTTCGTGATCTTGAGGTTGTGCAAGGCGCGGGCAACGCCAGACCACTGCACGTGGCAGGTCACGGGCGACACGCCGAGATAGTCGAACTGCAACGCGATCCCCGTGGCGCCGTTCTTCACGCACGTCATGGTCGACGACGGGAGGAAATAGTTCGCGGCGCTCGTCCCGTTGAGCGTGAACGTGACGGTCAACCGGGCCTCGGCGTTCGTGGTGAAGTCGTGGAAGCTCTTGTATGCCGCATATGGTTGCGACATGTTGATCGTCGCCGTCACGGTGAAATTCTCGGCAGAGCTCGCCAGGTTCGAGATGTCCGAGCCCGTCGTGTTGATCCACGCGCCAGTCACGCTGTTGAACTCGATGTGCGCGGCGCCCAAGTTGGGGGTTTCATACATGAAGATATCCTGCGCGCCGTTCTTGGCGATCGAGTGCTGGATCACGTAGTAATCCACGCCCTCGTCGATCCCGGCATCGATCCCCGTCGCGGACACGAACGCGGCCCACTGGCAATCAGTGGCCTTGAACGTGTAGTTCTGGAGATCGTCGCCATTGGCGACATCGGTATCTTGCAGCCATTTCGACCAATCAGCATAGTTCGCGCTCTCCGTCGTCGGGAGGCAATAGAGATCGACGTCGACTTGGATCGCGCTCAACGTGGGATTGCCCGGCCGCACGCCATCCTTGAAGCGGAACGTCGCGGGTCCCGTGTTCGCGTTCCCGCCAAAGTTGAACAGGGACTGGAACGCGCCGCTGATCTGCGGCCAGAATCCAACGACGAGAAGGAGGGCTATGAGAGAGAGGCTGGCGACGCCTGCGACGACCTTCGTCCGCCGCGAGGCCTGCGCAGCTTTCTGCTGCGCCTTTTTCATCTGCGTGTAAATTCCGCGCGCGACATGATGTCCTGCCATGCTAAGATGCACCCATGTTTATCGATCTCGTGCCGGCAAGTTTACTAGAACATGTCGCCAGCGCGACAATCTAAGTAGATACTATATAAATTCGATATATAAGTGTTCCCATGGTGACATCGTTGTTGCCCGGCAAACACGAAACATGTTGCAACCGCAGCCAGGGCACGGGAGTGCGTCCGAGGTCGGAGATGACCTGTAGTTCAAGATCGAGATGATTTCTCCAGGGCGAGCAGTCCCGACGAATTCGATTCCAACAAGTTGCAGATTTTCGTCGGAGGAAAAACTATTTTGTCACCGCGAGATTCTGGCCACGATGCAAAGCACACCCCCACGTGTGCGAGTTTCCGCGAGAAAATCGCGTCCAGGATGATAACGTGTTAATATTCATTTCGGAAAACTTTCCAAAATGAATAGCTTATTTTTAATAGGCGCGTTTCTATCAAATTCGTTACCTCGTGGCCAAGGTTATCGATATATCCAGATATGCCCACATCTGGACCCGGCCTCCTAGTGAATTCATTCTCGAATGATACACAAATGTGGCGTCGAGGCAGAATATGTAAGATGCCGAGCGGCTTGTAGCCAGGTCCTTCACTTTTTTTAAAAAGCAGGGAATGACAACTGGCCAAAACGATTCGAATTCCGGCCATCACTCGACGCGTCCCGATCGCCAGATGATCGTCGGCCATCAATGTGGCGTGACCATACACAAATGACCCGACACTAAAAACAAATCCGGAGATGGCCAAATGGCCCATCGCGGCAATCCGTGCTACTGCGATGGCACAATCCCGGGGTTCAAAACGGCGGAGGTCCAGATCAATCAATATCAATCGAGAATGACAGCCATGAGAATTGAAACGATAGGCAAGTACAATTACCTGGTTGAATATTGGTACGATAAAACGAAACATCGAAATGCTCCGAGTCGTATTAGGATTTCAGATAAACTGGCCGATTGGTTGAAAACAAACACCGTGGATATAGAGCAGGGATACGATCTATGGGACGAGGAGAATGAACGGATGCAATGGAGCGAATGGGTGGACGTCGACATCCCGGGCCCGATCAAAACTGAATGGCGGGCCATCCTCGAGTCGGATTTCCCAGGTCCTAACACGGACATTCGCGAGCAAGGCAAATGGCGACGACAGTGGGCGATCGATTGTCACGACCTTGCCCGCGACGACATGATCGGGTGGTGGCAGAACCTCCTCGCTCAGGAAAAAGGAATGGACGAAATGCACGGGACAACCGGGCGCATGGAATGGAGACGCACGCAATTGAGAAGGATGCGCCGGCGGATCGAGCACGCCACGCCCGCGTGGAAGGCGTTCTTTGTAGAGCTTCGTGAATGGCTCGGCGAATAATCGTCTAAATCGGCCCCCGATAACCTGCGCGTGTTGATTCGACCGTCTACCGTCGCTCTACCCGGTTGCACCACATAAACATTTTTATTCGAGGCAACCGTCTACCCCACCTTGCACGAACACGGGTTCATTCGATTCTTGACAATATTCGACGAAAAAAGGACCAGAACTATCGTGATTTTCGTCGGAACGATTTAATTGAGTCTGGTTTGAAAATCGGCGTGCTGCGAGGCGTCGGGAGTGCCCGATAAAGTGACAAAACCAAAACCCAAAAAGTGACTAAAAATAATCAAAATAACGAATATTTATTCACAATATCGTTCCAAAACCCAATCGACAAGGAAATAAAAGTAGATCATTTATATGGATTCCAAAGGTCATACAAGGCTCGCCTCTCTGCGATGCTGAGCTTGATGTAATGCTGGAACTCGATATCCTCGATGGCGTGGTTGGCGAGTAAATGCGACACGTTGATCGGGCAATCCATCTTGAAGCGCTTCGTGATGATCGTGCGCCTGAATGCATGTGCATTGAAATCGAATCCGACTATTTTCGAGTAGTCGATGAACAGATATTTTGGATAAGCCATGAACTCGTTACCATGGAAGCCCGGGAACAGCCATTCCTCGTTCAGTTTCAAGAGCGTGAAGTATTGGCGTATCTGGTTGGCCACGGCTTGCGTGAAGAAATAGACGCTCGGCTTGTCACCATTCTTGTTCGATTTTCGGCAGCCATGAACGACGCCGGTAACGAGATACCGGTCCTCGAGGTGGATATTCTTTTTCTTGATACTGCGACATTCGGAAACACGCATGCCGCACATTTTCAGCAGCAAGAAGAAGACATATTCCCTTTGCGACCTGGCCCTGGCAGTTGCGAGGATCTTGTCCATTATCTCGTCGGGAATGAGTCCCTCATCGCCTTCGATATTCTCGACATCGTCGAGCATGAATTCGATTTCCGGGGGAAATAATTCGACGATGCGAGCACCACGACGGTTCAATTCATACGTAACTGTTTGCACGTACTTGTGGATGCTCGTGATGTAGGCCATCTTGGAGCTGCGTTTAAATTCGCACGTGTCGAGGTGCTCGATGTATTCGTCGATGTCATCGAACGTTAACTCGGCAATGGCGTGCTCCACGAAATCGTAGAAGTGTTTCACGCATGATGAAACGGACTTGGCAGTGTTCGGGCTGTGCTTCCAGCGCTTGAGAATGTATTTCTCGAACTGGGCACGGTCGGCCTCTGGCACGAAATCGATGGCCGACTCGTGAATTTTCAAGACTGCTGCGTCAAGGATTATGCTCATATTCCATTCGCCTTTGCTTTTGCTTGTTCCTTCACCGTCCAGAACCCGGTGCCATCCATGCGATAATCGGAGCTCAAGGTCAGGATATCAAGAATCGTGCTCTCCTCGGATTCTAATAATCCTGCCAGATCTTCGACACGGATGCCAGACCGCCCTTCAGCATCCGGTCTCGAAGCCATTTTCACGATCGGGAAAACCTTGCTCGCGAGATCGGTGTCGGGCTTGCGCTTCTCAATTTTTGCGTTCGCGGCCCATTGGGCTTTAAAATCGGCGAGCTGGATCGCGAGATCCTTCAAGCGTTGATCCAGCGCCGCATTCACTTGTGCTTTTTCCGATGCATCATCCGAGGGCACGCCACCACTTTGAGCGATGTGCATGTCCACGGCTTGAATGATCAACTTGGACCGGTTCTTGCCCTTGTCCTTGATAAACTTGTCCCAGCGGGCAAGGTCGAATTTCGAGATCCAAAATGTGACCTGCTTCATTCCCTCCTTGTGGGGAATGTCGTTGCCATTTTTGTCGGGTGTCATGTTTTTTTCACCACAAGAGAACGTTGTTTATCGGTTATATAAGGGTTTCTACACGGTATTGTACACGACTGGTTAGTTTTTCGGAATAAAATGCTTTCATAACGGAACGCAAGTTATCAATCGGTATGAATAAGGTTAAATCTTGTCAAATTCGATATACCTTGTCCATCAAGAGTTGAATGCGACATGCGCGTGAAATCGTGCATCATTAAAACCGCTCAATCAAAAGCCGGGTCCGAGGAAGGCAAGTTTTCGGAAGCCTATGCAAAGGAAGCTTTATCGATGCTCATGCACCCGGAGGACATGAATACATGGCATTTGAAAGACGGAATGCACGTGTCTTGCACGAACCCCGATAATAGGAGACATGTCATCCTCATCGCCAAAACTTCGCGTTATGTTTCTCGCGGGATGGTAAATTTGATTGCCTCACCTTGGATCACGGAGATTGATGGCGGGGACCGGCGTTTCTTGATCGTGGATATTGAGCAAACAACGGAAGCGCCCGAATCTCTGGATATGCTGCTTGAACAGCTGCGAGGGCACGCGCCATGAGAACTGCTGACCTCGTGCTCCGCAATTGTAACTGCCTCGATCCACAACATGGCAAGCTCTTCGTGCCGCAAGACCTTTTCATCGTCAATGGACGCATTGGTTCCGAGGAATCACTCAAGGAAAAAACCACGGGGGATTTCGACGCGGGAGGAAGAATTGTCGTTCCTGGTGGGATCTTCCCCTCTTTCAGACTCCCTCTGAATGCCAATGGACTGTTCAAATCACGGCCCGGGGAAACCGCGAAGAACCTTGTCTCGACCGGCTTCACGACCGTCGTTGTCGAAGGATTAACGCCGTTCAGAGCCTTGGATATGCATCGATTCCTCAAGAAATTGCCCGCTGTGAACAAAATACCGATGATTGACGTTGGCAACTTTCAATTTATGACCGGGTTCTTGAAAAATGGCATAATAAATTACGCTTCTTCCCTGGCGAGCTTGCTGCTCGAAAAGTTCAAGGGATTCGGCATATCTTGCCTCGGTCCAGGCACGACGACCCGTTGGAAATCCGATCTTGCATCGCCGAATGTCATTTTCGATCAGATTCCGCTCGTGAACGCCAGCATCGAGAAGATTGTCTCGGAATTAACAGCCGTGGTATCTTTGGAAAATACACGACCCGCCTTGCTTGTCGAAACGGGCATAGAAGGATTGCCCGGTTCCATTGAATCAATGGAGCGGCTGCTCAAAGAGCTAGGAACGAAAGACGCGAGCGGGAAGAGGGATAAATCTCGTCCGGCGGTTGCGCTGAAACAATTAGCGCGTGCTGGCCACGATCAAACCAACAAGGGCATGAACATCGAAGAGCACGTGTCATCGGTTCTCAAGACATTGCAGGAGCATGAAGATATTTCCGGGTTCACGGACTTGCCCGGTATCTCCTCCGCTGAATCGATCTTCATCGATTTTTCACCTTCATTCCTTCAAGGATCCCAGGACATCGTCGCTCGCGGGATCATAGAAGGCGAATTGTTCCAATGCCTTTTCAAGGCACGAACCATAGAAAAACGAGGTATGCTAAAAAGTTGCTGGCTTTCCGGGATGAAAATGCTGCTCGATATGCCAGAAACCTTGAAAAAACGCTTGTCTTTCAGCATCATGCCCCAGATCATTCAAGACACCAAAGAAATCATAGAATCAAGTAGTTGCCTTCTAAATTCCAAGTTCCGGAGCTCGTTCATGAAAGCGATGAAGGTCGATTTTCCCCGCAACGAGATCCCCCATCTCTTCGGCGACAAGGTACTTTCCCTTCCGGACTACATCCACGCGACCCGGACCGCGCCAGCGCACATTCTAGGACTGGATGATGTTTTAGGGGGCTTGGCGGAAAATCAGATCGGGGACGTGGCCATTCTGGATGCAAGCCCAAGAGGTCTGGAGGATATCATTAGCGACCCGTCGAAGATTCGCGATCTCCTAGGTAAACCTTATGCAGTTATAAAAAATGGTAATCTTGTGCTGAAGAACGGGGTATTTTCGCCAAATATCCAGGGCTTCACGATCTTGCGGGAAAACAAGCCTGATGCATCCATCATAAATAGCATCGAGGAGAACCTCGAAAAGCAATTCTTGAAATATTATTCCACCCATGAAAATTCGAAACTGGTTCCTGAAAAAATGGTGGAACCGGTTCTTGTCGCTTGATTAATCACGTGTAATACCCGGAGAGGATATATAACCATGACCACGAGCACGGAGAAAATAGGCATTTTTATCTGCCACTGCGGGTTTAATATAGGCGGCGTGCTCGATATCAAGCAAATTATGGAACATTTTTCCAACAAAGCAGCGTATCCAGACGTGGTCATCGTTGATCACAAGTATTTCTGCTCCGATGCGGGTTTAACCGAGTTGAAAAAACAAGCCCGCGACAACGGTGTCACGCGCATGGTCATTGCTGCATGCTCGCTCAAATTGCACGGGGAACTATTTCGCAACGTGGCGGAGGAGATCGGGATCAACCGTTACCTCGTTGAATTCGCCAACATTCGCGAGCAAAACTCGTGGGTTCACGCGAAACAACCCGTCGAGGCGACCGCCAAAGCAATCGATCAGATTGACATGGCAATTGGAAAAGTGAGGCTTTCCAAGGCCCTCGATATCACGAGAAGTCCTGTTACCCAGGCTGCGCTTGTGATCGGGGCCGGCGTGGCCGGCATCAAGGCAGCTCTGGCACTCGGCGATGCAGGATTCAAGACCTATCTTGTTGAAAGCCAGCCCACGATCGGGGGCCACATGGCACTCTTCGACAAGACCTTTCCCACGCTCGATTGCTCTATCTGCGTGCTTGGCCCTGAGATGGTCCATGTCAAGGAGCATCCGAACATCACGTTGATGACCTACGCCAACATCGAGCGCGTGGATGGCATTCCCGGCAAATTCAGCGTGCGGGCACGCCGAAAAGCCCGGTACATCGACGAAAAGAAGTGCGCGGGCTGCTTCAACGATTGTTGCGACGTCTGCCCGGTCAACGTCGACGATCGCTGGTACCCGCGGCACGCGATCTACGTTCCATATCCCCAAGCGGTGCCACTCGTGCCGGTTATCGACCAGGAACGATGTATTCATTGCCGGGCTTGCGAACTGGGTTGTCTCCGTGAAGCGATCAAGTTTGACCAGCAAGACGAGATTTTGGATATCCAGGTGGGCACGATCCTCGTCGCGACCGGGTACGAGCTGTTCGATGCAACGATAAAACGTGAATTCATGTACGGCGCTTGCCCGGACGTGATAACGGGTATGGAAATGGAGCGCATGCTGAATCCGTATGGCCCGACAAGGGGAACGATCGTCAAGCCATCAACAGGAAACAAACCGGCCAGGATCGCGTACATTCTCTGCGTCGGGGCGAGGGACGACAAGGTCGGAAATCCCTGGTGTTCCCGGGCCTGCTGCAATTATTCCATCAAGCAAGCGATCCAACTCAAGGAACGTGTTCCCGATGCGGAAATCACGATTTTTTACACGGATTTGCGTGCGACGGGAAAGGGCTGCGAGGAATTTCTCAATCGATCTCGTTCTGATTTTGCAGTGAAATATATAAGAGGCCGTGTCTCCCGGGTCTCTTTGAATGATGGCGGGAAGAACTTGGTCGTGGAAGCCGAGGACACGCTCCAACAGCGAGCCATCGAATACACGGCGGACCTCGTCGTGCTCGCGACTTCGATGGTGCCACCGCGAGACACCCGTTCCCTAGCCAAAACGTTGAACATCGCCGTGGGCAGTGATGGTTACTTCCTCGAGGACCATCTCAAGATGCGCCCTGCCCAGAGCTCGATGAAGGGGATCTTCCTCGCCGGGGTGGCTCAAGGTCCGAAGGACATTCCCGAATCGATTGCCCACGCGGAATCCGCTGCGGCCAAGGCCATAGCAATGATGACCAAGGGATACATAGAAATCGACCCGAGAAAAATTCGCTATGACCTAGAAAAATGCATCAAGTGCAAGCTCTGCACGCAAATCTGCAATTTCGGTGCGCTGGAATTCGCGGGGGATCGCGTCGAGATCATAACGCCCAATTGCACGGGTTGCGGGGCATGCCAAGCCATGTGTCCGTCTGGTGCGTTATCAATCCCGGGATTTACGAGGGATGAGATATTCACCCAAATCGATGCAGTCGTGAAGGATAAAAAGATTTACCCTCTCATCATCGCATTCTTATGCAATTGGTGCTCGTACGCGGGTGCCGACCTCGCGGGTACCGCGAAACTTCAATATCCACCCAACGCGAGGGTCATCCACGTAATGTGTTCATCCATGGTCGATCCGCTTTACATCTTCGCCGCATTTGCCAAGGGTGCCGATGGTGTCCTTGTTGCAGGTTGCTACGAGCAAGATTGTCATTACAACACCGGTTTCATGAAGACCAAAGCCAGGAGCGATGCAATCGGTGTTATTCTTGAGAAAATGGGTATCGACGGCCGCCGGTTTTTGGTCGATAGCGTATCCGCAGGCGAGGGAAAAAAATTCCAAGAACTTATAATAGAATTCACTGGACGGTTAAAATCTCTAAATCGGTGATTCTATGGCTTTGCACGCCGATAATGATAGCAGTGTTGATATTTCCATAATTGTACCGATGCATAATTCGGCAAAAACAATCAAGGAATGCTTGAAGTCGATTCTCGACTCCGAATTTGAAGGGAAGCGAGAAATCATCGTGGTGGATGATGGTTCAAAGGATAACTCGATTGAACTGATTAAGGACCTCCCTGTAAAAATTATCTCCCAAGAAAATAGAGGTGCTGCATCTGCAAAAAATCAAGGTGCAAAGTATGCAAGTGGGGAGTTTATCGTGTTTGTTGACTCGGACGTGATTTTTTCTCAAGATACCTTGAAAAAGATACATGATATAATTAAGAATGAACAATATCATTATGTTGCAACGAGATATTCTGAATATCCCGCCAACAGCGCCTATATCCATAAATACAAGGCATTGCACGATTATTATTTCTTTTATCACATGTTTTACAGCAAATCGAACAGCGATGATTTGGAATATGCACCGATTCCTCTGAATGGTGGCGTGGAAGCCTTCAAGAAAAAAACTTTCCTTGAATTTGGTGGATACGATGAAACCATTAAGGGTGCAGGGGTCGAACGTGAAGAATTATTCACTAGATTACGGCAAAAATATCACTATGTATGGAATTCCGGGGTAATTCTCAAGCACTACTTTCCCGATTTTCGTCCACTCACGAGAAATTATTTCTACAGAGCGCAAGGAACGTTGCAATTGATAAAACAGCGAAATTATTTCCCCGAAAATTTTAACAAGTTGAAAAATAGAATGATCATTGCACCGATAACGGTTATTTCATTTTTTTTCTCAACGTTAATCACCATTTTCTTCTATTCCCTTGTTGGATATTTTCTTTTCACGATTCCGGCTATATTTTGTATTTATTACGTCGTGATAAACCGTGGATTTTTTTCGATGGCGTTTCAGAAGCATGGGTTTTTTTTTATGATGTATACATTAATTATCCATGGTTTTTTTTCAAATGTTGCAGCACTATCGGGATTTTTAACAATGATAAAAGGAAACAAACCTGGTAAACCTTGAAAGCGATAAAATTATTGAATAGTGTTCTTTTCACTCGAACACCAATTTACGTGATCTTTTTCGTCACATCAAATTGTAATGCTAAATGCAAAATGTGCTTTAACTGGAAACAAATTGAAAATTATAAAAAGGAAGAGGAATTGACGCTTGATGAAATCAAAAAAATCTTTCGGTCCTTTTCCACGATCCAGCAGCTGACCATTAGTGGCGGGGAACCTTTTCTCAGGGGGGATCTACCCGAAATCATCGATTTTATCTCACATAACAATGATGTGCAGCAAATCACAATACCATCGAACGGTATAAACACTCAAACCATATACGAAAAAACAAGCGAGATCCTAAGACGCATAAAAAAAGGAACACAATTACGTATAGGATTGTCAATTCAAGGCATCCAATCAGTGCATGATGAAATCGTCCAAGTTAATGGCGCTTTTAATAAAATTCTAGAGACCCATAAAAAATTGAAAGTCCTCGCGTCCCAATATAAAAATTTACATGTGGGCGTGAGCACGTGCTTGAATAAATACAATAAATCAGATTTTAACAACATTTTGGATTATGTAGAACAACATTTCAAGGATTGCGACATGTCAATAACACTAGTTCGCGGTTCTCCTCGGGATCAAACCGCGATGAGTGTTTCAACCACCGAATTTTGCAATGTTGTTTCGCACTTTGAAAAATTAAAGATGCGCACGCGATCTACAAGCATTTTTGCTCGGCTTTATTATGCACTTGTTAAAATTGTGTATCGCCAGATCCCGCAAGTGAAGAAAAACAAGATGATGCCAACACGATGCTATGCACAATCTAAGATGATAGTACTGCAGAGCAATGGCGATGTCTATCCTTGCGAATATTTACACAAATGCCTGGGAAATATCAAGAATTTTCACTACTCGATCCAAGATATCCTGGAAAAAAACAGGGAGATCAAGGATTTTATAAAAAACAAGAATTGTTATTGCACGTGGGAATGTGCGCTCTCAAATAATATCGTAAACACGCCTCGCCTCTATCCTGCCGTGATCAAGGAAATGATAGCAGATTTCTTGGCTGGATAAAAGGACCATGAATGCAACATACAAGGCCTGGTATCTAGTATATCCTCTATTGTATTCTCAAAATAGAACGAATTTTTCTCGTCGTGGGATAAATAAAGAAATCCTTGAGGAGATCAACTAAAGGCGGGGCATAATTGCAGTTTATGAAGCAGTCATTGCAATTCTTGAGCTTTTTCCTGTTCTCAACTGCTTCTCGCGAATACCAAGCAGCTTTGATAGATGATTTCCGTATATTTCCAAGATATCCCGATTGGGCGCAGAATGCCATACGGCCATCGGATAAAATGCCGAGTTCATACACGAATTTGGTGCAAATTTTATCCAATTTCTCTCCATGGTAATAATCGAGCAACAAATCCAGAAATTTATCCGAATTAAAGAGGAAGCCGCTCCTTCGTTTTAAAGCCTTTAGCTTTTTGATCATATCCTCAAGTAATATTAATTGGTTTCCTGAAGGTTTCAAATTTTCAATCTCTTCTTCCGAAAATGCTTTTTCTCCTTCCTTTTGAGCACCGCCAGGTATGAAGGGCATCAAGTTCAAAGCTATCCCGTGCTTCTTTGAGAATAGATACAGAAACAAGAGATCGGGAAGGTTTTGTTTCAATACCACGGTATTTACTCGTACTTCTGGATATCCATATCTTTTTTTCAGTTTTACGAGACTATGAATGGCGTTAATGGTTTTTCTATATGTGCCTTGGCCGCGTATGATATCGTGTGTTCTTTCACGACCATCGAGCGAAACAGTAACTCGATT
>JAUQYW010000220.1 GCA_030587525.1 Candidatus Sigynarchaeota archaeon | reverse complement strand
CATCCTACATAACGAATATAGAAGTCAAACCACCTCAATTCACCCAAAATATGATCGTTCATTTCAAGGCTCATCAAAGGTTCACGTCTCGTGGCAAATATAAAGATTTGGTCTATTCAATTGATTATAATGATAACTGGTATCAGTTATCAACACAAATGGTTTATTCCCAATTGCCCATACAATCTCCCACCAGCTCTATGCAAGCCTTGGCATCAATTTGGCACGAGAAAGGAATAGACATCAGCACGCCGGATACCACACAGATCGTATACTCGGTGCAGCAACTCAAGACAATCCTTCAAGATGCATTAACCAAGACAGTTCGTTACACCGGAAGAAATAATCGTGATTATCAAATGTTTTGCAAGCCTAGTGTGAATAGTATCAACATTCTCGATTATTATCCATTTTGGAACCAATCAAGTGAAGTCATCATCTCTTGCGGAGGGGAGCGCCGCGAGTATTCACTGGAGGATGGAAAAAGCACCCAACAATCTATTATCAAAGAATTTATCTGTGCAGATTGCGAACGGATCAAATCTATCAAGGAAATCCGGTTCTGTCGCAATTGTGGAAAAGTTCTGTGCACTCCGTGTATGAATTACAAACCATTTCTGCACTTTTTTCGTCGCTATTGGTGTGATGATTGTTATTCTTTATTAAGTGATCGTAAGATTACCGAAGAAAAATCCACAGTAGCCCTGGATACTCTAAGAAAATGCAAGGAATGGTTAAAGTCATCCACCCCACCAGTAGAAGCAGCCCCAGATTTTCAAGATGGCACGGTTCTTGATAAAAACAAGAGAATTAACCGCGAAAAGAACAAATATCGAACGTTAGGGTACATTGTCTTAGGAATAATAGCACTATATGCGGTATTAATAGCCATTTTCCTTACTATACGCAAATAAGGAAAAAAAAAGAAAAAAGGGGAAAGATAGAGCGAATCCGGCGAGAAAAAATCACTCCTCCTCGTCTTCATCGTCGTCGTCTCCCTGGAACCGCTCGTTGTTCGGGTTCAACTGGTCCGAATGATTATCGTTCGCCGCTTGATACGCCGAATTGTTCGGGTTCATGCTGTTCGAGCGATCATCGTTCGGGGAGTGGGAATGATGACTCATGCCGTTTCACCTCCTTTGTCTTGCTGGTTAATGGTGCTGGTACCACCGAAGAACCAACCTTTTCTTGCGGGGGTGTTCCGGCTTGGCCTCAGACACGTGTCCCGTCAGGGGCGGTAACCCGGAACAATTCAACCCGCTCCCGTTGACGGACACTCGGCGCTCGACGATCCCGTGGTCTGGTACATCGATCTGGCATATCTCCATCGTCTGAACATGATGAAGATACCAGCAAGTGCCCCTCTCTCCGAGTGATTTCCTATAAATTTAATCACGACACTCTGGTGATTTTTCGTTAAATACTCCAATTCCATGAGCACGTCATGATAAAAACACCATCATCATCGCAGCAAAAAGCACAGCCCGCGCTCGTGCAGCTCAAGATCATCTACTGGGGGCCTGCCGAGGCGGGCAAGACCACGTCGCTCATGGCAGTCGCCGAGATATTCTCGCGGTTCCGGCTTGATGACGTGATCAAGGTGCAAACGACCGCGGGCCGCACGCTCTGGAACGAGTACACGGCCTTCCAGTTCACCATCCCGTCTGGCAGCACGGCCATCAGCGTCGTGGTGCATTTGTCCGCGCTCACGGGGCAAGAACGCTTCTTGAACACGCGGGAGCTCGCGGGCGCAAGCATCGACGGGGCGATCTTTGTCGCGGACTGCAGGCCGGAGTTCATCCAAGCGAGCGCCCGTAGCTTCGAGGAGTTGATGGCGTTCGCGCCGCCCGGCACGCCCGTGATCGTGCAAGCCAATTTTCAAGACATCCCCGCGGCGATGCGGCCCCAAAAATTGGAAGCTGTTCTCAACTCGCGTTGGAAGGGTCGGTTCGTGAAGGTCGTGCCGACCGTGGCGACGACGGGCCTGAACATGTCGGCGGCATTTTTAGATTTATTATACGTGGTCTTATGCAAGCAAAAATGATGGTGATATTTACCATCATCGAGACTATTCATTCGTCGTATTTCAGCCACCACCAGAAGCGGATGAATCCAACCGGAACGAAACCAAGCCACCATCCGACACGTAGCCAAATACCCCAATACTTTTCCGGAGTGGGAGGACCACCGATTGCGGATAAGGGCCAAGAGAGCAAGAATCCCACGATCATGCATACAAAAATAAACCCTAATAATTGAGATGGAACTTCGATATGACGAGATTGGCGGATAACTTCATTCTGCCTCTTCCGTGCTTCTTTAGCGCCTTTGGGGTCTTTTAGTTTCTTTCTTGCATCCACGAGGCAATTCCAGTATTCAGTCTTCCCGGGAGGATTTTTGCCGCTTTCTCGAATGCTTCTGCAGCTCCCTTGTAGTCCATCAATTTGACTCGAATCTTCCCAAGTTTCAGCCACACAGAATCATCAAAGGGATAAAACTCGACTGCTTTTTCATACGCGTCTGCAGCGCCCTTGTAATCCTTCTGCTTGTCACGGATCTTCCCGAGATCGGACCACGTTTTTACATTCTTGGGATCGAGCCGGAGCACCTCTTCCGCTGCTTTCATCAACATCAAACTCTTCTTGGTCGTCATTCTCATCACCTATCCGTCATAAATTGCGAGCCATTCTATGAATGTCTTGGCATACTATTTATAAAGAGACCTTCACGAAGTAATTCTAAATCTCGTTTTAAAAACATGCTGGCAAAGGCAAGCATACCATGGCGAAAAAACGCACCGCGAAACCAAGTGCGGCTGAACCATCAGCACCGGAGGCTGGATTAAAACCGGAATGGAAGGTCGAGAACGTCGTCGCGACCGTAGTAATCGATCTCGGTACATCCGGCGAAAAAATCGACTTGAACGTGATCGCACGCAAATATTCGGATTGCGAGTATAACCCCGAGCGGTTCCCCGGCCTGGTCATGCGCGTCCTGGACCCGAAGGCAACGATCTTGGTTTTCAGCACCGGAAAAATGGTCGTGACCGGCCTGCGCGCGGCCGACGAGGCAAGCGCCGTGGTCGCCAACGTCGTCAAGAAGTTGAAGCAAGCCAAGATCGACATCAAGGCCGAGCCAGTGATCACGATCCAGAACATCGTCGCCAGTGGGGACTTGCACACGCACATTGACCTCAACGAGGCGTCGATCATCATGGAAAATGCCATGTACGAGCCAGAAGTATTCCCGGGGCTGATTTATCGCATGGCTGAGCCGAAGACCGTGTTTCTCATCTTCAGCACGGGACGCATCGTGTGCACGGGTGCCAAGACGAAGGAGATCGTCGGGGAAGCAGTTGAAAAACTCGTCGACCAGGTGAAAGAGTATGGCATCGGGAAAGCGGAAGGGGAATTGGATTCCGATGGTAAAGATGACGCGGATTTCATTTAACTCATTTATCTTCCTATGATAGTTATCTTCCTACGAAAACTACACCTTCCTGTCGGTTCGTGATAAGAAGTAGCACGGAATCAAAAGAAAAACAAGTGGATTAAGCACGGGTCGGCGCGCTCTGGAATGCCTTATCAATGAACGCCTTCGCCTTCGTCAACGCGTCCGAGACCTCGGGCCAGCTCGTCCCGATGCCTAATCCCTGGAACACGTGCATCATCCCATCCCATTCTTGGAGGGTTACGTCGACGCCATCTTTTCTCGCCCGCTCGGCAACTCCCGTGGCATCGGAATAGAGCATCTCGTGCCTGGAGACTTGTATCAAGATTGGGGGCAAGCTACGGTAGTCCCCGAAGAGGGGGGAGACCAGCGGGTTCTTCGGCCCCGCTTCAGCGGCGTACAAGACGGACAGGATGTAGCACATTGAAGGCATGAACCGGATGATGGGATCCGTTTTTTCATTGCTTGTCCATGTCGTGCCCGAGTACGTGAGATCCGTCACGGGCGAGAAGCACACGGCTGCCCTCGGGAGCGGAATACCGGATTGCTTCAGCTTCAGGAGCGTCGAAAGCGTCAGCGCGCCACCCGCGGAATCCCCGGCGATGATGATGTCCGCGGGTGAGATGTTACCAGACAAGAGCCACTTGTAGGCCGAGACGCAGTCGTCGAGGCCTGCCGGGAAGGGGTGCTCGGGCGCGAGCCTGTAATCGACGCTTAACAACCGGGTATGGAAGCGCTCAGCTAAAGCCGCGGTGCCTTTTCGATAGACGGCCACGGAACCGACAAAGAACCCGCCTCCATGAATGTAGAGGATCGTCCGATTACCGTCGACCACGCGGGGCACTTGCCACTCCGCGGCGACCCCGTTCCCGTTGGCCCGCTTGAACGAGAACTTCTTTGGAACGGTTGCCGACCTCATTAAGTTCTTGAGTAACGAATCGGCCTGCACGCGGTAGAGCCGGATGAGGTACGATAGCTCCGCGGGCGTGAATGCTGTCCTCCGTTCGACGTAGCCCATCTGGACGCGATCCTTGAACGGGCGGCCAAAATCTTCTTGAATCTTTGCTTTAAGCGTCTTGAGATCGACAGCCTTGTCCCGGTTTTTCAGAGCGAACCAGATCACTGCCTTGTTGGAATTCTTCACACATTTCTTTAAGTATTCTATGATCTCGGTTCTTAACTGACCAGGATGTTGCACATCACTTGCCACTTTCGTTCCCCTTTTATGTATTTAACAAACACTTTGTATCCAAACCTATAAAAAGATTTTTATAAAACCGTCCTAAATCTTAGGCTTCTGAACCTAAAATTGCCTACGGTTGCCTATACAATAGGAAAGTTTCACAACACAGACGAGGCTCCAGACGAACAAGAATAAAATCTTCGATGACCGAACACGGAAATCATATCTGAACGTAGACTAATGATAATTTTTGATTTTTTGTTTTTAACTGTCCGACAAAAGCAACGCTATTGAATGCTCGTCGGCACGACGCGAAATGGCAATCACGAAAGAAGTCTTGTCCAAAGCCCGTTCCTGGTACGAAGCCACGCCCTTCCTTAAACTCGGTGGCATGGCGCTGCGCGACTACCAGGTCGAGGCAGCGTGGAATAGCTACATCAACCACGACACGCTGTTCGTGCTGCCGACCGGGCTCGGCAAAACCATGGTCGCCGTCTTGCACGTGGCGATGGTTGCCAGTGATATGAAGGAAGATAATCGCTACGGCATCATCGTGATGCTCGCACCGACCCGCTCGCTGCTCATCCAGCACCAGGAGGTCTTTGTCGATAAACTCGCAATCCCTTCTCAAGATATCACGATCATCGACGGCGGCATGGAACCGCACCTCAGGCAAGAATATTACGCCGGGATTGGCATCGACCGGCCCGCCGTGCTGTTAATGACCCCTCAAACACTTAACAATGACCTGGAAAGGAACCGCTTTCCCCGGGATCGCCTTGCCAGCGTCATCTTCGACGAAGCGCACCATGCGACCTTCGACCATCCATACGTGCTCATCCATGATGACTTGAAGAAGCAAGGATATCACCCGCGCGTCCTCGGCATGACGGCATCCCCCGGAGAGACAGAAGAGGAGATCGCTGCCTTGTGCCAAACCCTCGACATCGATCCCGCGCACGCGATTTTCAAGTTCCGGGAGGATGCCGACGTGCAGCCATACATCCACCCGATAACGCTCCGGCGACTCGGCGTGGACTTGCCCGCGACCTGGACTGATGCTTTGCAATGCTTGATGCAATCGCTCGCCCAGTGCTGCACGTGGCTCGTCATGGCCGGCATCGCCGAGGCTGACGTGGTCAACGGCAAGCAGTTCAAGAAGGCCATCCCCAAGATG
Source organism: Candidatus Sigynarchaeota archaeon (assembly GCA_030587525.1). Lineage (GTDB taxonomy): Archaea > Asgardarchaeota > Lokiarchaeia > Sigyniarchaeales > Sigyniarchaeaceae > Sigyniarchaeum > Sigyniarchaeum tengchongense. Next base: position 5,460 of record JAUQYW010000220.1, on the reverse strand, counting down.
TTTTTCCTCGAACTGTTCCAGAAGTTCAGCAGCGACGAGCAAGGCGGCCCGTTGAAGTTCAAGATCATGTCCCACCTCGCGACGTGCATCAAGATCCACCACGCCATCGAGATGCTGGAAACATACGGCATCGATGCGCTGCTCGACTACCACGATTCGCTCATGCAAGACTTCAAGAAAAAGGGCACCAAGGCGACCGCGGAGGTGCTCATGGATCAAGGCTACAATCACGCTATCCAGCTCGTCGGTGAGATCAAGAAGCAAGGTACGCCCGCGCAGCGCGACCATCCCAAACTTGTCGTCTTGAAGCAAATGCTATCGGAATTCCTAGCGGCAAACCCCTCATCCCGCATCCTGGTCTTTGTCAATTACCGGGCATCGATCAAGATGATCTGTGATTACATCGGGGATGCCGACAAGGTCATCAAGATCCACAAGTTCGTTGGGCAAGGAACGCGCAAGAAGTCCGACGAGGGCATGAAGCGCAATACGCAAGGCAAGATCCTCGGCAAGTTCCGTTCCGGTGAGTTCAACGTCTTGGTGGCAACATCCGTGGCCGAAGAAGGGCTGGACATCGCTGAGTGCGACCTCGTCGTGTTCTATGAAACCGTGGCATCGATCATCAAGTTCATCCAGCGGCAAGGGCGAACCGGGCGCAAGCACGCGGGTAACGTGGCGATCCTCTACACGCGCAGCACCATGGACGAATTTCGTATGAAGGCGTTCGACGGTAAACTATCGAAATTGCGCAATATCTACTGCAACGTGAAGAACGTGAAGCCGGGGGACACGAACTTGCTCGACACCGCCGGGCCTTCGCGTCGTCCCGCCCTCCAGCAGCGTATGGAAGCATTCTCGGCAAGCAAGGGCGATACTCGCGGTGATAGTGAACCACACGTGTCAATCACCGACCTCAAGCGGTGGCAGGACACGATCCCGGTCGTGATCGCGTCGGATTCCTTGCTCGCAACGGCGCTCAACGCATCGCTGAAAAGGATGCACGTGCCCGTGTCGGTCGTGCCGCCGTCGGGACTGCCAGACATAACGATCGGGAAGGGGTTGGGCATCAAGGTCTTGTCGTTGACGAGTGCCGCAAAGGAATGCCTGGAGAACCGCATCTTCAGCATGTTGACGAGCTTGAAAGCAGCGTACGACCACGCGATCGTCGTAGCATGGGACGACGGGCGGCCGCTCGATGACGAGCTGACCCGTGACATCGTCGTGGAATGGCTGGAGCGCTTCGGCGAGCAAGAGGGCGTGAAGGTCATCGCAACATCGAATGCTGAAATTCTGGCGACCATCATCAAAGATTTCCACGGGCGCGTGAAGGCGATCGCCGACGGGGCGAAGCGCGAGCATGTTCAAGCCGCGGTATAATTTCCCTTTTTCCTTATTAATCTACATGATGAATTAAAGGGGATACAATATGACCCAAGCAAGACTACCTTTAGATCGTCCAGTGCCGATAGTCAAGGCTTTGCTCTTGACGTCGAAATGCGAGATATGCGGCCAAATGTTCAAGGCCCGCGTGTCGTCGGCGGAGCTCGCCGGCGCCGCCAAGTATCCCTTCTGCCACGTGATACTGCACGGTAACCCGATCCATGTTCTTGCCATTTACGTCGATAAAAATGGCTCGGTGCGGGCAACAGATTCGTCCAAGTCCATCCAGATCGACCGCACGTCGGCCACGTTCCAGGAACTCGTGCGCTGGTGGGGAATGCACGCGGAGGATGATGCGTGAATGGTGATCCTCTACAACCTGCTCCGCGGGCGCGTCGAGCCCGGCACCATCCACTTGTTCGGCCCTGCCGCGACGGGCAAGACGACCATCGCCATGTGCTGCGCGGCGGGCATTGCATCCCTCGGCCGTTGCTGCGCGTGGATCGACACGACCAAGGGCTTTTCAACCAAGCGATTCGCCACTATATCGGCAACCACGACTGGAAAAGATTATTCGAGCCGCATCTTGCTCAACATCGCCACGACCCCGCTCGCCGTCGAGCACGCCATCGAGCAGCTCACCCTCGGTATGAAGAAATGGCAAATCGGTTTGCTCGTGCTGGACACCGCGTTTGGCAGCATGGACCAGACCGTCCAGGACCCGGCCATCCGCCGCGTGATGTGGGTGCAGGCGAAAGACCACTTGGCACGACTTGCGCTGCTCGCGACGGCCAACAAGATCACGTTCATCATCATCAACACCATAGGCTACAAGCCCGGGCAAGGCCAGGAACGGCCGACCGGCGAGCAGATTGTCAGGGCGTGTAATCCAGAGGATGCGGTCGTGCGCCCGATCATCGGCACCGAGGGCTATTCCGGGCGGTTCACGTTCGTGTCGTGCGACGACGAGACCGAGTACGAGATCGTCGACGGCGGCATTCACCAGAAAGCGACCCACGTGGCACCAGGCGGCCCGGTCGACGACGACGAGGAAGCGGAGGCGACCGATTGAATGGACGCGTTCAGCTATCTCTCGCTCGTGGTCGCGTCGTGCTTCGTCAACATCGTCGTGATCGGCATGCTCGCCTCGTTCTTCATCATGGCATTCGGCATGCTGCTCATGCCCGTGCGCCGCGACCACGGGACTGGACTCTTGCTCGACGGCATCATCCTGTGCGGCGTGCTGTGCGGGCTGTCGGCGGTGCAGCTCGGAGCGATCCCTATATCGTTTAACGCTGTGGCGCGGGTAGGCTTGAACACGGTCCTGGCGGGGCCTGCCATGGACGCGTTCAATGTGGCCATCGGCTGGATCATGAAAGGCATCGGCGTCATATCCAGCGCGATCATGAGCATCGGAGGGTTAATGTTGCTCGGGTCGCGCGGGCACTCGGGCTAGCAGCCATTCCTCATAGGCGTGGGAATGGAGGCCCTCGGCACGCTTGTCGGCAGCGGGGGCATCATTAGCATGATATTGCACTTCACGGGAATATCGGTGCCGGTGCTAGCGTGATCGAGTTTGAGGTGAGAAAAAATCAACTATACCTTTTCTCTATCAGAATTACCGATATCTTTCATATCGAGCATAATTATCTTCGTGGGATCTCTAGGATCACGTAAAATCGGATTACTAACCTCAGGAGGAATAGGGGAGAATACTACTCCTTCTCGATAGTATTTTTTCATTATAGTTTCAAATGAAATGATTATTTTTCGGAATATTTTTCGCTGTATAGGATAGTTTTTAAGAAATCCGGTGAATGCACGTCTGATAACTTCAAGGAATTCCAGCATATGGGCCTGAAGGTATCCACTTATTCGTCTACCATTTGATTCGAGAAGCCTCATTTGATAATTCAGGCGCATAGTTAGTTTTATTCCGTCTTTCTGTGTGGTATCAAGATCCAGAGGATCAAAATGCATATAGCAATTCCAATCTGTTAATACTGGAGTGCAATGCGTGTAATTGTTTAGAAAGTCTCTGACCCCTTTCCGATAAGAACTAAAATCTTTATTATCGACAGATCTGAACTCACCCGAAAAGATCCCTTCGCATGCCTTCGCAGCGTCACTAGCTTTCAATTTTCCTTGAGTCCATTTCTCAGCACATCCTGGGACAAGAGAGACCGCGCTGAAACAATCAAGGGCGTCCTCCATTCCTCGTAAAAGGAATAAACTACATGAATGCCGGCCTTGTAGATTAGCGTCTGATGCGCTAATGAATAACATGGTAAGATGCAAAGCAATTGATGAAGCACATTTCTTCGCAAGAATTGTTCCGACTTTAGGCATTGGTTCATTCGACACAAACCATTTCAAGAATTCGATTGCAGACACACCAGTTAAATCCAGTCCTGGAAGGTTATCCTTCTCCCAATTAATTGCATTTCCAGGCTTGGTATCACCCTTATTATCGACCATTCTTCCCACCGTGAAATCGGGATAGATTTACCCAGATTTATTCGTACTAAGTTTGTTTGTATGTATCTACGGGAAACCACTATTTATACTATAACGTCTTAGCATTTTCGTTTTTATACAAGCCTCGTGCGGTGCGCCGCATGAAAAGCGCATCCAAGTACATTGACATGGAAGATATGGTACCGGGCACGCCCGTCGGGAACGCGGCCACGTCCGAACAACCGATGCCCTCGATAAGCACCTCGATACCGGGTACCAAGATATTGCTGCTGCGGCGCGCCATCGCGGGCGGCTCGCTCGCATTGGGCACATTATTCACGATCGTGTTATTTTCAGTCGCCGGGATGACCGGGGATACCGCCATGTGCCTCGTTGCGTGGGGGATGGCCTTGCTCGACGCCGGGATTGCCCTGGCAATCGCTTTATCGCGCCTTGCTGCATTTACAATAGTCAAGATCGGCGCAATGCCCCTCGAAAACACCATCACCCCCGCTTGTGAAAAGAAATGGTCGTGGAAAGCCGTCCCGATCGATGTGCGGCTCAACCACCGGTTCATCATCCGGGCGCTGAAACAACATCCGGCGGTTCGGTACAGGTACGCGCTCGAGCTCCGTGCCGTGAAGTTTCAACCCTTCACCAAGCGGTCCAACTTGCAAGCGCGCGTGCTGTATGCGCTCGGGTTCAAGACCGAGGCCGAGCAAGCCGCGTGGTACGCGTCGCGCGACGGCGGGTGGAAGGTCGGGTTCCGGGTTGGCATCTCGGCAGAAGATACAGCGACAGCGGGCACGTCGGCAGACATCATGGCCGTGACGCTCGGCGGGCACTTCACCGGGTTCGAATTCGAGCGTGCTGGCCGGTCGCGCTGCCTCGCGTACTTCATAGGCGACGAGCTCGCGGTCGATGCAACCATCCCCAAGGAAATAGCCCCCGATGTGCCGGTTGGCACCGCGGTCGAGACGCACGCTCCCGCGACCATGAAGAACGACGTGGTCATCGGGAAGGTCGTCGAGCCAGAGTCCCTGGCAGCCATTGCCGACGCGGGCATCCGGTTCGAGCACTTCCGTGGCGGGTGCTGCATCGCCGGCGGCAAGACGGCCGAGCGGGTCGCCTTGCTCAAGATACTGCTGGGAACGCCTAATCCTTTCGTCGCGATCGTCATCGACGACCACGGCGACTATCACGTGCCGGGCGCGCGCGTGCTGTCGCTCGGTAGTGATATCAAACTCAACCCCATGATCCCCGCAGCGAGCAACATCGGTGGCTCCATGCATTATGCAACCTTGTTTGCAACCGCGCTGGCGGCGATCCACGGCTTTTCGAGCGACCAGGAAACATTCCTGGCATCGCGGCTGGAAGAAGCCCTCAAGACATCGGTCACGGCGAATATATTACCGAAGATAGGGGATCTCGTCGACCAGCTCGCCTTCGATGCCAAATCAATGCCGGAGCATTCGGTTGCCGCGGCGCTGGCACGCGATTTCAAGGGCTGGGCCGAGCCATGGTACAGCATCACCGACGCTCCGGCCCTGGACGACACGTTCTTGGCGCACCGCGCGACCGTGATCGACCTGTCAGCCGCGTCGGGTGCCGAGAAGCGGGCGT
>JAUQYW010000665.1 GCA_030587525.1 Candidatus Sigynarchaeota archaeon | reverse complement strand
GGCTTGGCTACCGCAAATAATGCGATGAAAACCATGTCCCACATGAGCCAATAGCCACAAAAGAGCCAAACAATCCATTTAACACATGTGAAGGCGAATTGTTTCGTCGTGCCCTTGTTAAGTATCCACGCGATGCCGATGATGAGCCAGCACGGGATGATGTCGAGAATCCAGATCGAATAATCGCACACGAACGCCCCGATACCCAACAATCGCCAATCCCCGATCGTGGTCGTCCATGGTGCGCCGATCCCGGTAATTTGCATGGTCTCCTCGATCGCGAACAGGATGACGAACATGGAGAGCGTGATCAACACTCGCCATGACACTGCGACCCCGCGGCGTTGATGCAGCGGGCGGCGGGTTTCGAGCGCGAGCGTGATTTTTCACCAAAAAGGGAAAAAAATATAACGAAGTTTTTTTTAAGGCCCGAATCCATATTCATAGAGCGTGTCCGGGGTGCCACCGATGTCAACGATGAGCTGATCGTCAACCAGTGACATTTGCTGCCAGTCCGCGATGGTCAATGAATTCACGCTGCGGAATATGAACGGCAGTGCATCGAGCCACACGGCCCGGCTTAAATTCCCGTGGTATAGACAGTCATCCAGCGCGACAATCTCCGGCGCGGAAAAGCTTTCATAATGCGTCGTGCCGTTGTACCAAACCTCTATCCAGACCTCCCAGAATAACAACGCGTTGTCGCCAAACGTGAAATGCCCGGTTTTCCCTTCAACACACGTGTTTTCATCCGCCGTGTAGAAATAATCTGCGTCCGCCGAGTAGAAATAATCCGTGAACCCGAGGACCACGTAAGGAATGCCGGTTTCTGCCGTGATGTTATTCATGTCCAGGAATTTCGTGGTATTCGCGTTGAAAAATGCATTGATCGCGTTGAACATGTTCCGGGACATCGTGTAGGAATAAACACCGAATGACGTGAGGTTGTACGTTTTATTGACAACCCCGCCGTCAAACGATAGCCCGAAATCATCGTCAACGGTCACGTGCACCGTCGTGTTGTTGTTGCCAGGGGCAGTGAACGTGTGCAATAAATACCCGATCACGCCCGCGGCAAAAAGGCCAATGATAATGCCAGCGACTTTACCAGCATTTTTATTTCTATTTTTCTTGCCACCCATGTTCAAATCACTTTTTTCGACTCTAATACCGCGAGCACGATCGTCGACGCCGTGCAGCCGATGGCCAACCAGAATAGGATGCTAATCCATTGGCTGTATACCGCCGCCACGCCCGTCATTGCTCCTA
>JAUQYW010000165.1 GCA_030587525.1 Candidatus Sigynarchaeota archaeon | reverse complement strand
GATTCCCTCACAGGCCGTTATCTCTCGGGAAAGGAATTCATCGAGATCCCGGTCGAGCGCCGGAAGATCAACAAGGCATACATTGAGGTCAAGGGCGCGCGCGAGCACAACCTCAAGAACATCGATGTCAAGTTCCCGCTCGGGGTCTTCATCGTGGTCACGGGTGTGTCGGGCGCGGGAAAATCGTCGCTTGTTAACGAGATCCTCTATAAGGGCCTCACTAAAATCATCAATAAGGCGAGGGACACGCCAGGTGATCACGATGCCATCATCGGGGCAAATCAGATCGACAAGATCATCAATATCGACCAATCCCCCATCGGTCGCACGCCCCGGTCGAACGTGGTCACCTACACGAAGGTGTTCGACGACATCCGCGACATCTATGCCAGCACGGCCGAGGCGAAGTCCCGAGGATACACGAAGGGGCGGTTTTCCTTCAACGTGAAGGGCGGTCGATGCGAGAACTGCGGCGGTTCCGGGTTCCTGGAGATGGAGATGCATTTCTTGCCGAACGTGTTCGTGGAATGCCAGGTTTGCAAGGGAAAGCGGTACAACCTCGAGACCCTCGAGGTGACGTACAAGGACAAGAACATCGATCAGGTGCTCCGCATGACGTGCGAGGAAGCCATGGAGTTCTTCGGCAACCATCCCAAGATCAAGCAAAAGCTCAAGACATTGCTCGATGTGGGGCTCGGTTATATGGAGCTCGGGCAGATCGCCCCGACCATGAGCGGGGGCGAGGCACAGAGGATGAAGCTCGCCAAGGAGCTGTCGAAACCCGCGACGGGCAAGACACTGTATATCCTCGACGAGCCCACGACGGGCTTGCACTTTGCAGACATCAAGCGACTGCTTGCCATCTTGAATGAACTCGTCGATCGCGGCAACACGGTCATTGTCATCGAGCATAGCATGGATATTATCAAGGTTGCCGACTGGATCATCGATCTTGGTCCTGACGGCGGTGCCAAAGGTGGCTATCTTATGGCCGAGGGTACACCGGAAGACGTCGTGCAAAATAAAAAGTCCTACACGGGCGAATACTTGCAAAAAGTCCTGGGCACGAAATGACGCGATCCGGGACCCCAATGATAATTTTTTAACGCTTCGCATTCTCCTTTTGATATAGGTATCCCGTTTCTTTCGGAACTACCGGGAATTCGTGGTTTAAAAAGAGGTCGACTAATCGTGACAAAAATTAAAGTCATAACATACACTTGCCCGACGTGCAGGAACCGGTGCCAGCTCTACGGGACATGGGAGCCCATGAAATGCGAGTCTTGCGGCCGAGTCATTTGCACTAGATGCGGGCAGAAAGATTATTGTCCCGTCTGCATCCAGTACGTGGCTCCAGCGGAACTCGAACAGCTGAACAATTTCGCCAGCCAGCATAAAAAGGTGGAAGGCGGGTTCTTCGGGGTCGGGTGCCTTTGCGTGATCATAATGATTGGCGTTTTATTGCTAACAATTGGCTTGCTCACTCGAGGATGGGGACTTGCCATTTTCGGCGGCGCGCTGACCGGGATATTGATTATCGTTGTCATCTCGAAGAACAACCAGATGAAAGCTATCGATGCCCAGGTGAGGGAATTACGGGGACGAATTGGACAAGCGATCAAGACCCGTGCAGCAACGGCGCCCGCGCCAACCTCGAACCTCGTGGACAGCGCCGTGGCATCCGTGCTCGGCAACATCCAAGGGGTTCAAGGTACCCCGCAACCGGCACCCGCCGCGATGCCGATGAAGCCCGTGCTGGCGCAGCCGGGCAGTATGCCCGCGGCATGGGCTCCCGTGGCCGGATCCGCGGTCAACCAGGGCTCCGTGCTCTTCGAGAGGCCAGGCGGATTTCTCCAGGATGGGAAATGGCTCAACGGAAAGATCACCTTGACCACGGTCCAGTTTGGTTTCTCGTCGAAGGCAGTTTCGGTCACGTTTCCGTTGGGAGACATCGCGTCGGCGAAACCTGGCGAGAAAGGGAACTTGTTCGACGTGTCGTTGAAGAATGGCCAGGTCAAGAACTTCCGGGCTGAAAAGGGAAGCGTCTGGGTCGATAAAATCTCCACAGCGCTGCCCAAGATGTAGGCCGTGCATTCCGAGCAGAATGCAAGAAATATAGATTTTATTCCTTTTTTATCACCTATAGGTGGATTTATGAGCGAAAAACTCGATGGGGAGCAAGTGAATCGCCTCGTATTGGAATTCATAAAGGATGAGCTTCGCGAGGATTACGACATAGATGTTGCATCCGATCGATTATGGAAACTGAATATCATCGAGAGAGAGGATGGAGGCGTGAACTGCACGTTCGAATACTTTTATGACGAGGAGTCGCAGCCCTGGGACGAATACAGCGCCGGCGTGTTTTTCCGTGGCTCGATGCAATTCAGTCCCAAGGGGGAAATCGTGGCCAAGTTGCTGAGCATGACGTCGAAAGAAATACGTGCGACTGGCCCGATCGCCTTCCTGACTAGACATGCGAGGGATCCCGATACTCGTCGGAGTGAAAAGGGAGGCTTGATCAAGTGGGAGGATACCCTTAAAATCGGGGACCTGGTGAATGCGAGGTTTATCTTGAATAGCGTGCACTTCGAGTTTTTCAGCTATATCGCGAAAATAAATCCAAAAAGCTTTCGCGTGACACCTGCGATAGACAATAGCGACTTCAAAGGCAAGGAGTTTTTAGTTCCCCGCCGGCGATCCTCCACGTTCTCGGAGAGCAGCGGCGTGTTCCCCCTCGATGCCGACGCGGCTTCAAAATGAAGGAAATTATTTCGAGACGTTGATCATATCCGACAAGACAGCGGCCGCTGCTTCCATACCGCCCGCGCCCCGGCCACTGATGATGATGTCCTTGGCGAGTTCAGTCACGAATTTGTAAGCGTTGAGCGACCCGGTGATCGCGGCGCCCATGGGCGAGTTCTTCGGCACGAGCTTCGGTCGCACTTCCAGGTTCCCGTGCTCGTCGGCGATGCCGAGATGCTTGATCACGAACCCTTCCTTCTCGGCCATGGCGATCGCATCGAGCGTGATGTGCTCGATGCCCTCTGTCTTCACGTCGTTGATGGTTTTTTTCAAGCCCATGGCCGTGTTTGCGAGGATGACAAGCTTTCCAGCAGCGTCGTGGCCGCCAATGTCGAGGGTCGGGTCCGCCTCGGCATAGCCCCGTTCCTGCGCTTCCTTCAAGGCCACCTCGAAATCCATCATCTCGGTAGCCATGCGCGTGAGTATATAGTTCGACGTGCCGTTGAGGATGGCCTCGATGCGAATGATGGGATTGCCGTTCAAGCCAGACTGCGCCTCATGGATCACGGGGATTGCACTGCCCACGGTTGCCTCGTACATGACCTGCTTTCCTTGCTTTTTTGCAAGGCTCATGACCTCGTCGAAGAACAGCATGAGCGGCCCCTTGTTCGACGTGACCACGTGCTTGCCGGATAACAATGCTCTCTTGAAATGCGTGATCGCGGGCTCCGCTGTCTTGATATTCGTCGGCGTCATATCAACGAAGATGTCGAACTGCTGCTTCTCGATCTCGTC
>JAUQYW010000081.1 GCA_030587525.1 Candidatus Sigynarchaeota archaeon | reverse complement strand
ATTTTTTTGAGTATTTCATACTTGTATTAGTACTGATACACTTGTGTTAACACATACATGGTAACTTGGATATTTATGTCTTGATGCTGATATACTCGTATTAGGATCGAAACGAAGTGCTAAGCATGAGTCCTCAAAGGCCACGGATAAACTACATTATTGAAAGGATTTTTGGAGAGTTAAAACAAAACGAGGAAAAGACCATCACCGATATCGTGAAAGAAACTAAATTTCACCACAACACGGTTCGCGGTTATCTTGAAATGATAGAGTACATCCAGAGCCAACCGAAGTTGACATTAAAACGAACCGGGCATTCCTACCTGGCGAGCTTGAAAAAACCCGATTGACCCATAGGAAAAATTATAAACTTGACAACAACATTGATTTATAAGTCGGATTTACCCGCAACAGCGATAAAGAACCGTCACAAGTATTGAAAGGAGATCGCCTTGGCGAAAAAGCGCACGGCAAACCCCACGATCAAGGAAGCACGCCCTGGTGATGCCGGGGCCAAGCCTGAATGGAAAGTGGAAAACGTCGTCGCGACCGTTGCTATCGACATGAGGGGCGAAAAGATCGACTTGAACCAGATCGCCCGGAAGTATGCTGATTGCGAATACAATCCCGAGCGATTTCCCGGCCTGATCATGCGCGTTCCAAGCCCGAAAGCGACAACCTTGATTTTTAGCACAGGTAAAATGGTCATCACTGGCTTGCGCGATGCCAGCGAGGCTGAATCGGTCGCCAAGGACGTTATCAAGAAAATAAAAGGTGCAAAGATCAACATCGAGGCTGAGCCCGTGGTCACGATCCAGAACATCGTGGCGAGCGGCAACTTGCACGTGACCGTCGACCTGAACGAGGCATCCATTCTCATGGACAATGCCATGTACGAGCCGGAAGTGTTCCCCGGGCTGATTTACCGCATGCCCGAGCCGAGGGCAGTGTTCTTGATCTTCAGCACGGGGCGCATCGTGTGCACGGGGTGCAAGACGAAGGAAGTTGTCGGTGCGGCGGTTACCAAGCTAATTAAGCAGATCAGAGACCTCGATCTCACTGGGGTGGGATTTAATAGCGATGGAACCGAAAATGATGATGATCTTCTGTAAGCAATCTACATTATGGGTCTACACGAAGCAATCTACACTAAATGTCTCTCGACACTATTGTCATTCACTAAGTGTTTCATGAAAATGCATTCAAATTCGTTAAAATTCGAGATGAAATAGATCTATTTACGATATGTTATTAAATATGAAAACCATATTTCAACACTGAAAAAAGATTAAGGTAGAAACAGCGTGAAAACCATGGGTAGAACACCAGCAACTGCCAGGCGTCCTCGTTTTTTTATGGCACGCCCGCTGGCGGATCCCTTGCGGTGATGCTGCCGGGACTGTCGTGCTATTCGCCCTCTCCCCCTCCCCTCTTTTATTTTTTTTTCCTGGTGGGCTGGGTTCTACCCTTTCCTCCACATATTATACATCTATCTTCTCACAACTCGATAATTAAGGCAGCGATTATAACCAATAACTCTTTGAGAATCGCGAACTGCCCATGTATCTGCGTGTTATCGCGCTGCGAAGTGTCAATTGCATCATGTTCACGGTAAAATTTAGCAGATTTCACAGATTATGGATATAAAAAAAAATATAACGTTTTAGTTCTGCGATCAAGGTTTTTACATGAGTACCGGCACCGAGATCCCCACGAAGTGCATGATCACGCTGATGATGCCCCCGCCGCCGATGAGCGTGCCGAGCATTTCCATGACAAAACCCATGAGGAAGGGTTTCCAGCCCGAGTGCCCGTGCGAGCCAAGCATGATGAGCAGGCCGATGATCAAGAGTAGGCTCGAGATAAAGCTCACTGCACGCAGGATCCAGCCCATGATCGTGGTATACACGTCCATGGCAGGCCCAGGCGGGAACGTGTAGAGCCCGGCACGCGCCACGGCATTGAACGTCGCGGGGATCGCCCCAAGCTGCATTGCTGATAGCCCGCTCAACACGCCGCACAGGATGATGCCGTTGAGCAAGAGGTTAACGCCACGATTGCGATTCAGAGGCAAGAGCAGCGTCCCGAGTGCCATGATGATGAGCGAGACGAGCAAGCCTATCACAACGATGTTCGCGAAAAACGACGTCACCAAGAGCCTGAGAAATGCGAATGGGTCCATTTAACCAACCGCCTCCTTCTTTCCAATATCAAGATTAAAGTTGAATTCTTTATGAGTTGAAAGAACTGAAATGTCATACATATTCATACCATCACCTCTAATCATTCTAGCAATTTTCTCTTGTATTCTAACTCGGGGTCATTAGTCCGGGACATTCTAATCTGATTTTGAACCCTGTCACGATGATTAGCCACGTTTTCGGAAAGCATCGTGAGGCAGAGCAGCTTAATCGTGTCGTCCGAACCGGACGATGGCTGCGCTGGCTGTGGAGCTCTTTTCGCCGTTCCTTCGGCAGCTTTACTCGGCGCCTTACCTCGGCACTTGCACATCAAGTAAATGACACCAACGATGCCGATCACCAGCAATATGGTGCCCCCTTGCCCCTTGAGCGAATCGAGGATGCCCCCGATACTGCCCCCGCCGCCTCCTGTTCCACCGCCAACACCGCCTGAACTGCCCCCGTTACTCCAGTCAAAATTCGACATGAAATGCTCGAAACTACCCACGGCATAATATGTGGCAAGCAAATCCTGGCACCAGGTTGACCTGAACAAGTTCTCATCCACATCACGAACCCCGAAGTTGAGCATGCCACTCCAATCCGCAACCATTACTTCTTCCCACTGTGCACTTGTCAAGTTCAAGGTTGGCCCTAAATCTTCCACGATCACGGGTTGTCGAGTGGGGTATTGGGGTGAGTTAAAGTATATCCTAGCGGAATCTTGGCAGTTTGCAGTGGGTTTTAATATGACCGTGATGTTCGTCGCATGGTTAGCTGGGATTCCATACACGATCACCGGATCGATTTTCAAGTAATCTGGCCCCGGGGTAACGGTAGTGGCCCAGGATACGGCGATAGAGTGATATGTAACGGGATCGAGCAGCTCGATCTGGTTCAACTCGTCAAACGATGCACTAGCAACCGATCGATTCACCCATCCGATGATCATATCAGGATAACCCCCAATGGAGAGCGGTCGCCCGACGAGAAGAACCTTGCCAATTGGGACGTCGAAGCGATATAGTGCAAGTGTGGGATTGTGGATAGGAAACCAAGCCGAGCCGTTATACTCGTTGATAATATCCATGCTGATTTCGATCAATCCACTAAAGGGTGCCCCTATCAATCCAACATTATAAACAGCGGAAGGCATGACAGCCCGGCGTATTACTGACGCGTTGATCCGGCCTTGCACGGTAGGACGCGCACATCCCCCCGGTTTATTCATGGATATTGATACGCACTTGCAGAATACAAGAGCGACCGTGATGAATAGCAAGAATCCTACTTTAAAGCGGCGGATAGTACTCTTCATATATTGCCAGCCCAAATGAGCTTTTTAAATTAAAATAATCAAGACATAGATCAAGGTTTGGATAGAAATCCCAAGAGCGTTATCAAAATAAAGATAGAAAAAAGAATACGATGTTTTTACCACACGGCCGCACGTACGAGCTCGCCAGACGTCATGGCGGCGAACCCGTGGTGCGGATACGTGTTCACGAACATGGATCGTGTTGCATCCCGCGCTTTGGCAAAGTCCGCGGCTTCCCGCTTCATGCCCTTGAGCAAGTTCACGTGCTTTTCCAGGACGAGCATCCACGCGTGCCCAGATTCACCGACGCCGAGGGTTTCCTTCGACGGCGCGCCCGGCTCGAACCACGCGGCAGACCGCGTCTCGGCAACTCGCGGGAATTCGTGCCGCGACACCACGATCGAGAATGTGATGCCTGATGCCGCGCCGATGCCGTGCAGGTTTCGCAGCAGCCGCCGCTGGTTGCCGTCCACGTTGGACGGGAGCTTCGTCACGCGAAACCCGGCAATGAGCCGCCACGAGACATGCTCCTGCACCGCCAGGATGTCCCTAGCCGCATCGTGAAAGTATCGGGGAGTGCTGCCAGCAACGACGGCGATCGGGACAATCGTCCCGGAGCCGATCGCCAGCCACGCAAAGAATGATGCACTTGACACGAGCGCGGCCAAGCAGCAGATCACGACGAGCACGGCCACAAGCCCCGCGGGCGGCGGCACCAGGTTCACGCGGTCCACGCGCCGCTCGGAGAACCAGTGATGAAACTCCTCGGTCGTGTCTTGCTCTTTTACCATCGTCGTTCAGCCTTCTGGAAGTCGGAACCATGCCGAAAGGTCGGGTGGGCCGCTCGCGTTGAACATCGCCATATACCAGCAAGACAT
>JAUQYW010000131.1 GCA_030587525.1 Candidatus Sigynarchaeota archaeon | reverse complement strand
AATCGATTATGTTCCGGGAATCTTGATCGCCTCAAGCGGGGTGTTGTTATTTGTAAGCTTAAAAAAACCGAAATTCACGATTATTGGTAGTATCCTTGCATTAACAGGACCCGTTCTCTGGTTGATCGTGTCAGTATTCGACATTGGATCTTCGTCCGGGATTTATTTCGGTGCTGCGGGTTATGGTTACCTATTTGACTATTCCACTTACTTCCTCCATGTCGAGATCGAAATGTCCGAGACGATAGTTTGGTTTGTGGGCCCGGGCTTTTACCTGCCATTAATCGGGGGTATAATGGGTTTTGTCAGCATCAAGGGCGGGGCACTTGTGGATGCCAAAGGTGGAGCACCTGCTGATGCCGTTGGCGCTCCCGAAGCTGCATCGGAGCCACCTCTGCTTAACTTTTGAGCAAGAAGTTCGAGGAATCGGATTTCGATCCAAGTTGTTAAGATCACCAGCGTTAAAAGCGGGAATGACCAAGTTGTAAACGGGATCTTCTAACCCGCGAGAGATGGGATAATGTTCAACAACAAGGCGATCACCCTCGTGTTCAGGGTGAAGGACTTCAGCAGCACCCGGACTGACTTGCTGGAACAAGCGCTCAAGACTAACATCTTGACCTTGAGCCAGGCATCGGCGCCGACATCATCATCGTCCAACTTTAACATCGAATACGTCATCGCGCCGGGCATCAACTTGTTTACGACGCAAGATGGTGCCAACTACATATCGATCTTGATCGGGTACACGTATGCCATGGACGACCGGGTCATCGAAAGGGCAGTCATCGAGGACACGCGCGTCGAGGGGGAACTCGTCACGCGCGTGGTGACGCTGCTCCGCGAGCAAGCACAAGCGACGCTGGTCTTGAGCGGCACGTGCCGCGGTCACTCGTACATCGTGAGCAAGCGCATGGATTACTTGGAACAGCGGTCGATACCGAATGCAGCGCGCCTCGCGGGCGCCGATCGAATCAGCAACGACGAGTATACCTGGGCCGTGGCACCGGGCGCGAACTTGAGCGCCATCGGGGAATTCGCCCGCGCGTACCTGCAAAAGCTCACGTTCCCGTCCATGCCGCGACCGGCGGAAGCGATCACGCAATTGCCACTGACCAAGCCGTCCCGGTCATATCCCGGGATGCCATCACTCTCGGCCCCGATGACGCCCGAGATCAAGCGATTGTTCGGTTTCGTGGTGTTCATGCTGATCGCCGCGGGGATACCGATGATACCATCGATCGCAACGTCATTCATGGCACTCTCTGGTGTAGCGACCGTTATGTCATATACCAGCTACTTGTTCGTGTCGTACTTGCCATGGAGCGCCATCGTGGTCACGATGGACACGAACACCGCGAC
>JAUQYW010000088.1 GCA_030587525.1 Candidatus Sigynarchaeota archaeon | reverse complement strand
GCTTCCTCGGCTTTCCGCGCTTCCTCGGCTTTCCGCGCTTCCTCGGCTTTCCGCGCTTCCTCGGCTTTCCGCGCTTCCTCGGCTTTCCGCGCTTCCTCGGCTTTCCGCGCTTCCTCGGCCTTCCGTGCTTCCTCCATCTCCTTTGTAATCGCCGTTTTTTGCATGCTGGAAGGTTCGGGAGTGCCCCCGGCGAGATGCTCGTTAAGTTTGATGATGTCTGGCAAGTCAACCTTGATTTTGCGGAACAACACCAATCCCAGGATCAGGAATATAGCAGCTACCGGCCCCCACAGATAGTATCCTGATGAAAATGTCTTGCTGCCCAAGGTGACGTCGGGAGCGGCCATGATGATGCCAAGGATGAGCATCCCAAGCCCCTGGAACAAATTCTCCGGGGCGTCGAGAAGGCCGTGATAAATCCCGCTATGGCTGCTCCCGGTGCGCCGCTCGTCGTCTTCCACGATGTTCCCGAGCATGATGTACTGGAGAAAGTAGTCGCAATCGAGGCCCACCATCAAGCCACCTAGGAAAAAAATGCCCTGGAGGAGCTTATCAACAGGATCAATGGAATGGCCCATCAAGAGCGAGAATGGCATAACCGCGATGCTTATTAAGTACCCAAACACGAGCGTCTTGTGGATGTTCTGGTGCTTGCTCAGCAACCACCACAACGCGGTGGAACAGAGGGACACGAGGCCGAGCGTTGCGCCGACAATGATGTAATCGTCGAGGGTATAAGCGAAGACGTTGTCCATGTATCCAAACACTGTGGTGATGGCCATGAAAATGCCAGTCTCGGAAATGCCGATGAATAGGATATACCTGAGGAAGTTCTTGTTATTGGTAACCCGGGCGAGATCATGCTTGATCGTAGCGAGTAGCGGCTCTTGTTGGCGATCCGGGGAACACCCGGCTCGTTTTGCCTCTTGCTTGGCCCTCGCATTCGCCGTGTCCTCGCTCGAGACGGGCATCAGCAAGATGGCAGGGATGTAGAAAAGGATCGCGAGGAATCCCACTATCCAGACCATTTCTCCGAGCGATGCGAAATCCATGACCGAGAGATCGGTAAAGAGCACGAATCCAATGATCGTGCCACCGAAATTGAAGCCATTTTCAGACAAGGATGCACCGAACCGGTCCCTCTCGGCGAAAGTTTCCGGCATCATGCTCTGATACGGCACGACGAGAAACCCGTAGGCAAAGTTGAAAATGACCAGCCACAACGTCATCCAGCCGAATAGATCTGCCTGGGAAGGGCTGGTAAAGACTTCATACGGGATGAACAGCATGATGAACGAGAACCCGAGCATCGGGGCCCCTAGTATTAGGAACGGTTTCCTCCGGCCGATCCTGTTGGCTGGAAACCGATCGGACAAGTAACCCATGAAAAAGCCGCTCACTGCGATCGAGAACTTCCCGACCATGTTTCCGACTCCATCTAAGATGGGATCGAGCATGTACTTCTCAAAATAGATGAAAAACACGAGGGTCGTGATCAAGTCCAGCAACAACGTCGATCCCATGCGACTTAGCCCGTAGATGATCTTCAAAGCGTTTTTTTTCGCACTCGTCGCGCTTTCCCGGAATCCCGCATCTTTGACGCCGGTCTTTTGGTCCTGGCTCTTTTCCTCTGCCCGTTTTGGTACCGCGGCCTTGGGTCGCGTGATGCCGTCTTTCATGCACATCTCCGCCGATCGATCTCTGGTTCGGCACCTTAACAATTTTTGCTAAAGACCAAAGGAAATGATGATAATCGGGAGGATCGCTGCGGTCTCTAGCAGCGCAACGGGGAAAGTGACCAAGTTTTTAACGAGTAGTTACGACTGTTTTTCCTTTCATACCACTAGCATAATATGTGGATATTTAGTATCATAGCTCGTTCGTTTATCTCTGTCTTCAACGAGGGATCATACATGAAGCATGTAAAACGCAAGAAGAACCTTTTTGCGACCAAGGAAATGCACGAGATCTTGCACGAGATCCTAGACCTCTTGAAGGAACAAGCAAGCAAGATGGAAGCCCTTGTCCAGCAATCTTGCGAAGGTTCTGCTCAAGGAAAGATCGCTGCCAACTCGCTGGTGGGTGAAATCATCGACTATGAAAAAAAAATCGATCGCGTGAAGGAGGTCTTCACGGTTAATCTCTATAAGCAGAAAGGATTCTTGCCGAGTATACAAAAAAACGACTACTTGTTCATCGTGGAAACGATCGACGAGATCGCGGACGAAATGGAGATCGTGGCTCGCCAGTTTCAAATTTATGAGTTTAATTTTCCCGAGGCCCTCAAGACGGATTTCGTGGGCCTCGCTGAAGCCGTTACCAGCACCGTCGAGACCCTGGTCGATGAGATCTCGTTCCTATTCAAGGATTTCAAGATGACCGAGAATGCGTGGATCAAGGTCCAGGATGAACGCCGTGCCGCGCGCGAGCAGCAATGGACATTGCACGCGAAAATACTGGACATGGAATCGGATTTCAAGGCTCTCCTTATGCATCGCGCGCTCGTGAAGGTGCTGATCAGCGTTGCGGATAAAGCGGAGGATTTCTCGGATTCCATCAACGCCCTGGCGATTAAATACCTGATGCTGGATTAGCGCGGGGGAAAATGGCCAGTGAACGTTGAAATCCTCATCACGCTCGTGCTCGGCGTTGGGTTTGCATTTAGCATTGGAGCGGGAGATGAAACCCTGGCAACGCTTGTCGGGAGCGGGGCCATGCGATTGCGACGTGCTGTAATTCTCGGCGGCGTGCTGGCCGCGCTGGGTGCGATGCTTTTTAGCTCCGGCGTGGCACAATCAATTGGCACTGAAATGCTCAACGCCTCCGTTCTTGATATGTCCCGGTATCAAGCCTGGATCATGGTGTCGATCTTGATCTCCGTCACGGTTTGGATCCTCATCGCTTCCCGGATCGGTATGCCCGTTTCGACCACGTACAGCATCATCGGCGCTTTTATTGGTGTCGCGTTGTGCGGGCCACTCATCGGAACCGACTTTTCTTCGGCCTTGCACTGGAACCAGATGCAAGAAATCGTGCTTGGCTGGATCTTTAGTCCGCTACTCGGTCTTGGTTCGTGCCTCGGTATCTCGTTTTTGATGAATCGATTCATCCGCCGGCGGATCAGCGGCCTCGCGGGCCTGGAACGCATCGAACGGGTATTCATGATCATCTTGATATTCTTTTCATGCTTCAATGAGTTGAATCGGTCCGGCAACGACGCTGGCAAGGCTCTCGGCATTTTTTATGGCCTTGCTGGGAGCGGGCAGATCGATCCGGGCATGCTCGTGGCGATGATCGTGATCGGTGGTATTGCCGTGGGCCTTGGACTTATCATTATCGGTAAGTACTTGCTCAGGAACGTCGGCAAGCACCTCATTGAGATCCGCCCGTCCGATGCCTTGTGCATCGAGATAAGCATGGCCATCGTTCTGCTAATGGCCAACTTGCTAGCCCTCCCAATCAGCGGTGGCCAAGTACTGATCTTTGCAATCGTGGGTATGTCGTTGATAAAACATGAAACCGTGAACAAGAGAAGGCTGAAAAGAATCGTGTATTCATGGATAATTACATTTCCGGTCGCGGCACTGACATCTGCGGCCGTACTTTCCTTGCTTCTCGTCGTTTTTAGAATTTAACTTTCGATAATCGAAGCGCGGAGCTATCTCCTGGGAGGAGATGCTCCGGACTTTGACTATTCTTTTTTAAAACACTAGGCGATTACTTGATATCATGACAGATTTGCATATCGTAATATTGGCCGGGCCGCACGATCGAATTAATTGCCCGGTAACCACGGTTCTTGAAAAGAATCACAAGCTCGACGGCATAGCGTGGTTCAAGGACGAGGAGACGGGCGCGTGGTATCCTGCAGATGCATGGACAAACGATGACAAGAAGACGGAGATAGCTATGGTCTTTCCAGAATTGAAGGTGAACCAGGAAATAGAGCTTGGCCTTGATAAAAATGGTCCGGCAGACAAAGAAAGCCTTCTCAAGAAGAAACAAGTCACCGTTGCAAAGAAAAGTGAAAAAGAATATGATATCAAGATCAACGAGGAGTCTCTCACCACCTTGCACGTGAACGACCGGAATCGTCCTTTCCTCCATCCTTTTATCGGTCCATTCGGGGATCCTATAACGCGAAATTATCCCATGCAGATCGGCATCCCAGGCGAGACGAAAGACCATCCCCATCACACATCCATCTGGACCGCCTACGGGGAGGTGAACGAGGTCGATCACTGGAGTGTCGAAAAGATGGCAGGAACTCAAGAGACAAAGAGCGTGCCCGTTGCGAGCTCGGGCGTGGCCGTTGGCCGCATTGTCTTGCTGAACGAGTGGAAAAACAAGTTTGGCGAGTTCGACATCACCGAACGCCGTGAGATGCGGTTCTTCAACCTCCCCCGTGGCCATCAAACGATCGACTTCACGGTTACTTTGAAAGCGGTTAACGACGATGTAAAGTTCGGGGACACGAAAGAAGGCGGGTTGTTGTCCGTCAGGGTTGCGACCTCGATGGATGGTGATAAAGGTGGTCGCATCGAAAACTGCTACGGTGCCATCGGTGAAAGGGAATGCTGGGGAAAGCAGGCACCGTGGGTAGATTATTCAGGCAACGTGAAGGGAAATCGCGTTGGATTCGCCATGCTCGAGCATCCATCGAGCTTCCGCCACCCTACTTACTGGCACGTGCGGGATTATGGCCTTTTCTCGGCAAATCCGTTTGGTCTTAAGCATTTCACCAAGGGGAAATTAAACGGGGATTACACGTTGAAAAAAGGGGGCTCGATCGAGTTCGTGTATCGATTGATCGCTCACGCGGGTGATGCAACCACCGCTAAGATCAAAGAAAAATACCTGGATTATATTTGTTCCCCAGAAATCAAGGAGATTTAATATCTTTTTATTTAAGCTTTCGGCACCCGGAATTCAATCACGGGGTCAATTAAGCCGGCCTCCTTGAAGCCTTCGGCGCGCTCGCGGCATGGCTTGCAATGGCCGCAAGGTGTATCGCCATCGAACGCGCAACTCCACGTCCATTCGAGCGGTACTCCCAAGTCCTTCGCCATGCGAACAGCGTCAGCCTTCGTTTTGCCTTTCATGGGGAGCAAGAATTTCGGGGCTACTGCTTTCTCTCCCACCTTGAGATGAGCGACGAGATCTTCCAGCGCGGCGAAGAATGGCTCGTTTGCATCAGGAAGCGGGTCAGATACGATGTGGCCGGAAAGGATGTAGCGAGCACCGTGGATGTCGGCATAAAACGTCGCGATAGCGTTGAAGATGAGATTGCGATACGGCACATAATAATCGCTCGACCCGAATAGACTGGGCACGGGGAAGCCATCGAGTTTCAGCTCGAGGACTTCCTTTATGAATGGGACCGGGACCTCGGTGATTGCGATGCCTAGCCGCTTGGCAATCTCCTTGACCGCCCGGATCTCGCGGGTCGGCCGGCTCGGGTACATCATGGATACCGGGATAACCTCGTATCCTTCGTGGCGTGCCCAGTATAAAGTCGTGATGCTATCGAGCCCGCCAGACAGGAGCATCACGGCTCGCTTCTCTGGAATGACCTCGTCTGGTTTCAAGATAGCTTTAACAGCAGCCGTGATTGCAGCATCGATCTGCGATAATTGCATACCACTTTTTTTCACGAGACTGGCCGGGTTCCCTTCCACTGTGTATTTTAAAAAATCGAAGACCTCGTCGCATTCATCACGCCGGCTTTCATCAACTGTAATGACGACGGGCGGCGAAATTTTCACGTTGCATTCCTTGATGGCCTGAAACACCTTGCCGATCATCATTTCAATGGAAACTTTCTCCGACCCAACCAGGTCATAAATACCATTATCGAGATTAGAGCTACTCGCGGCCATTACTATTGCGCTGACCGCGTCGTCAAGCGCGATTGGTTGCAAAATGGCCTCTTTGCTTGATGGAATGTTAACATAACCATCCGCGATTTCCCGGACGATGCAGCTTGTCGTGTAATCCGATGGCCCTATGATGAACGAGGGTCGAAAAATGGTGTATTTCAAGCCACTATCCGTGATCTCTTGCTCAGCCATAAACTTGCTCTTGAAGTACATGTTCGCAGGGTTGCTACCTCCCCCGTGCTCGACAACGCCGAGGCCCGAGAGGTACACGATCTTTTTAACTCCCGCTTTCAACGCCGCTTGCACCACTCGCCGGGTGATGTTCAAGTTTATGTCCATGATTTGCTTGGCCGGTCCGCGACCTCCCGTGGCAATCAAGTGGATGACAGCCGTTGCTCCATGCATGGCCTTTATCAGATCCGCCTCGGCATAATTTCTAGAGATAAAAGGCGTTACACCAATATCTCTAACGACACGTGCCCCCTCATCGGATCTAACAACGCCTGTAACAGTCAAACCCCTGGCAATGGCAGCCCTCGTGATACTCGTGCCCAAGAACCCGTTCGCGCCCGTGATTGCAAGCATCTTTTGTTTTTCCATAGTGGCTCGCTCGTACATAGCCATGGCGGGATTTAACGATTTTGAAAGTAAATCAGTTTATATGCCGCGGCGGTGTTCATCATTCGTGAAATCGATCCCGTATGGCCAGCGACCAGCTAGGCGGAAGATAATCGCACTTGTACTGGTCATTTTGGCACCATTTGCTTTTTGCTCGTATATCTCTTCATGCGTCGGTTCGGTACTTGCATTTGAAAAAACATTTCGGTCGTTCCAGGTCAACTACGATGCCTTGATCCCGGGAAATTACACCCGCTTGGTCGAGATGGCGGATGAATTCGAGTTTAACATGAACGATCATCTTCCGCTAAATTACACCTTGTCCTTGTACTGGAATCAAGATTTCACGAACATCTCGGAATATGAGGTGAGCTGGGATGCAGCGATCTGGTCCGGGATGACCTTGGCCATGGCCAGTTTCAAGTATGCTACAATGAAACGGGAAGGAAATGCCACGCAACTAGCAGATGCACTCTCGTTGGTAAAACGATTGACGAGCGGCGTGAGCTTATTGCTCGCAGTGCCGAATGGCGGCATCGGGCCGGAATATCCTGGCGTGCTTGCTCGCAGCGTGTCCCCGAAGAATTGGAGCCTGACCCATGCGCCGATAGCGGGATATCCTTATGGGCAGCCTGCTGATCACGTCGATTTTTTCGATGGCGCGGGCAATTACTCCGACTGGTTCTGGATCGGATACCCCTCCCTAGATCAATACAGCGGGATCATCATGGGCGTGACCACGGCGGCGGCGATCGTCGATGATCCCTGGGTGCAAGCACGCGTGAAGCTGCTCGCGACCCAGATGCTCGAACACTTTAAACGGACGAACTGGTATCTCACAGATGGTAACGGAAGGACGACTGGCCAGTCATTCTTATGGATGCCCGAGCACACGGGAGCATGGTTACTCGCAACGATCTTCATGGGCGTTCTCGTGGATCCCGAAGCTTACACGCCTCTATATTACCACTGGGCATTCGAGCGTGGTTATGCAGATCCTGCCGTTCTCGCCAATGATTTAAGCATATTCACGTTGTTCAATTATTATTCGATGAACATCAATTGGGTCATCACCTATGCCCTTTCCACGTTCGAAACGACGCCGGTCTTGCGTGCCGCGTATCAACGATTGCTCCGGGATAGCATGTATCCCGTCGTGAGAAATCACCGCAACGCGTGGTTCAATATGGCGTATCTCCATGCCATGGGCATCAACGACTCGTCCATCTCGAAGGATGTTGTCGACCAGCTCATGCGGTTTGATATTGAGCGCATCCCGGGACAAGCGAATTCGACGCGGCTGCCCGAGCGTGGTCTTAACGCGACCGGCAGTTATTTCACCCTAGTTCCGTCTAGCTGGCCACGCAGGAGTTTTACGCAGTGGTTAGGCACGCAATGGATATATCCTCCCCGGTGGATGAACTTAGCCTCGAACTTCATTGATGATGACGAGTTCCTGGCGGAACCAAAAACGGTCGACCTCTATCAATGCGTGGATTTTCTCTGGCAGCGAACGCCGTGGACTGCTTCCCGGTTCAGTCCTGCGT
>JAUQYW010000083.1 GCA_030587525.1 Candidatus Sigynarchaeota archaeon | reverse complement strand
AAACCGGTCGATGCATTTCCAAAATTCATTTCGCCAGTAGGGATCAGCTAGGTCTGGTCCTGCGGTATATTGACCCGCGTGGCTGCCATCGCCATAATTCGTTATGGATTGGTTCCATGCCCAAAGATTCAGCATGCACGTGGTGTCGAAGAACATGGCGATCCTCGGAACGACGGAATCGCCGAGTTGCTCCGCGAGAGCGCGACGTGTATCTGTAAAAGTAATCAGACCCTCTTGAGTCTGAGCCGCTTCAGGAAGACCATTGTTCCAGTAATCAGGCATCGCTACGTCGATGCCGGCGCGAATCATGCACCGCAGTTCCCATTCGTGCCAAGCCGGGTTCAACGGGTCGAACCAGGTGGTGATGTTTTCCATGATGCCACGCGCCAGTTCGCCGATCACGTTGCCGGACACATCGTAAGTCGGTTGGCTCGCCGGCGGATGATACGTGAGCGCGTCCTTGTAGAGAACTCCCGAAATGTTTCGCAGCATAGCATTCGCATCGCGCTGACCAGGCCAATTCGACGGGAACCACTGGTTGTTGATGTATGCGGACCTCTCAGGAGGCCAGATGTCGACGACGTGAGGGCTCGCGCTGAGATTGGTGCCTCCGCTCTTGTACCAGAAAAAATAGGTGGTAAACACGACCCGCTGCTGCTCCCGTGCTGCTGCTTGGAATGCTTGATCTGGCGTATTAAATGCTGGGGTCGATATCACGATGGCATACCCCGCGAAGAGAGCGATGAAAGCTATGACGGGCGCAAACGGGATCAGTTGGCGGATTACCCGCGATTTACCAGTTGCTATTCGAAGTCCTTTCATCATACCCACTCCCGAATGAATTCTTCCGCGGTCAATCGGAACGCAAATGGAAACACGGCAAGGAACACGATGGTCAAGAGTACTTCTACGGCAAGGAGAAGCACGACAAGTTTTATCACGGTACTACTCGGAACAGGGCGCTGCTCACGGCTGATGCAATGGCCCTTGGCGAGCAAGGTGCCAAGAACTGCGATATGATATGTGAGGAACAACCCGCACAAGATGAAAAACAGTTCGACGTGTCCGCTATTTGTCACCCCGTCCGGGAAAAGCGAGTGCAGCGGGATCGCGACAAGCGGCACGAGCAAGAGGGTGGCTATCGATCCTTTAATGGCTCCGGAGACGCCCTTGACCTTGCACATGGACAGAAACGCACCTTCGAAGAGGTACAATATCACGATCAGAATGGCTCCTATCGAAAATCCCACGATTTTGTTCACGAGTAAAGAGGGCTCGAATCTCCAACCGAAACCGATGAAATCATCGGGTGAGAGCCACATGACTTGAATTCCCAAGCCCACGATGCCGGCAACTAGTCCTATCCACATATTTTTCGAGTTTTGCTGGAACGCCGCCTTTGGCTCGACAAGCTGAGGCGAAAAGAGTAATTGGCTGAGCAATGTGATGGGCATCATAGCGTTCACTATCGTTAATTGCCATTTCGATGAAGGTAATTCGACCATAAATGTGATAAATTGATCCCGGATGACGCAACTTTAAGATGCTCTGTTCCCGGTTATCAACCATGGTAACTCCTCGCGACAGACTTGCGTTGAATCAAGGCTCTTCTATTCCCGTAATCGGATTTGGTACGTATTGCGCGCCGCCCCGGGATCGTGTTACCGACGCGGTGAAGCACGCACTCGATGCTGGGTACCGGCTCATCGACACGGCTATGGTCTATCAGAACGAGCAATTCGTGGGAAAAGCATTGGCAGAGACAGATGTACCGCGAAATGAGCTGTTCATAACGACAAAAATATGGAAGGACGCTATGCGCTTGAACGTAGTTCGTGAATCGCTCGAGGAAAGCTTGGAAAATCTCGGTCTCGAATATGTCGATTTGTTACTCATCCACCGTCCATTGCGCGAATTCAACGTGGCCACGTGGCACGTGCTGGAGGATCTCCACCGCGAAGGTTTAGCAAAAGCGATAGGCGTGAGCAATTTCACGATTAAGTATTTGGAGGCTCTCCGAAAGGCGAGCAAGACCGTTCCAGCCGTTAATCAAATCGAATTCCACCCTTTTTTTTATCGAAAGGAGTTGATGGAGTATTGCCAAGCCCGGCACATTGTCGTGGAATCGTATTCTCCTCTTGCACTTGGGCAGCGGCTGGACCATCATCGCCTCGTGGAGATAGCAACGAGCCACGGAAAAACGGCGACCCAAGTGCTCGTTCGTTGGCACTTGCAACACGGGTGCGTGCCGATTCCACGGTCATTGTCTGAACCTCACATTCGTGAGAACCTTGACGTGTTCGATTTCAAGTTGACAACCGCGGAGATCGCGGAAATGGACA
>JAUQYW010000082.1 GCA_030587525.1 Candidatus Sigynarchaeota archaeon | reverse complement strand
GACTTATACGGCATCTCCAAGGCCAAGATGGAAGCAGCCATTAAACCCTACATGGATCGCTTGCCCATCTCGATCGTCCGCCCGCCCCCTGTGTTCGGCCCTGGCGACGTTCCTTCCTTCGATCTATTCCGAGCTGTCAAGATGGGAATGAAACCAGTGACGAAGAAGGGCATTCAACTCTACAGCGTCGTGGACGTGACCGATCTGTGTGAGGGCGTGTATCTCATGGGAACCAAGCCAGAGGCGGTTGGCCAGGTGTTCTTTCTCGCAACCGGCGACCCAATCGACTGGGGCGAACTGTCGGTCATCCTTGCGAAAACGTGCTTCGGCCGGACCAAGCCGCTGCGGGTCGTGATGCTGTCGCCCAAGTTCGCGTCATTCTTTGCAGGCATGCTCGAATTCTTTGCCAAGTTCACGAAAAAAGTTCCCTTCTTGACTAAGATGAAGTTTACCGAGGGCAACGCGCCAGGCTGGGCAGCATCCACCGACAAGGCTAAAAAATTGCTCGGCTTTAAACCATCGCACACGATCGAGTCGATGTTCAAGGAAGCATATGACTGGTACAAACAATATGGCTGGTTATAGACATTTTTAACGGCAAGAAAGATCTAAAGTTTATCAGCGGCCGGTCCTGCCCGTGTCGCAATTATTTTCTTCATTCCTTGACACCACGAGATGATCACGACGTCACAAAGCCAGCGAGGTAACCGGATCCTTGCGATCATCATAATGGCAAGTATGTGCATTCGGCTCATTTTCATCTGCTTGTCCCCGCAGCTATACGAGAAAGCGCCGAGAGGCATCATTGGCCCCCAAATCGAGCTCGCGGGCGGCGTGATGGCATCTCTCCTGGTCCTTTGCCCCGTGATCATGGCAATCGGGTTGTGGCACATCGACCCGTGGCACATCGTGGCATTGATAGGAGGATCCGCAGGCATCGCGTGCATCTCGCTGTTCGTGTTCCCCACGATATTGGCGGTGTTCGTGCCAATCGTCGTGCTCCATTTCCTGTTCCGGGCTTCGAAAGCTAAGGCGCCAAGAAGGAATCTGGCGCAGCGCCTCGTTAAGGCCATCCCATTGCTGGGAAAGGTGACCCCACGTCAAAAACAAGTCGCCGCGAATGTCGTGCTGCTGGCTTGCCTCATTATTCCTGTCGTGGTCACGCTACACGTCCAGTACAACTTGATACCCGAGAACACGTGCGCGAGATGCACCAGGGAAAGCTATCCGTCCGCGAATTTTACCCAGCGGCAGGAAATTTACCGCAACGCGTCCGGGAGCGGCAGCTCACTCGGGGCCCAGATCATCAGGGTGTATATGAACCAGAGCGCCGACGAGGACGCCATTGCTGAGGGTCTCCAGGACATCCTTGCCCTCAGGGACACGATGGATTTCGATCTCAATTATATGCTCCGCATCTTGTACCTTGACAAGATTGCGAACGTGCTCTCGCCGGGCATCAAGGAAACGATCAAGGGCGCGCTGCTCGCATGCAAGTATTGGTATACGGAACCGAGCGACAACGACACGGCAATCTACTGGACCGAGAACCACCAGATACTTTTCCATGCAGCCGAGCTGCTGGCAGGGCAATTGTGGCCGGGCGACGTTTTCTCCATCTCTGACATGACGGGCACGGAACATGCCGCCCACGCGACCCCTATGATCGAGCAATGGCTCGGTTGGAAGGGCAAGTTCGGGTTCACGGAATGGCATTCCGATGTTTACCTGAACATGGACATCGGGGCCCTGGTGAATCTGGTCGACTTTGCAAATAACACGGCCATTGCGACGAAAGCGGCTATGGTGCTGGACTTGATCGGGTTCGACCTCGCGTGTAACTATTACAAGGGCCTCTACGCGACTGCCCACGGGCGCACGTACGATGACAACGTCCGCGGGCAAGGTACCGGTGCACCAGCCAGGGAAGATATTGCCGAGGCCGCGTGGCTGTTTCTCGGGTTGGGATATCATCGGGGCGGCGGGCGAAACCTCGGTGCCGTGTCATTGGGAACCACTGTGCGTTATGCAGCACCCCCCGTCATCGAAGCCATCGCGAAAAATGCCACGGTGAGCTTGGAACACCGGGGTCGCGATGGCATCGGCGTCGACGAGGGCGCGACGTGGGGCATCGCGTACGACGAGGAAAGCGTGCCGTTCTGGTGGGAGATGGCGGCTCCCGTGGCGCCGCCGGTCATCGAGGCGTCGTTCGCGATCATGGAACATTATGGCATCCGGCCGGAAATAGTGTGCGGCTATGGGATTCCCGAGATCTTGAAATTCGGATCCAGTGCCCGCGGCTTGACGCTCAGCGAGTATAGCGAATTGCTCGGCACCATCACGCGTGGCACCGTGCTGGGCACGGCCAACACGTACACCTACCGGACGTCCAGGTATCAATTATCGGGGGTGCAAGACCGCTTGAAGGGATATGCCGGGTTCCAGGAGCATTATTGGCAAGCGAGCCTCGACGATGACGCGTGCGTGTACACCAACGCGCCCGGCGGCCTCGGGTTCGCGCCATTCACGGGCGGTTGGAAGCCGCGGACCACGCTCTACAAGAACGTGGGCATCATCCAATATGACCGGCCCTCCATGCCGATCGAGGGCGAGCTCGCGGCGTACCTTATCGACGGAGCCATCAACATGTACACGGGTGAACGGCCGTACAACCACGCGTACTTTCCCCGGTGGGCATTCGACGAGGTCCAGTCGCTCGGGAAGTGGACGCTCGGCTCGAAGAACGGGAGTTACATCGCGCTCTATTCCGACCAACCCACGTTCTGGGCATCCACCTACGATTTGCAAGTGCTCGGCCGGAAAAATGCATGGATCGTCGAGCTCGGGAGCGTGGATGAATGTGGCAGCTTCGATGCCTTCATCGCGTCGGTCACCGCGGCGAGCATCCACGTCGTGCCATTGGCCATGGGGTATGATATCTCCTTCGATTCGCCTTCACGGGGTCCTGTCCACGTGGCCTGGGACGGCCCCATGGCCGTGAACGGGACCGATGTTGACCTGGGACCATATCCCCGCTTCGATAACCCGTATTGCTACCAGGAGTTCGGCACCACGACGACGGTGATCGAGCACGCGAACCAGCGGTTGACCCTCGATTTCGACGCGGGCACGCGGACCCACGAGACATGGTGAACGGGCATGGCACAAACAACTCAACCAGCAACTGCAACGGTCGAACCGGACGCTCTCCACGGCTTCAACATGCGGGTATTGCTCGCCGGGAGCGTCCTCGTGATCGCAGGCATCTTCTACGGGGCTGAAGGTGCTAGTATCACCACGGTGGCCTCGAGCATGATACTCGGGGGCATTACTTACGCCGTTGGGGTGGCCTTGTTTCAACACGGGCTCGTGAAAAAGAAGGTTACGGGCGTGATCTTCCACATTATGCCGGCGATTGTGCTCCCTGGAGGCTTCCTTTACGGAGCACTATTTGGCTCCTGGATCCTCCTTCCATTCGTAGTATGCGTGATATCTGCACTAGCTTGCATTATGCTCGCTCACCATATCTATGCGATTCCAGAACTTGTCACGGTCAGGAAAAATGGTCGTGCGATCACGCGTGCCAGCATCGCTCTCTTAATCGACGGCATGTCCGTCCTGTTCGCCGTTCTTGCTGTCTTGTCTTACCAGGTCATGTTTCCCTTCCTGTATTTCGCGATTGGGACCATTGCTAGCATCCTCGTTCGTGCGATTTGCTCCTTGTTCATAAAAGACTCCCATAAGAAAACAGAGTTCATCCGTTTCATGCAAAAATTATCATTCGTCATTATACTGCTCGGGATTGTGTCCTCGAGCTTGTGAATCTTGGGCCAATAACAGGTTGCCAATGTTAATCAATGGAAGTGGAATCGTGAAGGGAATCGACTCGATACCCGCACCTGGAACTATAATCGGTTTGCTGGACAGCGTGAACGTGAACTCGGTCTCGAATAAATCCGGTTTCATCGACGACGGGCGCGTCCGTGCCATCCGGGGCCTGCTCCAGGCAAGCAGTTATCGGCTGCTCAAGGCCGGGAAATTGGCCATCGTCTACGTCCATGGAGAGGCCACTTTGGATGCTGCCGGGAACACACGTTACGTCCTCTTGTCTTGCCACGTCGATTCCGTGTACCCTTCTCACTTCCACAAGCACGTTGAAAACGAAGAACTGGTCGGCACATTCGACAATTCCATTTGCAATGCGATCCTGGTCGGATTGATGCTTGATGACGTGCTCCCGCCGAACGTGATTGTCGCATTCACGGGTGACGAGGAGCATTCGTTGAAAGGTGCTGTTGAAACCGTCAAGATTCTGGAAAAAATGTCGCACGCGTGGCGGCGCGTGGAGATCGCCATCGTCCTCGACGTGACGGCGGTGGGATACCCCGACCACGCGTGCACGGTCGAAAACCATGTCCCGGTCTACAAGGTGAAGCCCGGGAACAAGCTGGGCTTTCCAGCACCTGAAGCATTCGCGTCCTACTTGCTTGCAAATCTGCCTGGTGGCGGGAGAGACGTGCCGGTCGTGCCGTATGGCGAGGCATCGCAGGACGAGACGGAAATTTTCATTGATCGGGGCGTCAACACGCTGTGTTTTTGCATACCGATAGCGCCGGTTCCGGAAAATCGATCAATGGAGGAGCACGAATGGATGCACCACCCATCCGGCGTTCTCTTGCGAGAAATAAGCATCGGTGGATATGCCCGTGCATTGCGCGATTTGTGCGCTGGAATCGCCGGGGATATCGTGCCGTGAAACGTGATCACGTGAAAATCAAGTCGCTTGCGGATGTTGTCCTCATTCTTCGAGGAACTTGCGCCGCTTGCCGAGACTTTTCTCGATATCGGAAATCGTCTGCTTGTCCGGGGTTCCTTGATCCGCCGGTCCGCTCGCATTCGAGGGGGGTCCAGCACCAGGAACGACTCCTGGCGGTAATGTGCCGGGTAAAAGCCCTTGTTGGGGTATCCCCGCTGGCGGGGGCGTCGGTTCCTCCGGCCGTGGCGTTGCGGCCATCATCTGCGCGACCAGCGCTTTCTGGTAGCCCGGGAGTTTCGACACGGATTCCTTGAGTTCCTTCACGGCGACCGCGATATCGGCGGCTTGCTTGGCCAATCCATCCAATTTCGATTCATTGCTCGTGAACGACTCTTCCATGCGGGCGAGCTTGTCACCTTGCACCTTGAAAGTTTGCAGGCTGCGGTCTTCGAGGGAAAAGAACCCGCTGATGACCGTCGAGACCGTCGAGACAAGCCCCTCCACGGTCTCTTCTTGCGATTGTTGCTTCTGTTGCTCCTTCTTGAAGGTACTGGTTAGCTTCTCGATGAATACGGATTTTCGCTTGGCATCGACCTCGTCCATCCTCGCCCTGACGAATTTCTGCACGTCCTTGTCTTTCATCTGCACGGAGATATCATAGGCGATCTTGAGGTTATCAATGCACTCGTTGTAGCTTCCCGCCTCGAATAGTTGGAGCGCGTCCTTCAAGGCTTGCTCTCGCTTTCTAATCATCTCTGCACGGGGGGTCTCCATGCAACACGTCTCCGCCGTTATGACCGATAGCTAGGTGTTTTGTTTTTTACTATGGAACCATCCAATCCGAGCAAAATAAAGGTTCCAGCAACGGAAAAAAGGAATTGATATTGGCTGGATACATGGAAAAAACGAGGATCGCTCATTTTGCATAGCAATGGCGATACTTTCTATAGGCTTCGCGCATAGCAATGACGTTTTCGAGCGGTGTTGCCTCCGTGATGTCGGTGCAGCACGCAAACACGAACCCACCACCGGGCGCGCCGCTCTCGATGATGTCCTTCGTGACCCATGCCACTTCCTCGGGCGTGGCGAGCGGCATGACCGTGCTCATGTCCATGTTGCCGACGAGCACGAACCTGTCGCCGTACTTCTCCTTCAAGTAACGCATCACTCGACCTGGCTTCTTCAAGTTAGCCTTTTTTCCTTCGCCCTCACCATCTGGCAGCAGCCAGGCTTGCGGCTCCAGCGATTCTTGCCCGTCAAACTTGCAATAATCGATCCAAATGGGCCAATAAGGTTCCGTGTAGCCGTCGGAATGGAAAAATATCTTCCCGCCAGCCTTGTGCAAGATCTCGGCTTCTTTTTTATAAATATCCGCGAAAAACCGCTTGTAGTGCTCGGGCGAGCAAAACACGCCGTGCTTGTACGCCATATCGTCCGCGATGATGGCGAAGGGGATGCCCGCTTTTGCCGCCGCCTGGGCCGCGACGGTGGCTATCTTTTCGTTGAATTTTGCCGCGTGCTCGACGACTTGCGGGTATCGCCGCGCGAAGTAGGAAAATGCCTTGATGCCGAAGGACTCCCGGACGCCCTCGGCGAATCCGTGCAACCCGAAGATGGGCAGGAACTGGAACTCGGCGACCGTGCGTTCCAGGTTCTTCTTGACCGCGTCGTAGGTGGCATCTTCCATCAATTCCGCATCCCTGGAGCCGAAGCGCTCGGTCCAGAGGTCCATGGTCGCCTTCGGATCATAGTCCTTCTGGTCAACCACGCCGCCAGGTCCAACATAGAGGTTGCCGTCCACGTAGAAGTTGATGTCCCGGCCGTCGCCCATAACCTCGGCTATGTGGCCGTCATTGTATTCCACGCGATACCGCTTGATGCCCTCGGGAAGCCTGTCGCCCTTGAGGTACGCCCATTTCCCTTGTTTTTCGACCAGATAGCGCGGCGGTCGCGAGCCCGGGTGCATGACCACGTATGGACTCGAAACGCCCCACGAAGCCTCGAACCCGCACCATTTCTGCAGCGAGTAATCACCGAAGGGCGTGATGCACAAGTCCTTGTCCGTGAAATTATCGCCGTACTTGGCGTCGATCTCGTTTTTTTTCTTGTTCATGATAACTTGCACGAAGCTGGAAACGTAATCCGGCTCCTCGTGGTTGAAGGTGGCTTGCCACCGCTCCAGGATGTCCGTGTCGTTCACCTGTTGCTGAACTTGACCTTGCGTTCGCGTGTCAATGAACCCGTGACGGGTAAAAAAACCAGCGTCGTGGTGCGCGAAAGATAATTGCCGGCTCACAGTCGCAACTACTCGTGAAAAAGTTGGTTAAACTTGGACATCACGCGAGTCGGTGAACTCGATTCTCCTGGTTTTTAACCGTTCGTGGCATTACATGGCATGAGCATTGCTCTCATCGCGCACACACGAGTTCGAGTGCGCGTCGTGTGGCAAGAAGGGAGACCGGCACCAGGTCTCGGCACGCGTGTCGGCATTGCTGTTGAAAATCCTCATCGAACAAGTCACCATCGCGGTCACGTGAGCCGCGATGGCATCGCGATCATCAGCGGGTTTCCACTCGTTCGCACACGAGTTCGAGTGCGCGTCGTGTGGCAAGAAGGGAGACCGGCACCAGGTCTCGGCACGCGTGTCGGCATTGTTGTTGAAAATCCTCATCGAACAAGTCACCATCGCGGTCACGTGAGCCGCGATGGCATCGCGATCATCAGCGGGTTTCCTCTAACGACCCGCCGGGCAATCCCTTGGCTCCTTGTCCAAGGTTGTCCACCTTTATAGTTGGAGTGAAGCCAGGAATGTCGTGGTCGCGCCCACGATGGCTGCTTGCTGCGCGACACGGGAGATCGTGGCCGAATTGTCGCCCGGCTGGTCGCCGTACCAGCCGAATTGGCCGTGGTTGCCGCCAGCGATGGCGACGTACGTGGTGCTAGCCGGGAGACTGGCGTGCGAGGCGTTGATCTTGGCTGGCGTGCTGAGGCCATCCTCCGTGCCTGATATCGACAGCACGTGGAGGGATGTGGTTGACATGTTGTTCGCGGGATAGGATGCCCAAAACACGATGCCGGCGACCGAGGCGGGCGCGCTGGACGCGTATTGCGCTGCCATGACCCCGCCGAGCGAGTGACCTCCGACAGCCCACGTGAGAACCTGGGGATGACTAGCGATGGCCTCGCCCGCCTTGTTGATCCCGAAAACGGCCAGGTTCAAGGGCATGGACGTTATGATCACGAGGTACCCAGCTGCTGCGACATCGCGAGCTGCCGGGGCGTACGACCGGGGATCGACGCGACCGCCAGGATAGATGATAAAGCCGGTGGTCGCGTTAACGCCGGCGGGAGTGAACGTAATGTAAGGATCCGTGCTCACGATCACTTGGGCATCGGATATGAGTGCTTGCAAAGCCTCGACCATGGGCGGGTTCGGCGTTTCCGCCCAGATCACGAAGCCAAGGAGGCCACCGCCAAGGAAAGCGAAAATAATTATGCCCACCTTGGCCTTGCGAGGTAACCGCTTCCATCGATGCGTGCTTTGGGACATGTGATACACCTGGTTAACAACAAGTCTTTGTATGGAATATCACGAGAGCCCCGAAAAATGCAGCTGAAGGAAAAGATAAGCCATCGAGACAAACGGTGCATTTTGTGAAAATATCCAGATCAGGGCAAATGATCAGTTCGCGCGGGGTGCGACCGTCGAGCCGCGCGCAGGCATTCGCTGCAAGGGCGATCTTGGCTCGCTTGGATTCGCCTTCGCGGCGGCGGTGGCGATGTCATCGAGTGCGACCATGTACCCGTCGAGCCAGGTATCATCTATACACGAACGTGCCGGTTCTTTAGCTTGTGTTTTAACTCGTTCCTTGTATTCACGCAAATATTTCAATAATGACGTTGCCTCGGCAAAGATCACGGCCTTGTCATTGTTCTTGCGGGTGTAAGCAATGAACCACTCGACGCGGGTCGGTAGCCAGAAACACGCGGAACACGCGTGGTCGATACACGCGTTGCATTTCGGATACTTGCTGGCCTTCGTAAAAGTGCCTTCCCAGCGATGCAAGTCGCCGAGCATGCTCGAGCACGAGTATTTCTTGCAAGCGTAGCCGCGGATGCCATCGTGGATGCGGCAGCCGTAAAGGCCCTCGGCGACGTCGAAGGACAGGTGGGCGCACCTGGCAGGCGTGCCGAGGTCGAGCACGTCGATGCCATCAGGTACCTTGACCTTGTAGGGCATCCCGCCGATGGCGACGTAATAGACGCCATCGGCCGGCGGCGTCTCGCCGAGGTACTGGCGGAAGCCGCGCTCCGCCGATGGGGGCATGCAGCAAGCCCCGCAGCGCATACACGGGAACGAGTACGGGGCCGAGAACGTCACGCTCCATGCTTGCTTGCCCCGCGGCATTGATTTTTTCTGGATGATACTATCGAGCAGCTTGCGATTCACGTCCATCTCGTGCTGCGATCCGCCGGGCTGGCTGGACCGCAAGTACCGGAACCATTGCACGTTCCCGCCGGCAATTGCCTTGAAAATATCGAGGGCCCGGGCGTTTTCGATATGATCCACTGCCCAAGCAACGAAATCGTGGACGCTCATGCTGGCGTGATCCGCCGGCAACGGGATCGATGCCGTGACATGTTGGTCGATGAAATGCACGGCGAGCTTCGGGGATTCACGGCCTGGCATGGACATCATCCTTGAAATGGCTAGCATGAATGGGACAAGATTATTCATCTTCGGTATCTCGGCATATTAAAGTTGATCCCGGACCATCGCGATTGGTTCGAGCCGGTCGATAGGGCATGATCTGCCATTCCGGGATGAAAATGTCTTGTCGCGCGGTCGATCCCCTTGCCTCGGTTGATTGGAATTCGATCGTGCCGGCACGATCGGGTTGCTGGCTGGATGTGATCGGGCCGCCGGCGATCGATCGAGGGCGCGCACGATCGGGTTAAAACCCTTTTAGCGCCGAGCTAGGCATTCCTTGCCGCATCGAAGGGGGGAGAGGTGCCCGGCAAGCGCCGGGTGATCGTCGGGTGAGTCGATCGGAACGGGGCGCGAGCCCAGTACAATAGCGGCGACCGGCATTCACGTTCAAACCGTTTGACTTGGAAGCGGGTAACGATAGGAATCATGCACGATTTCCGCCGTTTTTGCAACGTGGGGTGCCGGTAGATGAGGGCTGCGTGATCTCGATGGGGGAAAAGTACCGCCGTGCTCGAAGGATCTACTTCCATCGGTTGATTGGATCTCGCAAGGATCGATATGACCGTGTTGCTGGCGCGATGGTATCGGTTCACCTTCGATCGATCGAACATGATGAGCATCGGGTTAATACCCCTTTAATGTCGGGTTAAGCCCTAGTTGCCACATCGATGGGTGGTAATGCACCGCGCGGTGATCGAGGTAGCTTGCAAATTTCTTGTTCGACCTCGACCAAAAGTCGAGGATTTTAGCGCGATGACCGCAAGACTTAAATATCGAAGCGATGTTAGATATACTCAGAAGCGTCGGTTGGATGCGGCATGTTCGTTATGTGGCGATAACTGGCTTCGACAAAATAGAGTTTATAGAACAAACACACACGGATGATAAAAATGGCAAGAAAGAAAGCTCTAGCTTGGTCACCGGTGCGAGACCTGATGAAATCGGTCGGCGCACAGATAGTTGCTCGCGATGCAGTCGATCTGTTGATCTCCTACCTTGAAGACAAGGCGAAATCGGTTACCTCGGATGCACTGAAGCTCACCCGCCACTCGAAGCGGACGAAGCTGACCCGGGCAGATATCGACCTCGTCTTGAAGATGAAATAAGCGTTTTAGGTTGAAATCTCTCACCAATTTTACTCTTTTCCTTTTATCTCTTTTTTCCGCAGATATGAATTGTGCTACTTGGGACCTAGCGTACGCACGACTCGATGATGTTCCGGCGATAATCGGTTCATGCCTGCTTTTGTCCATCGCGTCCATGAAAAACTTGCAGCAATACCAATAGAACTGAAAAAAGAAGGTTTATACAAGCTCGACATTCATATAATAACCACAGCTGGTATTCTTGCAATACCATTGCACCCAATCTAACCCATCGCCGTTGACATCCTCGAATAACTTGAAGTCCAAGTCATTCTCGTGGCATTTAATGCAAGGTGGTTCCTTGACCTTGAATACGTCTGGATTGAAATTTGTTTTCATTTTACTCGACCACCGAGTCCTTAAATTCCATCATATTCTCTATTTATCGACATATACAGATATACAAATTAATTATGAAACACCCCCTTTTATACTTATCGGGCTTAAAACAACCACCTTTTAAGAATTTAAATTAAAAACCGGCAAAAACCATCATATACCTTGGACAAGGATGTCGGAAGGAAAAAAAAGGAAAGGATTTGTCGTTACTGCGAAGATTTGGAGTAATACCAACAAAGCTGGAAAGAGAAAGTTTACACGAGTTCAACATTGATGAAATGGCCGCAATTATCATTTTTGCAAAACCATTGCACCCAGTCCAAGCCATCGCCGTTAAAGTTCTCGAATAGCTTGAAGTCCATGCCGCCCTGGTGGCATTTATCGCAAGGTGGGTCATTAACCTTGAACACGTCTGGAGTGTAGTTTTTTTTCAACATCTTGGCGATCATAAAATATTTCCCTTACCAACTTTTTCTTTATCGTTATATACAGATACGTCGCTAGAGTATTTATGTTTTTCGGACGAAAATCGCTGGGAATTAACCGGTGGGACCAGGAACCGGTGATCAAGCAGAACGCCCCCTTTTTTATCGGCACGGTCAAATCTTGAATTTATTCGATAAATCCACGCGATTATGCCCAGTGGCGTGCGTGATCAAAACTATATTAAAAAACGTGGCACGAACCATCAAGTGCCTTGAACAGGCAGGCGTTTAATCAAGTACCCCGATCAAGGAAGGTTTTCGTTCCGAGCCGCGGTCCCGGGTAAACCTCCAACCGGCTTCCTTCGCTTGTACAGCATGCTACCCAGCAGCACGCCGAGAACCGCCGCGCTCGCCGCCAACGGTGGACCCACCACCAGCATAACGGGAAAATCATTATCATCGAACCGGGAACTGCCATGCTCCAACTCGATGGCATCATCGATCCCGTCCCGGTCGCTATCGAATCCCGTGTCCCCCCGGGACCAGGGGATGGACTGGTGGAACGAGTTCACGACCACGATGCCGTTTTCGAAGTCGCGCCGCCAGTACTGGCCCCCGGGTGCACTGAGCAAGTACATCGGGCCAGCGGCATCCCCCAGTTCCAGGTCGAACAGTTCAGGGTGTGATTGAACCTCGTCGATGGCGGTCCGAACCGAGTACCCCGCGAAGTTGGTGCCCGGGTGGCCGGCAACGTCGGGATCGTACCCCGCGCCGTAGATTGGCTGCGGGTGAAAGCCCACCGACAAGATCCCGTTCTGCTTTCCCATCAAATACGTTGCCACCGCGTATTCCCTCTCCGCGGGGTCATCCTGGTGGTACCACGCTGCCCAGATGTAGGTATCATTCTGCTGACCCTTCGCCTCCAGATCATGAACAACACCCTCCCAGTTGTTGGCCTCGTACCAAACGACGTTGTACCGGTCATCGGGGAGGGAACGACCGACGTACCCGAAGGCAGTTTCACCCCAGACGCCGTCCTGGGATTCTTGGGCTTCGGGCCAATAGGCTTGCGTGATAACTTCCAGGTCGGTTTTTTGATCCACCCGGGCCAACCACTGGTAGCACGTCGCCTCGATCTCATCCAGGCTCGTGTAGTCGCGGAGCGTGGCGAGGTCAACACCCCAATAACCGCGCCACATGACCTCGTCGATGGCAAGCCCATCCGCGTGATATTGTTTGGCCCTGTTGGTGTAGATCCATGCAAAATAATCAGCCCATTCCATTTTCCCGAGGTCCATGACGTGGGCCGCGTCCGTCGAGTTCTTGCGGTTGATAC
Organism: Candidatus Sigynarchaeota archaeon; assembly: GCA_030587525.1. Classification (GTDB taxonomy): domain Archaea; phylum Asgardarchaeota; class Lokiarchaeia; order Sigyniarchaeales; family Sigyniarchaeaceae; genus Sigyniarchaeum; species Sigyniarchaeum tengchongense. The sequence goes on along the minus strand of JAUQYW010000082.1, from coordinate 675 downwards.
CGATGGCCTCCGACCCGTCTTTCAGCTTGAGCGTCCAGCCCAGCATCGTGTCGTTGAACTTCACCCACGCCGTTTGGCTCCAAGGATTCCATTCCCCGGGCGGGTACGTGGAATTTGCATCCTCGAACAGCGTCGTCGCGCCCCACACCATGAAATAGAATCGGCCTGCGGGATTGAGGGACTTCATGGCGCTCACGTTGCCGGGGGATAACACCCACCCGCACAAGTTCAGTGAATACACGTCGAGGTTGTTGCCAACCCACGTGACGCACTCGTCCACGGTTGAATTTGCGATGACGTACAAGTATGCAGCCAGGCGGACAGTCTTAGCAGGGCGGATCAGTTCCGGGCCGGGCGTTGCGGTCGTATGGGGATCGTTCAAGAGGATCATGGCTGTCCTCGGCCGCAATGCAACCGTCGTGACTGCTTCTCCCGTGACCGTGTACATGGGGCTATCCAGCCGGATGACGACCGTGCTTTGATCGTAAAGCGGGACCATGAACGGGACCATCGGGACGACGAATAAAATGGCGAGGCTGAAGCCCGCGAGGACGTTTCGGCCCCGATTGCGTGGATGTGCGCTGGGTGAGGGGCTAGCGGGTTGCTGCGCCCATCGCGGAAGGGCCATCACCAGCCCCCCGGCCTCGAGCCCAACCGCGATGCAAAACAGGAGCG
>JAUQYW010000075.1 GCA_030587525.1 Candidatus Sigynarchaeota archaeon | reverse complement strand
CAGGGTCGCTTTGCTCGATCACGATTGGATCATCGTGAACCGCAATGGTGCAATTGTCATCAATGGTAACAGGATACCTGGCCAAGTCGATCGTGATATAATCGTCGTTCGGTTGATCGGCACCCTTTTTCGGGACCTTGCATTCGGTGGCGGAACTGGGGCCGATGATCCTCGCCATGTAGGTCTCGCCAGAATCCGGGTCGAACAACTCGATCTGCTGCATGGTTGGATCTTGAACGGGCGAGTCCTTTTCTGGCGGGCGTGGAACCATCGGGATGCTTCTTGCCGGGACGGCGGAACCTTGCGAAACCTCCGTCGTATCATCATCCAGCACGCATTCCACGGCCTCGAACCTTTGCCGTGCCCGATGATCACGGAGCCATGCAGAACAAGCTTGCAGTGTCATCCCGTGATATTGGGTGACAAGCAATCTAAAAGGCATCTTAACCGAAACTGAACACTTTTTGGCTCAATGATTCGTACCACCAAGCACACGGCTCCCGCGCCATGGTTTAAGGTGAAAAAAAGAAAAAAATCGATCAGAAGCTGATTCCGAGTGCTGATAACGTGATCATCGATGTCACGATGATCAAACCTAGCATCAAGCCAATTCCCACGATCGAGATGACGAGGGCCCGTTTGTTATAGGTGTTGATGCCTTCCTCCTTGCGAGCGAGCATCGTGATGCCCAGCGAGATGATCGAGAAGAGCCCGATGAATAAACCGAGGATACCGAGCTTGAATGCCAAGATCGAGTCGGATTGTTTTTTCTTGGATTCATCGTCCCGCGGGATGATGTCCAGCCATAGAGGATTGTAGAACAGCGCTTTCACGTCCATCATGCCGTGCTCGTACCATTTTGCACGTTCTTTCTGCGAGCCCTTGGTCTTCCGGTAGTTTGGTCCGAGCAGTGCAGCGACCTCGCCCATCATCCACTCGATGCCGCCGATGTACCCGACTTTTTCCCATGCCCACAAGATCAAGAAACAGCTTCCCCACGATGCAGCGAGCAAGACCAGCGTGATGTCCCATCCGAATTGGCCTTCACCTACGATGGTCCCGCCCGGTACCAGGACGGATTGCCCGATCAACGTCGTGATGAGGATGATGGCCGGGGCAGACCAGAACCTGTGCCACGCATAGACGGAGAATGCCGGCATTCCGAACCTTCGCAACCACTTCGTTTTCGGCGCGATTTCCTGACTCGCGCCCCGGTACTCGATCAACCGCAGCACCATGAACACGACGATGATCTCGCCGGCGAGCAAGAAGCTCCACCAGGGAAGCCAGAACCAATCCAGGCCACTGTGAATCTTCGTGATGTCGCCGATCGCGTTGACCGGTAGAATGGAAGCGAAATCGAGCCCGAGAACCGGGATGAGCGCGATGCCAGTTGCAAAAACCAGTAAAGCTGCATAGATCCCGTGCTTTGGCAGGTGCGGGCTGGGCTTGGATTGCGTCTTTGCATCGATGATGAGGAGCCCGATGATATTGCCAACGAACGTCATCGCCAGGTAGGGAAATATCGGGTGATTGGAACCGGCGCTGATGTCGAAGATGAAACAGCTGATATAATCCAGGAACGTGGCGTTTGGCGGGGGCATGAATATCATCCAGTCGCCCGGCGTGACACCGGGCATGTGTTGATTGGGATAGCCAGTGCCCATGATTGATTTCACCCAGTTCCAGATTGGCTGTGTCATTGCGACCACACCGATAGCGAGCAAGAGATAAACAACGATGTTTCGCCGGATCTTGTGAAAACCGCCGTTCCTGGCAAGAAAATATTGCACGATGCCCGTTACCATCGTGCCTACTGCTAGGCAAGTCACCGGGGTCATCGCGTATGCATGCCATACGATGCGGCTCGGGTCAAACTCGTGTCCGTTCCACGCGAAGAAGGTCCCGAAGAACCCGTAGAACTGGAAAATGCCTTCTACCATGAAGCTGAATACAAGCAATATCAAGCCGCTCACGATTTGCCGCATGGCCACGGCCTTTGGGGTCTTTCCTTTTTCAAGACCGCCGTGGATGGAAAACATGTTACCAGTTGCCGAGATCATGATGAAAAGCGATCCGAACGACCCGAAGTAGCCAATCGTGATGAACAAGAGGAGCATTGAAACTGGTTGCTCGAAAAGATGGCTCGTGATGGGATCTAAGTTGAACACATCCGTGAAAATGTGGACGAAAACATTTGCGAAGAGCGCGAACCCCCGAATGAGATCAATCGTCAAATATCGTGAAATTCCGGATGGCGGATTCTTCATATTCGGGATTTCTTGCCGTGTTTCGCGAGATTTTTCAACAGAAATAGTAGTTTGAGACATGCATTACGAGTTCCAACCTTGGTTATAAGAAAGTATCCGTGGAGCTGTATACTAAAAGTTCCGTTATAACGGCACACGAATGGAAATATCGGGCATTATCGAAGCGGGATATCCTTCTCGCCGGGAAAAATTGTACTCCGGGGGATGTTGTGAGGATTGTCGCGTTTATAACACGGTCTCTAATATCAGTTGATGCCCCTATGAGTCGTTTGATTCTAAATAGCCTTGAGGTGCGCGTATTTTTTTGCTAGGACTTGAATTATTCATCAATGCAAGGAAATTGGTCTCATTGAACGCGATTGCATGTTGCACATCCAATAAGTCATCCGAAATATAACGAGATCCAAATACATCCCGCGTGATCTCGAAGAGATATTGTTTATTGTAAATAACGATCAATCGGAATCCCTTTTCTACGGTCGCTTGAAATTTGACGTTATTTCTTTTCACTTTAGATTTATTTAACCCGTGATAGCTCCATGTGGATTTTATCTCCACTACAACATTATTAATGGCGAAATCTGATCGATAAGTTCTTGATTTCCCGTCATCGCGATAGATAACACGTGGCCCACGCTTCAGGAGATCAAGTTTATTAATCTTTTTCATGAAATCGAGAAAATGTTTTTCGTACGTGCCTTGATAATACAATTTAGTAGAGTAATACTTGATAGAACTATTTTTTCCGGCACCATGCAAGTATGCCCGTTCATAACTATCCAGGCCATCATTGCCAATCTGATTCTTGGTCTCGTTCGCCTTACGAATACGAAACTGCTTGATCGTTTCTCCGGTTTCGCTTTTAATACGTTTATTCATTGTTTTAGCCGATTTTAATGCGCCGTTCTGTGCAATAGTTAATCCATTGTCACATAATGTATTTTTGTTCGTACGAGCAGTTTTTTCAACGATTATACTTGTTAAACTTTTACCTGTAATTGGATCTATCATTTTTTTCCTATTTTTATGTACACGCTTCATCCTATTTGATGCAACTGTCTTTCCATTATCACATATTCTTGTTTGTGCTGCACGTATTCCTATTGCACTTCTCTGGTTCGGGGTCAATCCATCCTTGTTTTTTAAAGTAGCCTTGAGTTTAATATAACATTCCGGGCGGCCGCAATTGTTCCTATATCCATCATCATATGTTTTGTATGAACATTTCCTGCCGCACATGGCGCATCGAGGTATTTTCATTATCCCGTTCAATATACAATAGATCCGTTCTCCAAGAAGATGGGAGTCGTCTAAAAATGCTGTGTTTTGAAGAATAAAATCGTAATATCTGATGAAGCCATACCGTTCGAACCACGTTCTCTTTAATTTCATACTATTGAACCCTATTTTTAGTTTATATTTGATCAATAGGTTCGCATTGACGAAATTTCTAAAGTCATCAATATCGATCATTTTTCACGTCGAAATCAATCTGTTACTGATTTCTATTAATTGAAGATAGGAGCGCGAAATTTCTGAAGAATGACAGATATCGATAGTCTTGCGATTAACAGCATTAAGGAGTTTAGAAGATATGATCTCGAGGAATGTTGTGGGGGAAGTCGCGCTTATGAGAAGTGTTTAAATGACGACGGATTACTGGATTGTTCAAGTCGTCACAATGGCCTTGTGCGTAGGATTGTAGCAACGCGTCAATCTCATCAAAGCTTTTTGCCCCGATTTGATCGAGTGAAGTGTTAGACACGCCAAGACCGTCGGTAGCCGGAATTTCAATGCATGATTGAAGCGCGTTTGCCTTGGAGTTTTCATTGGCCGCGCGAAACTCATTCACGAGATGCCGGGCCATTGTGTACACTTCCGTTTTCCATAAGTTCTGTATCATCCCGAAGTCACCGACATCCCCGTTTTTAGTAAAGAATCCAAGATTATACTCCGTTAAATTGTCAGTCGAGAGTACCAGGCCGCCGTGCACGTGCGCCAGGTTGTACAGGTAGATCATACGCATGCGGGCTTTCACGTTGCCGCGCCGGACCTTCACGTCGCGGGAAGGGGTTTCGCCTTGCGGGAGCGGGCATTCGTGCTCGATCGCGGGCAAGAATTGCCGGTACGCACCCGTCAAGTCGACTTCCTCGAACGACACGTGGAAAGCCGAGCCTATGGCCCGTGCACGCTGCTTTTCATCCTCCTTGTTCGACTCGATGGGGATGCTCCGCCCGATCAGCGGTATGCCAAGCTCGTCGCACACAGGCTCCGCGAGTGCCACGCAGATCGCAGAATCGATGCCACCGCTGATGCCGATGACGAGGGATTTCAGGCCGCTTTTTTTCACGTAATCCTTCAATTCTGCCCGGATATTCTTGATGCCGGCTTTCAACTTGGTTGCATTCACGGTCGTTCACGTGCCTGGTAATGTTACTATTTATGGGTTGGATTTAGGAGTATTAATGAATAAGCCACTTGGCTGATTCCCATCAGGATATGCTTGAACGTGGTAAACTGCATTGTTTGCGGGTCGCGCGACCCGGTTGCCGTTGGATTCATCTCGCGGCTAGCGTTAGGGAACGAGGAGATTTACAGCCTGTTTAAATGTCCTTCTTGCACGCAATATTTTATCGAGGGTTACGAGGACATCTTCATATCTTTGAATGGCCAAGACGACATCACTTGGACGCAAGGCCCTTATGACGAGAAAAAGGGGGCGCTGCTTGCCAACCTGATCAAGCAATGTCCAGACCCGGGAAACAAGTTTTGCGAATGCCCGGCCCACGTGCGGTTTTTCAAGGAAATATAACCTTTTTCCCAATACAATAATAAGAAAAAGGAAATGAAGACTACCGGTCCTTCTTGGCAATCTTATCAAGCGTGGCTAAGTCATTTGCATAGATGAACGAGAAGAGGAAGA
>JAUQYW010000065.1 GCA_030587525.1 Candidatus Sigynarchaeota archaeon | reverse complement strand
TCCAAGCTCCTGGCAAGCTGGACAAGATGACGGGCGCTGATATTCGACGCGTAATTGATTCGCGCGATCAGCCGTTCAACATCGCAAATCCCCCCCATTTCCGCCTTGAGTTCCTCCCGTTGCATCGCATTTTTCACCAGGAACTCGATGAAATCGAGCCTGGCATTGATCTCTTCCTTGCTCATGAGCGGTGACAGGAGCAGTTTTTTGACGAGGCGCATTCCCATGGTCGTGCACGTCTTCGAAAATAACTCGAATAGCGTGCCGTGAGTTCCTCCATCTATGCTGTTTCTCACGATTTCAAGGTTGCGTATCGTGTTCGGGTCGATTTGCATGTGGATGGAAGGTACCTGGTGGATGCACGTGGTGATGTTGGCCAGCCCTTTTTTCTGGTTTTCGCGCAAGTACAGCAACAAGGCACCCGCGACGCCAATCGCGGCATCGTTGTTTTCGATGCCAAAGCTTTCCAGGTTTGACACCTTGAAATGCTTGAGTAGCACAGTCCTCGCCTCCACGGGATCGAAATCTAGCGCGGAACGCTTTCGGAAACTCGTGTTGGGGAGGATTTTTCCTATGGTGGAAAGGATGGCATCGTCAACCAGGCTATCAGGAGTGATGATTTCCACGGGGTTATATTTTCCGAAGATGCCTGCCGACGTCGCGAGTCTTTGCCTCGAATCGTTGAACGACGTCGTGAAGAAATCCCCCGTGGAAATGTCGCAAAAAGCAAGGGCGATCTTGAGACTTTCGGGTATATTCTTCACGGCGGTCCACGACAATGCCGCGAGGTAATTATTCGAATCCTTTTCGAGCACGTTATCGTCCAAGATCGTTCCCGGGGTGATGATGCGCACTACGTCGCGCTCCACGATGCGCCCTTTTGCATCAGCAGGGTCCTCGATTTGGTCGACAACGACGACAGGTCGACCCGCCTTGACGATTTTTTCTAGCGCTTCTTGACCCGAAGCGTACGGGAATCCAGCGAGCGGGATTCCTTGACGGTCAGTCAGGGCAAGATCCAGGATTTTCGAGACGTCCTTGGCATCGTCGTAAAAAAACTCGAAGAAGTCCCCTAAGCGAAAAGCAAGGACGTAAGATTTGTCGTACCTGGTCCTGAATTGTTCCCATTGGGCTTGCAAGGGCGTGCGTTTCGGCGCTGACACGGGGGTTCCTCCAGTTTATGATAGACGGAGTGGAAGAAATGTCTTAACGACTCTTATTAATAGGTAAATATGCTCGCCTATCTAAATGGTCGAGGAAAAAAATAAAATGAATGATGGCCCGATCATTGACCCGGGCTCCGATAATGCCTTACAAGCTCATTCCTCGACGTCGCTGATGCCATTCTCCGTGATCTTGAACGCGGCTTCGCCTTCGGGCAATCCTGGTGCATCCATCATCCTCGCGACCCGTGTATCAGCTTTTCCTTTACGCAAGAATATCCTGTAGGTGGTGCCATGGGCGACGATATTGCCGCCGGCAGGGATCGTCGGGTTACCAAAGAAGATATCGGGTTTTGCTTGCACTTGATTCGTGACGATCGCAGCTATGCCATATGTATCGACGAGCTGCAAGATTTGGTGAATATGCATGTTGAGGAGTTGCTGCCGTGGGCTAAGCGAGCCAAGACCAAAATATTCCGAGCGAAAATGGCTGATGAGAGAGTCGACGACGACAAGCCTAACGTTTTGTGCCTCGATGAGCTTCCGGGCCTGCCGGAGGACATTTATCTGGTGCTCACTGTTGTAGGCGCGGGCATAGATCACGTTCTTGAGTGCTTCCTTGACATCCATTCTTCGTGCGATGGCCATCTGCGCGATGCGCTCAGGCCGGAAGGTCCCTTCCGTGTCGACATACAATGCCTTTCCGGCCAAACCCCCTTGATCCACGGGAAGTTGCACGATCACGCAAGCCTGGTGCGCGATTTGGGTCTTTCCTGTCCTGAATTCCCCGCACAACTCCGTGATTGCACCGCACTCGATCCCCCCGCCGAGCAATTCGTTCAACGCGTTACTGCCGGTTGCGATTTTTCCAAGTTGTTTTCGTTTTTCGAAGACAATATCTGCCGTTTGGAAATCTATCTTGCACAATTCTTGAGCCGCTTGGATGATTTTTTGGGCTGTCTTTTCACCAATGCCACTCTGTTCTTGCAACATCTTCGGTGGCAGCGTTGCGATGGCCCTGAGGTTAGAGAAGCCGCTCTCCGCCAATTTTTTTGCAATGCTCGGGCCGACCCCTGGTATGTCTTTCACGCTGAGAGTCACCGGATCAGCATCACCTAGTACATCTTTCAAGGCAATTTCTTGCCCTTCATCTTCCGATTCAAGGATTTCACCAGCTTCCGGGACGGGATTTTCGATTAAATCATCATCACCGGCATTACGGGATTCAAGAGATAATGGTTCTTCATCCCCTGCACGAGCCGGCAAATCCTCGTCATTCATGGCTGCTGCCGCTTGTTTCTTTGATTTTATAGTACTCTTTGTCATTCGTGTCACGCGCGTTCGACTTTATTCACGTTTAAAGGATTCCATGGTATGGAAATGCTCAGAACCTCCCGATTGCGTGGACCTAGAATATATCACGGGGCATTTAAGCCGGGATTCACGGCCGAATTTCTGAACATTATCGAGATGGAATGGGGGAACTCTAACTATAAAGGTGGACAACCTTGGACAAGTGGGTTGGACAAGTAGGTTGTCCTTTACCTTTAAATTCCCTTGCCGGGACATCGTTTTCATGGCGAAAATAACTCTCTGGCAGATCATCCACTGGATCATCATCGGTAATTTTCTATTCGAAATAGGCTATTGTATCGTACAAGTTTTCGTCGTGTTCAGTTACGGATCGTTTTTCCCGCTGTTCGGATCCGCGCTCACGATGGACATCGATTTCTTCCTTAAGCGGCGCCTTTATGCTATCGAGTCCTGGATTGCTATTTCGGGCCTGGCCATATACCTTGCCATCACGGAAATCCTTCCCCGGAAGAGAAAAGCAGAAAAGGCGTTGAGGAATCAAGGTGATGATAAAAGCGAGAGCAGTTCCCCTTGATATTTAGTGAGCAAGCTAGCGGCCCGGTCTGCACTCCGGGCTTCGGCAAGGATGCGAATGACCGGCTCCGTGTTTGACGGGTGGATCAAGACCCACCAGCCGTCGCCCGCGAACTTGATATCGTTCATGACGCGCGTAAACGACGATGGATCGTGAAGCGATGCGAGCTGTTCCATGACCTTCAACGGGTTATGCCCGGTGACCCCGAGCTTGACTTTCTCGAGATGATATTCTGGCAGTTCCTTGGCAAGCGCCGAGAGCGGCACGCCGCGTTTTTCCAGGATCGCGATGATGCAAGCTGCTGCCAAGGAAGCGTCGCGTGCCAGGTTCAACTCGGGCATCATGACCCCGCCGCAGCTTCCCTCGCCGCCGATGATCGCCGGGCGGTTTTTTCCCTTCTCCTTCTGGGCCAACTCGTGCATCTTGACCGCGAGATACCGCTCGCCGATCGGCGTCCGGATGATGTCCCCGCCTTTTTCCCTCGCGATGTCGTCGAACATCAGGGACGAAGCCACGTTCGTGACGATCACGAGCTTCCGCTGGCCTTGATACAGGTCAAGCATGTTTCTCATGATCAATGCCAATCCCTCGTCTTCACGGAGGATGTGGCCCTTTTCATCGCAGAGACTGATGCGATCTGCATCGCAATCGATGCCCATTCCCAGATCCATGGTGTTTTCTTTGACGGTCTTTGACAGGAGGCCGAGATTCTGCTCGACCGGCTCCGAATCCCTCGGGAAGAACGGCGGCGTGTCTGTCATGTTCTCGTTGATGGACTTGATCTCGCACCCGAGATTCTGGAGGAGTGGAATGGTAGCATACTTCGCCGCGCCCGCCCCGGAATCGATGGCAACCTTGAAATGAGGCTTGCTTTTCAAGAATGGTTTCACGAAATTCGCGATTGCTTTCAAGTAGGGCGTGATGACGTCGGCTTGCGTGACCATGCCGGGCTGCTTCCAGGATGCAAGATGGAAGCGGGAATCATGGAAAATCGTCGTGATCTCATCAAGTTCCTCGTTGCTCAAGAACGTTCCCGGTTGCTGAGGCGAGAGAAATTTGATGCCGTTGTATTCCGCGGGGTTGTGGCTGGCCGAGATGATGATTGCCCCGTCCAACCCCATGCGTTGCTTCGCGTGGACGATGGCCGGTGTCGGGCAGATCCCGGCGACGTGCAGGTCGCAGCCCGTCGCGAGCACGGCGTGGATCATGCCTGCTTCAATCATATACCCTGATGGGCGCGTGTCTCTGCCGATAATCAAGGATGGAACCTTTCCGCCTCTGGATTGCCTCAGCCACGTGCTGTATGCCATCGCGAGAGGCACGAGAAAGGCGGGCGTCAAGCCGGTTGGCTCTCCGACGATGCCCCGCGTGCCGGATGCCGTGAAAATCACGTCCTTCGGAATGTCTGGAACCATAGATAGAAAAATAACTCTATATGGAAAAAAAACTTGTTGTAAAATTGTGGTGCCGTGGAGAGTATGATATCATTCACCTTCCATAATCCCGTGAAACTGCATTTTGGCAAGGGACAACTGGAAAACCTCGGGAAAATCGCCAGCACGCTTGGAAAAAGGGTGTTACTTGTTACACACCCGTGGCACGACGAACATCGTTCTTTGGTACCGCAAGCGGCCATGTTCGAACGCGCAAAAATGATTTTGGAAAAAGCTGGGTTGGACATCACGGTTTATGACAGGGTCGTTCCGAACCCGGATGTTTCGGACATCGATGCTGGTGCGCGCATCGCTGCAGATAAGCAAATCGAAGCGATCGTCGGTATCGGCGGTGGATCGGCCATGGACACGGCCAAGGCTATATCCGTCGTGGCACCGCAAGGAGGCTCAGCGTGGGATTACGTGTTTTTCAAGAAGCCGAAAATATCCAAGCAAACCCTCCCCGTCATTGCCATCACGACGACATCAGGCACGGGCTCGCACATGACCAACATCGCTGTCGTGAGCAACCGGAAGACTGGCGAGAAATTTCCGATCGTGAGCCCGAATATCTATCCCGTGGCTTCCATCTGCGACCCTGAGCTCATGCTCGGCATCCCCCGGCGCACCACGATCGAGACCGGCTTCGACGTGTTTGCCCATGCATTCGAGTCATTCACCGCTCGAAACGCGAATCCCTTCATCGATAATCTTGCCATCGACGCGATTCGACTCGTGTCAACCAATCTGGTTGCAGTGGTGCAAGACTTGACCAATCTCGATCTCCGGGAAAAGATGGCGTTCGCGGACACGATGGCTGGAATATGCATCTCCAGCGTCGGCACGACCGTCCCGCATGCTATGGGACAGCCGATAAGCGCGATCGCCCCCGGCATCTCCCACGGCCAGTCCTTGATGCTCGTCTTTCCCCCGTTCTTGGAACGCGCTGCGATGGGAGTTCCGGAAAAATTCATCAGAGTTGGGCGATTTTTCGAACCCGGCGTGCATGACGCAAAGAGCGCGGCTGCTGCGATGATCACGTGGATACACAGCTTCAATTGTCCAACCAAATTGCACGAAATTGGCGTTGATGCAAAAAATATAGCGAAATTGCGAGAACTCTGCATAATGTTCAAAAAAATAGAGCAAGGCCCGGTTCCATTTACCGGGGAAGACATCGCTTGCATGTTCAACGAGATTTTGTGACGCCAAAAATCGGACCCGCCAACCTTGAATTAATCCCGATTCGATTTCTAGGATAATGAATGGCGAAGTCGTGACCCTTGCATGAGCGAACACCAGCCAGATACCCAGAAAAAATGCCAAGGATGCGGTGGCGCCGTGGATCCTGCTGCGAAATATTGCCCGTTTTGTGGTGCCACGTTGAACGCGGCGACGACCACGCCTGCCGCTATCATCCAAGACAAATGTCCGAACTGCGGCGAGCCTCGCCTAGGCAAGTTTTGTGCCTATTGCGGGTACCAATTCTTCGCAGAGATCGAGATCCCCGTTCCGATGAAATCGTCAAGCAGTGAAAGCGGAAAGCCAACGACGAGCTCGGGTTCGGAAGCGGGTGGAGCTGCGGTTCCCAGCAGTACCACGCAACGCTCTCAAAGGCCCGTGAACAGGATATCTGCTGGCGTGCTTGCCTTGCTCCTCGGAACCATTGGAGCCCAAAAGTTCTACATGGGAAAGCGTGGTGCCGGAATCGCGTGCATTATTTTTTGCTGGACACTTGTTCCAACAATCATCGGCATTTGTGAAGGAGTCCTATTTCTCACGGCGACCGACGAGGAATTTCGGGAACGATATTTGAAGTGACGCTATTTTCTGTTCGAATCATTCAAATCTCGCCTCGCGCTTTCGTGATATCATTTCCAAAACCAATTCTATATTAGTCAAAATGGAGTTTTGTTCACATAAGCAGCGTACATTTCGCAAGAGGAACGATGGTATGGATGTCTGCCCCTTGCGACGATGAATGGCCGGTGATTCAAAACGGGAAAGAAAAAAGCCACGACGACGCAAAAAAACGAGGAAAGCCTTCCAGCAACAGATCAAGGTAAGGCTGCCGGGACAACCAAGTCATCATTAACCGCGAGCGAGATCGTAAAGAAGGAAATGCCTGATTCGACGTCGAAAGAGGAGAATCTCCCGCAAAACAATGATTACAGTTATTTCGAAACCGTGAAGCTTACCATCGACAAAAAGAAATATTTTGAACGGCCCATCACGACCAAGGAAGAACTTGAAGATATCAAGAAAAAAATGAACGAGGACGTGCAGGCTGTTAAAGATTTAATGACACGGCTGGAAAAATACCTGCGAGGAAAGTTCGAGCAAATCGCAATCAACAACAAACAGTACGAAATCATGGTTCCAATAGAATACATGTCCTTAAAATTTACAACTATCTTGTCCGTGCACCCGGCATGGATTTTCATCAAGTGCAAGGTGATGGATCTCGAAGACGTCCCTGAAAAAGTGCGCCACGAGCTTTACGAACGCGTGCTCGTCGCGAACTTCGAGCTCAACGCGGTGTTTTATTCCCTGGATTCGGAACAGACGGGCATCTGGGTGGAGAATGACATCACCGTTCCCGGCCTTGATATGAACGCGTTCGACATAAAATTCAATGCCATCATTTTCGGCATCCGGTATTTCGTCGATTCCATCGCCTTGCCTTTGAACCAGGAAATGAAATCGACGTACGACACGAGTGGATTGTATACATAATTTCTTCATTTACTCAGTTTTCATATTTATGATGAAATGGTGAAAGAAATGCTTCAGATCGATCTCGCCAAGTGCACGAAGTGTGGCAGCTGTGCCCGGGCTTGTACAGCTTATGTTATCGAGATGCAAGATCCAGGCCCCGTTGAAGTCCATCCTGGAAACTGTATAGAATGTGGCCACTGCGTTGCCGTGTGCCCGGTAAATGCGATCGTGCACGAGCACATGGACGCGAGCGGTTTTCCGGAAATGGAAGAACCGGGCATCACGTTCAAGCAATTCAACCAGCTAGCTCGGAATCGCCGGAGTATCCGTCGTTTCAAGAGCGAGCTGCTGTCCAAGGAACACGCGGAGCAGATTCTGGAATCAGTCAGGTACATCCCGACAGCCGAGAATGCGCAAGAGCTCGAATACCTTTTCATCACGGATCCGGAACGCGTGGGATTGATACGGAACGAGATGTTAAAAGGGTTCAAGATGGCCTTTAGTCTCGTTAAACACTTCTACTGGATTGTCAAGTCCCAAACCAGCGAGTCATATGCACGGCGCTCCAGGCTCACGGGGGACATCGCGATGAAAAAATGGACGGACAGGGAAAAAACACATGAGGATCCTTTCTTTCACAATGCACCAGCTTTGTTGATTGTCCACGCCCCGAAAAAAAAAGTGAAGGGTATAACGTCGTTTGCGGTGAATGATGCGGGCATCGCGGGATATCACGTTCTCATCGCATGTGAAACGCTCGGGATCGGGACTTGTTGGAGTGGTTACCATACGAAATTTGCGAACATGTATGGATCCGTCCGCAAGGCTTCTCTCGTTCCAAAAGGGCATATGGTCATCGCGAGCATCTTGATGGGCTACCCGGCCATCAAGTATAAGCGGGACGTTTATCGCAAGCCCCTGCATTCGAGGATCGTTGGTCCTGGCGACCAATGAAACCTTTTTATCACGGAATCCCACAAAGACCACGGCCTTCAGGCCGTGGATACGACGGGAAGACATGTCGCGCCAAGGTGCTCTCCAGAAATTCAGCACACCCCCGTCATCGATAAATCCATGCGCGATGGAAACAAGCAATGGAGATCGACCGGGCGTTCAAGATCCGCCTCTACCCGACCGCGGATCAGGCTGCATTGCTTGCCAAGACGTTTGGTTGCAAGCGGTTCATCTGGAACGCGATGCTGGCCGAACGAATGGCATGGTACCGGGATCACGGCAAGAGCATCGGGAACCAGCGAAAAACCGAGAAGGAATGGAAAGTCTCGTTCCCGTTCTTGAAAGTCGTGGATGCCATCGCGCTGCAACAAGCACGCATCGACCTCGATCGTGCTTACGACAACTTCTTCACCGGCCGCGCCCGGTTTCCATTGTTCAAGTCCCGGAAAGGCAAGCAATCATACCGGACGATCAACGTGAACGACAACGTCAAGATCGATTTTCATCGTCGCAACCTGACATTGCCGAAAGTCGGCCCTGTTGCCTACCGGGACAACCGGGCGTTCACGGAACGGGTGCGGAGCGTGACCGTGTCGAGAACCAAGACCGGTCGATTTTTTGCATCCATTCTCGTGAAGCAAGAATGCAAGGTCGAACCGCTGGCTGCATTGCAAGAAAACAAGATAGCCGCGTTCGACATGAGCTCGAGAGACTTCCTCGTCGGCGAGCATGGCCGCTGCGAGAATCCACGGTGTTACCGTTCAGCTGAACCGCGGCTCGTGCGGTTGCACCGCCGCGTGTCGCGCAAGGTGAAAGGATCGTCGAACCGGGACAAGGCACGGGTTCGATTGGCGCGGATCTACGAGAAGATCGGGCACCGGCGCACCGATTGGCTCCAAAAAATCTCGACGACACTCGCGAACGAGCATGACGCGATCATCATCGAGGCCTTGAACGTTGCGGGCATGAAACGGTGGAACGGCGGTATCGCCAAGTCTGTCACGCTGGACTTCTCGTGGGGCGCGTTCGTGCGCATGCTCGGATACAAGATGGCGTGGCGTGGAAAACAGCTCGTCACGATAGACCGCTTTTTCCCGTCGAGCAAGATGTGCTCGGCGTGCGATGCCGTGAACAGCACGTTGACGCTTGCCGACCGGCATTGGACATGCCCGTCTTGTGGCGCGACGCACGACCAGGACGTGAACGCGGCGACCAACATCAAGCGCGAGGGCTTGCGC
>JAUQYW010000040.1 GCA_030587525.1 Candidatus Sigynarchaeota archaeon | reverse complement strand
ACCATCGATCGGTGACAACGGGACGCTATTCAATTTCACGGTCACGTACACGGATGCCGACAACAACTTCCCCGCGAGCATTATCGTGACCGCGAACGGGATCACGATGCCCATGATCGAGGTGAAACCCACGGACACGATAGTTAGCGACGGGAAGTTTTACTGCGTGAATTTTACTTTGCCAAGTTTCGGGTCCTCTACCTTCTACATCAATGCATCGGACGGGCTCCACCTTGCATCGACAGCGGTGATCGCCGGCCCGCAAGTTCATCCATTCTATGGTTACGGCCAGCTTGGGCAGGTCCAACGCGTGGCATTGTTCAAGAATTCCAACCCGTTTGGTGGTACCCCCGAGGAAACCATCCTTACTGCCAAAGGCATCTCCTACACGGTGTACACGGCCTCTAGCTTTGGTGTTTCGCTTAACGGGTTCGACAAAGTAATCATCGCGGGAGACCAGCCTTATTCCTTCTACAGCAGTTCCTATTTCAGTTCATCTTCGACGCGGACATGGCTAGAAAATTACGTGAACAACGGGGGTGTCGTCTTAATCGCTGGAATTGGCTCCTCAACATCATCCTTGACATTGCCGTTTGGATTCACGGCTTATTCCGATACCATCAATGTCCTGGAATTCAACCGCAGCTATGGAAATCACCCCATCATCGACGGAGTATCTATTGCCAGCCTCAATGCACATGTTCCTCTTGCCTACCATCGAATCACGGGTAATAAAGCTGGCGACATCATCTTAGCGCGGGATGCGGTTAACCGGAACGTGCGACTTCTCGCCGCGTCACGCGGAAGTGGTCTGTTTATCATCTCTGACGTGTATGCCGAGTCGGCTTATGTAAACGGATGGAATTTGCGTTTGTTGGAAAATATGGTAACGTACACTCGAAAGTATCCGCGGCTTCTCACGCCCGCCAACGACACGTATCTTTACAGCAGCGTCGTGAACTATACATGGACACCGATCAACCCGAGCTTCGGGCCCATCACGTATACTTGGCAGCTTTCAACATCACCAACATTCTCGACCTTGGTGGATCAACAAACGGGCTTGGTCGCAGGTTCGGGGAACCTTTCAGTCGTCTACACCATGAATTTCTCTTCGTCGTATTTCTACTGGCGGGTGCGGCCGGAATTTGGCAGTTACGCCGCTCCGTGGAAATTGGCGTTCCGTCTTTACGAGACATACAATAACTTCGCCCCATCCTTTTCCCAGGCGCAAGTATCCCCGACGGCAGGGCAACCATCAAGCACGGTGTTCAATTTCTCGGTGGTTTACACGGATAAAGACAACACCGCCCCGAATTACATGTGGCTGTACATCAACGGGTCATATTGGGGCACATTAACGAAACAGAACACTTCGGATAACAACTACGCAGATGGTTGCTTGTACCGGTACACAACAACCATTTCCGTGGCCGGTACTTACACGTTTTACGTCCAATCGTCCGATGGCCGGTACACGATCTATACAGCCACGTTAGGATTTATCGTGAAAACGAACACGGCGCCAACATTAACTTCAGGCCAGGTTTCACCGGCGAGCGGGCCTTCCACTAACAGCTTCACCTTCACGGTCACGTACACCGATGCCGATAACGACACGCCAAGCTATATACGTGTCGTTGTCGATGGTTCCCCGCACGCCATGGCGAAGCAAAATCCCGGCGACACAACATATACGGACGGTTGTGTCTACATATTTTCCGATCGATTCCCCGTGGGGACAAGATACTTCTATTTCACGTGCAGCGATGGAATAGTCACGGCAACGACAGCCACGGGCAATTTTACTGTTACGGCCGTCAACAACTTCGCCCCGATGCTGCTGAACCCCGCGGTGAGTCCGGAAACCGGGAACACGGCGACTAATTATAATTTCACCGTGGAATATCGCGATGCAGACAATAATTTTCCCACGATTATCACGATCTCGATCAACGGAACCGTGTACACCATGCAGGCTGCCAATCCGGCCGATTCCGACGCCACCGATGGAAAGGTGTATTATTACGCGACGACGCTGAGCGTGGTAGGCCAATACGTCTTCCAGGTCAATTGTTCAGACGGAACATATCTCGCGAACACGGGCATCATCAACAAACCTGAGGTAATCTTGTTGAACACGACTCCAACACTCAGCTCGGGGCAAGTCTTTCCACTGAGCGGAACCCCATCGCAAACATTCACCTTCTCCGTGGTGTACACGGATGCCGAGAACAACAATCCATTTTATGTCCGCGTCGTCGTGAACGGAACCCAATATGCTATGTTGAAGCAAACCCCTGGTGACAACACGTACACGGATGGATGCTTGTACATTTATTCGAGCACTTTTCCCATCGGTTTCTATGTTTTCTATTTTAATTGCAGCGACGGACTTGCGACAGGCACGACGGCCACGAGCAATTTTACAGTCTCGATTATCAACAACTATGCTCCGATGCTGTTGAACCCCACCGTATCACCGGAAATAGGGTATCAGACAACAAGCTTCAATTTTTCCGTCGTGTATCTCGATTCGGACAATAATCTTCCCGCGATCATCACGCTCACGATCAATGGGTCGTCATATATCATGCAACCCACTAGCCCCACCGATTCTGACGTGACCAACGGAAAGGGATATTTTTACATTACGACGCTCAGCGACCTCGGGCAGTATCAGTTCCAGGTTAACGTATCCGATGGATTTTATCTCGCGAACACGGCCCTCATCAACAAGCCCGAAGTGGTCTTGGTTAACACGCCTCCCACGCTTGGTTCAGGTCAAGTTACTCCATCGAGCGGCACCACGTCCCAAATCTTCAGTTTTTCGGTCGTGTACACTGATGCCGACAACAACAACCCGATTTATGTCCACGTCGTCGTGGACGGGGTTCAATATGCCATGTCGAAGCAAAATATTTCGGATAACACGTATACGGACGGTTGCTCGTACGGGTTTTCGATGAATTTCCTCGCGGGTACCAGGTTCTACTACTTCATATGCAGTGACAGCTTGGATGTTGCGACGACTGCCATCGCAAACTTTAACGTGACGGTCGTGAATAACAACGCGCCCATGCTCCTAAATCCTGCGGTGACTCCAGAAACCGGTACTCAATCGACAGTTTTTAATTTTACAATCCGGTATCTTGACTTGGACAATAATTTTCCCGCGATCATCACGATCACTATCAATGGAACCTTGTATATGATGCAAACCAGCAATGCAGCGGACACTGATGCAAGGGATGGAAAAGATTACTATTACGCTACCACGTTGACTTCCCTTGGATGGTACCAGTTCCGGGTTAATTGTTCTGACGGGATATACGCTGCAAACACGGGACTCATCAACAAGCCGCAAGTCGTTCAAGGAAACACGGCACCAGTACTTTCCTCCCATCAAGTCATTCCGGCAAGCGGAACTTCCACGACGAATTTCACGTTCTCTGTCATCTATACCGATGCAGAGAACGATGCACCGAGCTATGTTCGCGTGATTGTTGATGGAGATCAGCATGTGATGGTGAAGCAAAACACGGCAGATGTCACGTATTCCGATGGTTGCATCTACGTGGTATCGCTTGTCTTCACTCAGGGAAACCATTCATTTTATTTCACATGTAGCGATGGGTTGTTGACGCACACGACTAGTACAGGCCAGTTCGAAGTCACTGCTACCTTTATACCACCACCAACATTCATCGAGCAATATGGCTTGCTGATCGGCGTCTTGAGCGCCGCGGTCGTGGGAATAGCAATCGTGGCGTCGGTATCCAGCCGGAAAAAGAAAGCCAAGAAAACATTGGCAGGAAAGCAGCTCCCGAGAAAAACACTACCTGCAACGACGTTCCCCGAAAAGATTCCGGAAAAAGCTTTTGTAGGGAAAGCGAAGGGTACAACCGAGGTACAGCAACCGATGAGCGCGGAAGCCCTTGCGGAGTTGCAAAAGACCGAGAAGGAAGTAGTCGCGACTATGGACGTGAAAGCATGCATTGTGCATAAAGGGCCGATAAAAGGCGCCAATTATTCTTGCCCGCACTGTAACACGTTCTATTGCATCAATTGTGCGATTACCCTCGCGAATAACGGCGAGGGCTGCTGGAGCTGTGGAAACAAGATCGAACTCGATGACACGATCAAAATCGCTGGGGTCAAGCAACCAGTAATGGCTGAGAAAGCCAAGTTTTATTGTAGCAGTTGTGCACAGTACCATGAACCCGAAAAGCCAAACTTCGACGCGTGGGAAAGCTGTCCTGTTTGTAACAATCCGATGGTATATGTCAAGGCATGCCCATACTGCACCCAGCCTATCGCTTTGAGCAAGGAACATTACACGCTGTACAGGAATAAACTCATGCAATGTCCAAACCCGGATTGCCATAAAAATGTCATGATTTGATAGATCCTTTTTCTATCTTGTTTTTTTTTGAAATGGAACTTGATTTTTTAACGAGAATGTCGAACGTTAGTTAATTTAAAGCGGGATTCTAATTCAGTATTGGAGATTATCCAACGCGTTGTGGTGAATATGAAAGGTTCGATTGCTAGGGTCGCGGAAAAAACGCGAGCATCAAAAGAAACCACGATCAAGGTCAAGATCAACCTGGATGGAAAGGGAAACTTTAATATCACCACGAAAGTTCCCTTTTTCACGCACATGCTCCAGATGATCGCCAAGCACGGGCGGATCGATATGGATGTGGACGCGACCGGCGACCTGGATCACCACGTGATCGAGGACACGGCGATCTTGCTCGGGACAGCCATGCGGGAAGCCCTTGGCGAGATGAAAGGCATTTACCGGTTCGGCAACCATTACATGGCCATGGACGAGAGCCTTGCTCGCTGCGTGCTCGACATTTCGGGACGTTCCTACTTCGTGGGCAACCTGAAGCTCGAGGGCCTCGACATCGAGGGCATGAAAGTGGAAGATATCGAGCATTTCTTGCTCACGTTCACGCAGAATCTCAAGGCCAATGTCCACATCGAGGTGTTGTATGGCGAAAACGATCACCACAAGGTCGAAGCGGCCGTGAAAGCGCTGGCCTTGTCACTCCGCATGGCGATGAAGATCGACGAGCAAGCAAAAGATGACATTCCATCAACAAAGGGGATGCTTGACACCAAATGAAAAAAATATATGCAAGATTGGACAATCTATAAACGAGACACGAATTGACTTCAATTCAAGGTAAAAAAGTGATAACATGTCCCAATATTTTAGAAAATTCATGGCGAAATTCAAGGGTTACGTCCCGGGTGAGCAACCCGAGGCCGGGTGGATCAAGCTCAACACGAACGAAAACCCCTACGAGCCGCCAGCCTCGGTGATCAACGATCTCAAGAACGGGCTCAAGGATCTCAGGAAATATCCCGATATCGATGCCAACGAGGTCAAGAAGCAGCTCGCATTCAACGTGCGGGTAAATAAGGAATCCTCCCTCAAGATGGATAGCATCGTCGTTGGCGCGGGCGAGGACGAGTTACTCGACTTGATCTTCAAGACCTTCATCGACAAGAATGACCGGGTCGTGTTTTTCAGCCCGAGCTATGGCATGTACAAGGTCTTGTGCGATATCTACGACGCGGTGCCGGTCGAAATCCCGCTCAATCCCGATTTCACGATCCCAGAACAGAAGGCGATATCCACGCCTGGGAAGCTCATGATCTTCTGTAGCCCGAACAATCCCGATGGCTCTAGAGTGCCAAATGACCTCATCGCGAAGGTGTGCGAGACCTTCAAGGGCATCGTCGCGGTCGACGAGGCATATATCGATTTTGCCGAGGATTCCGCACTTGGGTTGACCACGAAATACAACAACCTTATCATCTTGCGCACGTTCTCGAAATCCTACAGCATGGCATCATTACGCATTGGTTATATCGTGTCATTAAACCGGGATATCATTCTTGGCATACGAAAGGTCAAGCAGCCATACAACGTGAACATGGCAGCGCAGGTGGCGGCCCTGGCCGCCCTCAAGCACCAGTCTGAAGTCGACGAGACTATCAAGAAGGTCAAGAACGAGAGAAATCGCCTCGTGGGCATGCTCAAGCAGATTCCCCAGATCCAGGTGTTCCCGACCGAGTCTAACTTCATCCTCATCAAGATCGCCGTGGGTAACGATGAGACCAACCAGAAGATCAACCAAAAAATCTTCTGGGAGCTGAAAAAGCGAAAGATCCTCGTCAGGACATACCCGGAAAGACCCTTGTATGAATTCCAGCGCATCACCGTCGGGAAACCCGAGGACGACGACAAGTTTGTCCAGGTTTTCAAGGAATGCCTGGAAATTGGACTCTCTGGTTAAGATTCCTTCGGTTCTATATAATTCTGCTTTATTTTTTTCTACGATTGGTAAAAGCAGATGAAAAATAGATGCAGCGGGCTCTCACGAGATCACGCGCATACGGATCGTGCCTGGGGCATTCCGCAATTTCTCCAGTGCACCTATGGAATAATCTTTTTCCACGTCGGTGACCACGTACCCGATGTCCGTGTTCGTTTGCAAGTATTGGCCCGCGATGTTCACGTGATTTTCGCTGAAAACGTTATTGATGGCAGAAAGTACTCCCGGAATGTTCTTGTGGATGTGCAGCACGCGGTGCAGGCCTGGTGGGGAAAAGAGGGATACTTGCGGGAAGTTCACGGCAAGCATGGTGGAGCCGTAACTGACGAAGTTGACGAGTTTTTCGCTTACTTCCTCGCCGATGTGTTCTTGTGCCTCCCGTGTGTTGCCACCGATGTGCGGCGTGAGGATGACGTTATCGAATTGCTGCAATGGCGAGGTGAATGCTTCGTTATCGCTCTTTGGTTCGTCAGGGAACACGTCAATGGCTGCACCCGCCAGATGACCACGTTTCAAGGCACTTGCGAGTGCATTTATATCGACGACGCTGCCGCGGGCAGCATTGATGAGGATGCTCCCGGGCTTCATGGCTGCGATTTGTTCTTCCCCGATCATGTTTCTCGTCTCCGGCGTCTCGGGAACGTGGAGCGTGATGACATCGCATTCGGCGAGCAGTTTCTTCAAGCTGGGGACCGACATTGCATTGCCGTGGGGAAGCTTTGGTAAAATATCATAAAAATACACGTGCATACCAACAGACTCTGCCATGTAACTGAGCTGGGTGCCGATGTTGCCGTAACCAACGATGCCGAGCTTTTTATGACGCACCTCGTAGGAATTGCTGGCGCCCTTGACCCAAACGCCCTGGTGCGCCTTTGCATTTTTCTCGGGAACACCCCGGAGGAGCATGATAATTTCCCCGAGCACCATTTCCGCGACACTGCGGGTGTTGCTATACGGGCCGTTGAAGACGGGGACACCACGATTCATCGCTGCGTTCAAGTCTACTTGATTCGTCCCGATGCAGAAACAACCAACAACGAGGAGGTTATTTGCAGAGTTCAGGACGCGTTCTGGTACCTGGGTGTGCGAGCGAATCCCGAGCACGTCCACCTCCTTTATTTTCTTGGCGAGTTCATCTTCGGGCATTGCGTTCTTGGAGATCTCGATGTTTTTAAAGCCTGCCACCTTGAAATTTTTCACGGCAGACTCGTGGATGCCTTCCAAGAGCAAAACATTCATCTGCTCCTTGCCACGTCGCGTGTCGAGCATGATGTCGTGTCACGGCCTCGCTATAGTGCTGAAATCTTGCAGCCTAATTGCGAGAAATCCAGTTACTTGCATTAAATAATGCGCGGATTAATAAAAGGCCGTTATCCAGTTCCTCCGCATTTTCTAGCGGAAGGTGCATCAAATTCAACTCGTCGAACCTTGTTACGATTATGGATCCCGCGTTTTCGGTCCCCGCGCATAAATAATAAAATTATATGCTAAAAAGTGTGATCAATTTCGGTTATCGGGCAAGAGGTTCAAGATCCTTGGCCATAAATTGAAAATAAAGGGATATATAATTTGTAGATCAATTTATCGTCGTGCTATTGCGATTATATAAAGAATTGATCAATTTCAAGGAGCATAACTTGTTTCCCTTTCACCTTGCTCCTCACGGTCATCATAATCTGTTTTAGGTAGACGATCGCGTTTTTTTCGGGCGGAATACCGGATAAGGTACACAATGGCAATGATGGTCGCCACGGTAACTATCCCAAGGATGATGTACGGCATGAACGGGTATAACGGCCACCAACCTGTCGTTGAACCGAATGATTCCACCGTTCCTATGACTTGAACGTCAAAATCGGTATCGACGGTCCATTCGCTCCCAGAAATCCTGCCTTTCAAGTCCAAATAAAAAATCTCGTGATTCGGTAAAGTGAAATTCAAGGATACTGCGGTTGAATAGGATGTATGATTGTACGTGAGCTGAACGTTGGCCGAAGTGTAAAGCTCTAGGCGAAGGTCATACATTTGAGCTGAAAAATTTGCCAATACCGTGATGTATTGTCCGGCGCTCATGAGTTGGAACCATGCCTCCTTGCGATCATTGCCATCATCGCACGTGCCGCAGAGTCGCCAGTTCCCGTGACACACGGGGTTGGTGACGATTGCTGCTCCCGGTGCGCAGCACCAGATAACGGAAACGGTTAGTAACGCCAAGAACGTGGTTTGCACAGTTGAACGCATTTTTCATCAATACCTCTTCGATCATAAATTCGTCTCTTTCAATATAAAATCCAATAAAATGATGTTCCTAGAAGGTTAAAAAGAAATCCGCTTGATATGGTGAAATATTTTGTAAATTCCACCGATTTTTCTCCTATACATTTTTTAGGGAAAATAAATCAATAGATAATATACGAGGACAACCTCTCCCTTGAAACACCGGGGAAAGCATGTTATCGGATCCAGCAAACGAAGATGAAAGGGCTGTCAAAATGGAGATATTTGTCAAGATTGAGTATGAATTATCAAGACAATTCAAAAAATCACCTAAATTCTCAAAATACTACCACTCAATCTATGGAATTCTTATTCTTATTTTAAAAGACCTCTGAAGATGCACATCGATCATGATAAAAAAGACCAAAACATCAATACGGGCTGATCTCGGCAGCACCATCGCGTGCAAGTCACGAACTTGGAAGAGAAAAGCTATTCCTGTTGTTCTTCTCGCCTGTTTCACGCTCCCAGTTTGTTTCGATTACATTACTTTTTTCAAGGATATCGCGGATAGCGCGATGGAACGAAATACAACGACGTTTGGCAACACCATTGCGCAATCGCCGATTTTGGACACGAATATTAATTACACCGGCCGCTGGTACGCCAGCGCGGAAGATGGGCTCACGACACGGTTTACCGTGAGAAATACGGGCAATGCAGCCAAAGCCGTTATGATCGTTGATTTCATCGAGACAAGGACCGTGCTGGACACCATTGACATCAAGCTTGACTTGTTGCGTAATGGCACGTTCGTGCCGGTAGCCGGGGGCATCGGCTTAATCAACGACTCCATCATCTTGCTCGAGAATCTCGGTGCCGTGAACCAGTTCGACATCGAGGTTACCGCAAGCGGCGGCGCCCCGCTAGGCAGCATCTTGAAAGGTATCTCCGTGACGCCTGCGGTGCTATACAAGGCCACTAAGAGCATCACGACGGATTACCTGGCAACTCGAATACCGATCAAGACAGGACCGTGGGGATACTTGCTTTTCAAGCCCGTGACAGCCAATATCGAGCAAGTCGTGGAAAACCTCCGGGTAAAGGTGACCGTTGGTTCGGAGGTCTTAGAGTTGCAACCATTCGCTGACGAGACTGGTGGCACGCCGTGCAAGACGCGGATGGTCGACTCGCGTGGTTGGTGGAGCTGGCAGTTCCCGGCTGGGTGGTCGTACAAGATTAACGAGATCCAGGTGAAACTCGGCAATAAAGCGCAGTACGGCACCTCGATAAGCACGACTATCGTGGCAGTGACCGACGGGGACGCGGATTCGGATGGATTACCCACGTATCTCGAGGTGATAAACAATATCGAAGGAATCACCCCGGCCGGCGCGACTGGGTTGGACCCGGTGGAAAAGGAGAAGTCGTGGTACACTTTCGAGCGGTTCGGACCTGATATGACGCCAATAACCGACTTAGCGCTCGGTGCCGGTGAGTTGTGGGGCTCGATCATAGCATGGTTCAATGGAGATGGGACGACCGAAGCGACGCTAAGTTGCTCTAACGACTGTTTCGCGCACAACACGGATGGGCAAGACGAGATCTACATTATGAATGTGAACGAGGATTTCACATATGACGAACAAGAGCGACTTAGCTACATCAATAATGTCATTGACCTCACACCGAATGGTGAGTTGCTCGATGGTATGTATCAAATACAATACAAGATGACAGGGAAATACTCCTCGCTTAGGCTCGTTACGGGGGCGGTGTCAATTGGTTCAACGGGACAAGTATTTCCCTACGCACCCTTGGTTTTGAATGGTCAGGAGGACACGGACGGCGATAATGCTGTAGATATGATTGAAACTAATGTGGGCACGTTCGATAGATATGATAGGGACAGCGACGACGACGGGTTGATAGATGGTTTAGATGCCATCCCGAATGACAAGGAATCTTATAATACGGGAAAAATGGATGTACAATTTAATTCTGGAGGAAGTACCCAAACATCGTGCCATCTTGATTCCTTTCTCGGAAGCCATAGAGCACATCTCGAGGATGATGATACTACAAGAACACCATCCGTTTCTGTCCCTTTTCCAGCAGGTGGAGATGGCGATTTCGCCTTTTCTGCTGAATTAATAATAACAGATCAATACAAGACCATACCCTTCTACATGATGATTTATGATCAAGGTGGAAATCCCGCTCCAAATATTCAATTATTTTTTGGAGGTTCCGAAGGAAGTGTTGGATATAATGGGGGATCTTCTTCTTATTACTTGACAACACAAGGGGCATGGAAATATAACGTGCCTTTCTCGATCCAAATACAAGGCAATTATTATTCCGCTGGTGCTTACACGGTAACAATCGACGGGCGTGTAATTGGCTCTGGAAGCTTGGTATGGAGTTGGGTGGGTCTCATCGTTAAACTTGAGTTTACTCCTTATACCTCTATATTCTGTGATATTTATCTCGATAATATTGATATCAGCTGGACTTCGGGAATAGATGCCACGTTCGAAACGCAGCAAGTTGTGAGGGCTCAAGTCGATTATCCAGGCAATAAGTGGATGGTAAGCGCAACGCAGTCTATTTTGACAAATATTGCTTTCAAGGCTAGCCATCCGGATGGTCAATCGATGATGGGCCGGTTCACGAACACGGATGCAACCCCACAGAATAGCATATACCTGGATTACTTGTTTTCTATGCCCACGCCGATAACCCCAAGCGCGAGCTTTCCCGTGTCCATCGAGTATGATTTGTTCATTCAGCCCGGCTCGCAATTCAATCTGCTCATCGGCGACAAGAACGGGCGGGACTGGATAAAAACAAGCTTCCTTTCGAGCTATCTCACTTACAGCAATGTGCTTTTATTCCAGGATGATGCTACGGCAATTCCATTTAACTACGCGTGGACCGCCAATTCGTTGAATCACGTGAAGATCCGGATCGTCGATGGAAACAGGTGGTTTTTTTCGCTTAACGGAATCGAATATGGCACTACCGGAGGATACAGGACTAAGTCCAGTCATTTAATGAATATCATTCGGACGTTTACGATCTCTTCTATAGAAACCAAATCTTGCGATTTATTCATTGACAACATCAAAGCGTCGTGGATTGAAGGCATTGACGAGCGTTTCGATTACACAATTGGAGAGAATATCCTGGCCAAATCCCCGGATTACGTGCAATACAAGATCGACGTGCATCTGGAGGATGTCTCTCTTTTCTCGGAAGAATGGCGCCCGTGGGGGAATAATCTATTTTCCATTATTCCTGCTATCCGGATGTTTGGGAACACGGTAGAAAACAACACATTACGTTTTTCGTCTGGTTATGCCGTCGACACGCTTGTGCACGGATACAAACTATCCGAGGATCTCTTGATTCCGTCCACGAGTATTGACGAAACTTGGTTCGATAGCATTCAAGATCCCCTTGAATCCGAGGATGGCACGTTCCGGGATTATTCAATTACGCCGCTCAAGCCATCAAACCAAAGCAACCTGAATAATTATGCTTTTACTTTTGAATTCAGCGATCGTGATTCATGGGATGACGATGATGGCGACTTGAGGCCAGAAAAGTTCTTGCGATTCGATGTGGTGTACGCTGTATACATGCTTGAACCCGGGAGGGCATCGCGTCTTGTTCAAGTATACGATTATGAAAGTGCGTTCACGATTCAATCCGCATCCATCATCACGGCATCCAGATTTGCATATGCGGTCGTCAATGCAAATAATTTCAAGCAACAATACGGGTATGCAAGTTATATGTTGAAATACCTCGGTTTTGTCAAGAATGTGAAAGGTGATGCAATACTTGACACGATGAATAACCCGATCTCGAACTTTACCGATTCTGCAGTAAAATATATTCCTTATATGAATTCCATCGACGCTATTTCCGCGTGTCTTAAAGCTGGGTCTACGCTCGTGGGGGTAATAAACTGGAAATCAATCACTCCCAATTTCAACAAGGCAAGGACGATCTCCACGGTTTTATGGCACGCGCTCGAATCGGCGGAACAGGTGACCGTGTCTGTTTCTAACAGGTCAGGCACGAGATATGTTTACAATGACTTATCAAGTATCAACTGGATTGACACGAAAATCTCCTTGTACCACACGAATGCCTTGTACCAATCCGCTCTTGATGCCGAAATTCAACCAATGAACATCGCCGCAATTGGGATCCAAACAACAATGGCTTTGATCGTAAGCACATCGGGTGTGATCAAGAAGTACTTGACCTGCACTTATGGTGTGGATTATGGAGAACCTGGTTACCCGAGTTTTGGTTCCTGGTTATCGGAAAGTGAGACATTCAATACCGTGCTGGTTACGATAGATGTCTTCCGTTTGCTTTACACGTGGTTATCATTTGCAGAATCTTGTTCCACGGAGTATCATGGCCAATTTTCCTACGAGATGTTACAAGATATTATGAGCGGCATCTCGCTAACAGCATCGGCAGCTATTCATTGCCTCGTCTTGCTCAAATCCTCTGGACATCTGGCTCAATATTCCGTAGAAGGTATTAAATTACTCGGCAAAGGGATTTCTGCCGTTATCGGGTGCGTCGTGAGCATTATCAGCCTGCTGCAAGATATCGATGAATTAAGTAAAGCGTATGAGACAGGTGACTCGGGTTATATTCAATTTGCCACTTTCAAGGTTGTAATGAGCGTGGTTTCCGTGATAATATCTGCTGTCGCGGTAGTTGCGATCGTCGGGGCGGCGCTTGGTTGGACATGCGCTGCTGCCCTGGCATCGACATGCAACATCGTCGGCCTCATAGCCGCGGGATTTGTCGTCATCGGAACGTTGATCTTTATGGCGATCGAACAACAGAAAGCCGAGGAGCAGCGACAAGAGCAATTGCGGCAACTGCGCCAGCAAATTAACCAAGCATTCTGGAGCATCTCGCACGTTTCGGTTGAGAAACAAAAAAACGTACATGGTGGTGTTTCAAATTACTGGTCAGTGGGTTTCAAGGCGCGTGATGGGCTTGGAAAGGAAACTATGACTTTGTTTTATGATATTAAGCTAGAAGATGCTCTTTCTTCCCTACCAAACGATATGACCGGTGATAAAGTCATAACATCGGGTGTATACTGGGAATGCATTCGTGAAGTATTACCTTACTATGGTGATCCTAACGAACCCGCCTCCCCGGTGAAGTTATTCGCACCGTTGTACAATTCTCGGCCTTATTCAGATGGAAGCATACGCTATATTTCCGAACCGCATTCCCTTAGATCGTCTTTGACATACACGATCACGATTTCGATAGCCACACCAGAATTAAGTATACTTGACAAAACTTGGTTTGCAGGACGAATTTTGCGTGATAGAAATGTCATCATATATAATCCCTTCCCAATTATACAAGATGCGTACCGTGGAGTGACAGGGGAAATTCCGGACCAAACAAACACCAAGTTCAGCGTCACTTATTCGGAGGATTTCTTGAATTTAGGCCCAGTTTTCCCTACAACAATTTTCTTGTTAACGCAAAAATTACAACAGACTTTAGAGGCATCGAATCTATACGCGGGAACATTTGATTTGAAAGCATTTCGAGGATATTCTCCACGATCGGTCTCGGATGTTAGACTATATGGCAGCACATTTGCTGATTTTAAAGGTCATAACACATGCGTAAAGGTAAGTAAAACACTTCTTATATACAACAGTATGAGATTACCACCTGCAAATTCCTTTTACGTCTCTCTTAACAACAACTACGATTTCGGGAAAGTGTATCACCGCGATGGCACGTCATATACATACCATATGGCTATACCGGCCTTGAATATGCCGACACCTCAAACTAGTGTCACTAGTAAAGGACACGTTAATGGATTCGTCGAATTCTGGCTGTATATCCCAAATGGAAACACTTGTGAATTCAACGTGTATAATGATGAAGGGGCTTGTCCTAATTATATCGGCTTTTATTCGTCAACTTATCCTGCTGCAATAATAACAAATCTTCCTTATCAGCCATTTTATCAGAAAATCGCAGATTGGACATTCGACGCGTGGCATCACGTGAAAATTCGCTATAAAAGTTCTAATTATCAAGTTATTGGTGATTTCTACGTAGATAACGCGTATGTAGGTTCTGGTATAATAGCACCGGGAGAAGGTGTTCAACGAATTGGCTTTAGGACAGATTTAAGTAATGGTGTTGCATACGTTGATGCTTTTGCTTGCTCGTGGGATCCGTTTTATACAGAGGGTCAAAATCTCCTCCCACTTCTTACTGATCCATGGGCAAGAGGTGCCCGCATTGGACAAGTATTCCAAGCCACGACGAGCACGATTTATGGCATTCGTCTCCAGACCCGTGCCGATCCAGATCTTCCCGCTTCGGCAATCCCAACGGAGCTCGTCGTTCAGCTCTCATCGGCTGGTGTGGCGAGTCCGGGTCTACCGGGTACCAGCCCACTCACGAATTTCCGTACCAATGCTTTCATCGGAGTAGAAGGTGACAATTATTGGGTGTCCTTGATGTTTCCAACGCCGGTGACCGTCACCCCAGGCCAATATTATGCTTTTACGCTGGACACATGCAGCGCGAATGTGTTATCCGTCATGTCCGCCCGATCTACTTCCTTAGGAAGCGGTTTCGAGTATATGGCCGGATATATGGTCTCGTCATCAACACTGTATCCCGCGGCTGCAACCTGGGCACGCCAGCAAAGAGATTTGACATTCGAGATCATCTTGCTACCCACGTCCATATCCCCGTCCATAATAGCAAACACGATGGAGGATTCGTGGCAGACGAGCGATGTAAGCAAGAATGTCATTTCAAGTAATTCCGGATCTACAATCGCCCTCCAGAATGTGTACGGGTTCGCGCAAGTTTTCACTGCCACAGGTATAACGATCGAATCGGTAAAGGTCCGCGCGTTACGATCTACCTCGAACGTTCCAAATTATGTTAACATCTGGGTTAAACCATACAATCCCGATAATCTGAACCTTAACTCGGGAGGTATGAATTATCAAACCTATACATATGCAAGCACGTGGGGCATGACAGATCAAACTACCTCTTGGCGACAGTTTGATTTCAAGTGTTCTGGCTTGATCTCTGGCCAGAAATATATCCTTGTCATGAATGCCGATCCTGCTAGCACCTATCTTGGTGCTTATGTATCGAACAACAAGCAACAGGATTACCTAGGCGGAACGTTGTACGTGCGAACGTCTAGCTCGGATGCATTCAATTTCGGGAAATACATCAATGATGGTGTGGAATGCGACTTGAATTTCCAGATCGTCATGAACGATGATATATATCACGATTACGCTTTTCCTGCAAGCACCGCGTCCTCCTATAAAATTGATGCTTATGGACTCGCCCAAACCTTCACGGCTACCCAGCCATCGATTCGCAGTATCAAGTTAAAAACATGCAATTCAGATGCTAATAGTCGTACTATATATGATGTCAAATTTTCCATTTACAAGTATGAACAACTGGTAATGTCATCGACGGAACAGGGATCGCTTTCTGGACAGCCTTTATTTTACAAATACATCTCCTATCAAGATTCGTGGGCAAACGCGTTCAATACATGGAAGTCTATAAGTTTCTCATGTCAAGACCTGGCGGTTGGATCGCAATATATACTGGCCATGGAAGCTAGCTGTGCAGTGGATTGGCTAGCAGCAGTCTCTACAGATCAGGGAATCTGCGATTATCCTGGTGGCTTCTGTCTTCGAAAGATCTATAATCCAAATGGCCCAAGTTACTGGGAAATTCCGCGTAATACAGTTAACAAATATGGTGTTGATCTCTGCTTCCAGATCGAGTTCGGGACCGTGGTAAGATATAGTGATTATGATCACAATGACTATGTTTCATTCGCCGAAAACGATGTAATGTGCGGACAAACATTTACGGCCACGGGAACGAACCTGGATCAGCTACAACTCAAGTCTCGCTACATTTATGGAACGTCGCCGGATAAGCCTGTTGAGATTTCACTCGTTGCTTATGATGATAATACAGGAATCCCTCGCTTTCGCGATGTCTTGGTCACTCGATCGATGCGATATAGGGATTTCGTCGGGGGTGTTTCATATGATTATGTATGGAATACGATCAATGGCTTCTCGTTTGCGGGTTTGGTTCCTGGGAAAACATACGCTTTTCTAATCAAAAATGTAGGAAATGGTATTCACAAGATATCTTCAATAGACTGGAATTATCGAGGTGGCTCGGCTTTGAAATATTATTCATCAAACGACTCGTGGGTTGCCACTCCCGGCGTGGATATCGTATTTAACATGGACATGAGCAATCACGTGGGAGACGGTCTTGGCCAGAGCTTCCTCTTGCCATCGACAGGGTTATACACGTCGATCGATAGTATCGAAGTCAAGGTGGCGGATATCACGGCCGGACCACGACCAGAAACTGTCCAGGTATCCTTGAGAGAAATCAACATTGACGGTCAACCGGCACTCACTACGTTGCACAAGGTAGTGGTTGATTATGATTCTACTTGGCTTTCTAAAACGGATCCAGAATGGGTGAAGATTCCGTTCAAGGTTAGTGGTTTGTTGCTCGGTCGAACTTATGCGATAACATTTGAGCCAGATCGAGGTATATTACAAATGAAAAAATCCAACCGGCTGGGGACTGGCGATTATTATTCAGGCATGCTATTTTTCAAGCACAACGGCATCTGGTCCATGGATCTTGATAATGATTTGGCCTTCAAGCTGAACCTGAATAACAAGGCATTTCATTACGGCGATCAAGGCAAACCTGTGCATCTTGGAAAGGCAATAGTGACCGGAAGCGAGGACATTGCGTTTTATTTCGGAAGCACGGGCAACACGATAAGTTGGAGAATCGAGGATATCACTTATGCCAACCCCACGTATCAAATCTTGCGCAATGGGAGTTTATTCGATGGACCAAAATCCTGGGCGTTTGGGACAGAAGTCAACT
This sequence comes from Candidatus Sigynarchaeota archaeon, assembly GCA_030587525.1. Classification (GTDB taxonomy): domain Archaea; phylum Asgardarchaeota; class Lokiarchaeia; order Sigyniarchaeales; family Sigyniarchaeaceae; genus Sigyniarchaeum; species Sigyniarchaeum tengchongense. The sequence goes on along the minus strand of JAUQYW010000040.1, from coordinate 4,746 downwards.
TGAATCTTGATACTCTCCCGCTTGGCAAGCATAATTTCACGATCATCGTCGATGATAAGATCGAGGGCATCGTCAAGGATACCATCTTCGTCACCGTGACCATGAACCTTCCCCCAGCCATATCGATACCCTTCACGACCTATATCTACGATGTTGGCACGACCGGAAACAACTTGCCATGGTACCTCACAGATTTCACGATTGGAAGCGCGACCTATAAAGTTTACAAGGATCATGTGCAGCAAGGTGGCCCGGTCCCGTGGATCTCCGGAACAAACGTGTCGTACAACATCGACGGCTTTTCTATGGGTGGCTCATATAACTACACGATCATTGCCGAGGATGGTCTCGGACTAAGAACGCAGTCTACGATGATCGTCACAGTCGATCGCCCAACGATCAAGGCATGGTCTCGTTATATTGGCGGATGGACTAACTATTCCGTCACGGATCTTAAAACGGATAGCAATAATCTCTATCAAGCATCGAGTTTTGATGGTAACACTTCACGCTTGGAAAAACTTAACTCGACCGATGGAACAACCTTGATGACGAGAAATTATAAACTTAGTGCAGCCCTCTCTCGTTATAATCCTCGAATCGCCCCAACTCCAGGAAACATATACCTCGGGTATAATGCAAAGCCCTACTCGAGCTCGCCAGAAACATCCATTTTCGCCGTGTTAAACAGCCAGGGCACGGTGATCTCGCAATACACGAACAACATCTATGCAGGTGTTGGTTCGAAGGCTATTGGGGCCTTGTGCACGGATAAGAATGGCGTGTATCTGTTATCTTGCGCGGGTACTGTGTATAAATACTCGCTTTCAGGTCAATTTCTTTTCGCGTTTGAAATAGCCGGGATGCTCCCGCCCTGGCAGATGAACGATGATTATGGAACCGATATCGTGGTCAATCCCGCCGAGAACGCGGTATACGTTACCGGTTTCAAGAACGATGGTACAGCCGGCGGATACGACGTGGTCATCCAAAAATATAGCACTGGGGGTAAACATTTATGGTCCAAGATCTGGGGTGGGTTGAACGATGACAAGGGCGCGAAGCTGGTAATCGATGGAAATGCACTTTACGTGACAGGTACAACAAGGAGTTTCGGAAGCACTATCAAGGTATTCATATTGAGATACAATCTCAACGGCGACCTCCTTTGGAACAAGATGGTCGATACTGGCTTAACATCCGCAATTAAGAGTGATCAATCCATTGCTGCCAAGGACGGGCGCATCTTCTTATGCGCGCAAGTCGATTCATTCTCCTTTGTTGCAAAATATAACATTATGGGCAAGCAACAATGGATACAGTATAATATGCCGGGAAAACACGTCACGGCTGGAAAAGAAGTTGGCACTTTTTATATTAGCGGGTATAATGGCCTGGATTGGTACCTCGAAAAATATAGTTTTAACGATAAACCAGTCATCGCTCATTTGCAAGATCGCACGATTGAATGGAATTCGATTGGTAACGTGCTCTCGTGGAGCGTGACCGATGTTGGCAATGTGGCGCCATCCTATAACATTTATCGAAACAGTACCCTGGTTGGTTCCGGAATTTGGATTCCTGGAACGAAAATCAATTATTCTATCGATGGATTATCACTCGATTCCGATTTTAACTACACGATTACGTATAACGATGGTCTTGGTGAGAACACGCAAGACCAGCTCGTCGCCAAGGTACGAAACTTGCCACCGCGGGTGGATTCGCCACCGGATCAAATCTATCATTATTGTACTACGGAAAAATATATTAATTGGACGATCACGGACCCAAGCATCAACGTAGCGACCTTCACGGTGTACAAGGATGGCGCGGTGAACCAAACCGGCACATGGACATCCGGAACAGTGATTTCCACGAACATCACGAGTTTGTTTATCGGAACATACAATTTCACGATCGAGATCAGGGATGGCTTCGGATCGCCCGTGAAAGACATGGTTTTCTTAACGGTCCTTAACAATGAACCGAACGTCACGCGACCGCCTGACCAATTTTTCTTCTTTGCCACGACTGGTCATGCCATCAACTGGACCATCACCGATGACACGATTGCAGCCACGAATTACACGGTGACGCGAGACGGCAACCCCGTTGCCAATGGCACTTGGATCAACGGAACCGTGATAAATATCAATGTTGATGGTTTTTTCGTAGGTATATATTCTTTCACGATCGAGTTGCACGATGGTCATGGTGGCAGCGCGCAAGACACGGTTCACGTCAACGTCCTCAATTCCGGCCTTGACATCATAGGCCCCGAGAGTTTTTCCTATGAGTTCCAAACCACCGGCCATATGCTCAGTTGGTTTGTCATGGATGCCACAATTTCGGTCACGGCGTTCACGATCTTGCGCAACAGCGCGATCATCCGGACGGGCTCCTGGACATCTGATATTGGGATCGTGGAAAATATTGACGGGCTTTCGATCGGCATGTACGAGTTCACGTTTATTGCTGAAGACGGTCTTGGCACTGCGATGAAGCACCGGGTGAACGTGACCGTCGTGAACATGCAACCGTGCATCAATTCACCTGCCGACCTGATTTTTATCCACAACACGCTAGCCCACGTCATCCCATGGAATATAACTGATTTTAGCACGGGCGGGACATCATACACAGTCTACCGGAACGGGACGAGTTCTGCATTAAGCTCGTGGATATCGAGCTCATTGATTAACGTGAACGTGGACGACTTGCCTCTGGGCATCCATAATATAACAATTGTCGCGAGCGACGGCCTTGGGGGAACGCTCCAAGACATAGTTATCGTGACAGTTCTTAACGCCGTACCCACCATTTCGAATTTAACTGATATCGTGTACAACCACGCGACCTCGAGCCAGGTGCTAAACTGGACCGTGATCGATGCGAGCATCAACGCATCAGAGACGATCTATTTCATCATCAAGGATGGAATCCAAATCGCGAACGGGACCTGGATAAACGGTACAACGATCTCGTGGGACGTCTCTGGCCTAGATATCAGGATCCATGATTACATTGTTGTAGTGTTCGATGGCTTGGGTGCATATGCAATTGATGATGTACTGGTTACAGTATTAAACAATAATCCGTCGCTTTCCGTGTCTTCAGAACCCGATTTCGAGAGCGGGTGCAAAGAGATGCAATTCTTGTTCGAAATCTTCGATCCAGATGTATTCCTACCCGTTTATGAATTATTCTGCAATGAAACGTCGATCGTGAACAATACCTGGTCTTCTGGCTGTTACGTTAACGCCAATGTTTTACGCTTGAAGCCCGGTACGTATAATTACAGCATTTTCGTTCAAGACGGGCTTGGTGGTACAGTAAATGCTTCTAAGCTGGTCCATGTCTTGCCAGTTCCGTTGAATATTTCCCCTGTGATATCTTCTGCAACGGACTTCTCGTTCGAGCAAGGTACGACAGGGCACGTGGTGAACTGGACGATCCTCGACAACACTACGCATGATCCCATCTATTCATTCCTCGTGGATGGTACCGTGTTGTTTTCAGGAAGCTGGACGACTGGGGTGAACCTATCCATCAACATCGATTCTGTTCCCGTCGGAAACCACACGTGCCAATTGATCGCGAACGATGGTTACAACGAATATGCGATCGATGAGCTCTTGGTGAACGTCACGAATGTCGCCCCGGTAATCGATTCGCCACTTGATTTCCAATTCTACCATGCCACGAGCGGAAACATCATCTCGTGGAATGTAAGCGACGCGAGCATCTTGCTACCATCTTATACCATCTACGAGAACGGTACCATCGTGGCCAATGGGACATGGACATCTGGAACGCCCACCGAGATTTTGCTCGATGGAATGCCGGTCGGCCTATATAATTACACGATCGTGCTCGATGACGGCTTCAATGGCACGGCTATCGATGAGGTCCTGGTAACAGTACTGAACGATGCGCCCGTAGTATCGGGGAGCACTGACGGTTTAACATTCTTATTGGGCAATACCGGTAACGTCATCACATGGCTTGTCAACGACACGAGCGTTTCCAATACCACATTCGAGATTTTCATAAACAGTACGTCCACGTTGAACGGCACATGGTGGTCTAATATACCTATCTGCTTCAATGTCGACTCGTTCCTTCCCGGGTCTAGCAACATCTCGTTACACGTCCTTGATGGTCTCGGGGGTTTCACAATGTTCGACTTGAACTTGTCCATAATCAACCCGGCGCCTTTCATCATCGGATCGCCTGATTTGATATTCAAGCGAGACTCGAGCGGCCATGTAATCTCATGGACCATTTGGGATGCAACCATCAGCTCGCCCAATTATTTTATTTTCCAGAACGGGACGGAGATCAATAACGGCACGTGGCATTCCGGCAGCGTGATCTCCTTGAACGTGGATGGCATAGCCATCGGCATCCACAACTTCACGATCATAGCGGCTGACGGTGCTGGCGGTACGAGCACATATACCATTATGGTCGACGTTTACCAGCGCGTGATCATCAACTCGGGCAACATCACGCTGGAATTCAACGAGAATCATTATTATCCCAATACGACGATCACCTGGTGGATTTATGATCGAATGTTCCAATCTGGCAATAATGTATGGTTTTCTTTCGATCAAGACGGCACAAGCGGCTCATTTGCATATTTACCTGAATAAGGCTCCGGAAATCCAATCTTGCTGAACTTGACATATATCAATGGAAACCCAGGCGTTCATTTCATCACCATGAGCTCGTGGGACG
>JAUQYW010000016.1 GCA_030587525.1 Candidatus Sigynarchaeota archaeon | reverse complement strand
TAAGAGACTTTTTTTCGATTCTAGAAGATACCCGTGAAATTCGTTTCGTATCGCACGAAAATATGGATCCGGACGCGATCGGCTCGATCGTGGGCATGATTGGATTCCTTGAACGCACCCATCCTTCACGTTTTTCCTTCCTGGCATATCCGCCGGACATTTCCAAGCCTTCCCGGAAGATCCTCGATCACTTACATTACCAGGTCCAATTCGTGGATCGCTTGGATGGATCCAATTTCCTGCCTGTATTACTCGATATCCAAAATATCGAGAATGTTTTGCGAGCTAGCGGTGAGCATGCAAAAATTTTGCAAGAAAAATCGGTGATCATCGATCATCATCAAATCGAACCCGATCTGCCTTCCCGGCTATGCTATATGGATAACACGGTGCAAGCAAATTGCGAGATCGTCCACAAGTTTTATAAAATGAAAGGCCTGGTGCCCGAGAGCCCGTTCAATAGCGCCTTGCTCGCCGGCATCATGTTCGATTCGGGCTTCCTGAAATATGCAAGGAATTCGACCATCCGGGCCGTGAGCGAGTTGCTCGACACGGGCTTGGATATCGAGGAGTTCCGGCAATTCACAAGTGAAAGTATGGATATCTCCGAGCGAATCGCCCGGTTAAAAGCTGGCATACGATGTAACATCACGCGCATCGATGACGTGATCGTGGTATGTAGCGAGGTGTCGACATTCGAAGCAAGCGCGTGCAGGGGCTTGATCGGGCTCGGCGCGGATATCTCTTTGGTGCTTGCCGAAAACAAGGGAGAAATTCGCATCTCGGCAAGGCAGACCGATGATTGTCACAAAAACCACGGCGTGAATTTGGCCACCATCATGCGATCGATCGCCGAGATCCTTGGGGGAACGGGCGGGGGGCACGAGCTCGCAGCCGCGGCAAATGGCGTGAAAAACGGGACGGAAGGATTAAAAAAAGCCATAAAAGCAATAGAAAACGTTATACAAACAAAGAGCAAGCTGCAATAGATGCTGACGGCACATGCAAAGCGATCCGATCATCGAGATTCGTGAAGTTTCGTTTCGATACCAGAACCAGAAGCAGCCGGTTATCCAGGGGATTTCTGCTAGTTTTTACCCCGGTACCGTGTCGCTGATTTGTGGCCCCACGGGGAGCGGGAAAACCACGCTGATCCGCCTCATGAACGGCTTGATCCCGCATTTTTACGAGGGGAACATGACCGGAGACGTGACCATCGATGGGATAAACACGAAATCGACGAGCACGGCTAAATTGGCGCAAATCGTGGGAATGGTCTTCCAGAATCCCGATAACCAGCTCGTCTGTTCAACGTGCGAGCGGGAGATCGCATTTGGTCCGGAAAATCTCGGGCTACCGAGGAGCGAGATCAAGGAACGGTTAGAGTCAGCAATTAAAGTCCTCGGCATCGAATCGATCCGGGACAGCTCACCCAACGAGCTTTCTGGCGGTCAGAAACAAAAGGTCGCGATCGCAGCGGCATTGGCATTGAAACCGAAGATCCTCGTGTTTGACGAGCCATCATCGAATCTCGACATAGAATCGACCGCCCGGCTCGTCGACACAATCGAAATGATCAACACTAAATTACACGCGACCATCATCATCGTTGAACACCGGTTAGAACCCTTTCTCCGGATCGCCACGCACCTCGTATGTATAGCGGATGGCAAGATCCTCTTGCATGGTGAAACGGCCAACGTCATCAATGACGACGTTTTTTATGACATTGGTGTTCAAGTACCCGTGTTGCTCAAAATTTTCCACCAATTAGCTCGAGAGAATATTTACAATGGCCCCATTCCCATCGAGACGAAACCAGGTATGGAACTCTTGAAGAAAATGCTATGAAGGTAGTCCAACTTGATAGAATTCAACTCCGTTTCATACCAGTACCCGGATGGTGCGCTTGCCTTGAATAATGTTAGCCTGAGGATCAAGGACGGCGCCTTCGTGGCCATTCTTGGGAAAAACGGAGCTGGAAAAACCACTTTCGTTAAATGCATTAATGGCTTGATAAAACCAACCAAGGGTAGCGTTATAGTCGATCACTTGAACACACGGAATGAAAGCGTGGCTCAGATGGCGAAGCGAGTTGGTTTAGTTTTCCAAAACTCCGATAACCAGCTGTTTGCATCGTCGGTCAAGGATGAACTCGATTTTTCGTTGAAAAACGTCGGGATCCCCGAGACTGAACGTGAAGAAACGATCGACGAGACCTTGAGGACCTTGAATTTAACCGGATTCAAGGAGAAATCTCCTTTTCTCCTAAGCGGCGGGGAGCGGAAGCGCGTGGCATTTGCGTCCTTGATCTGCATGGACCAAAATATTTTCATTGCCGATGAACCGACGCAAGGACAGGACGAGATCCAGCGGAAAAACATCGAATTATTGCTGCAGAAAATGCAGGAAAAAAGGAAAACTGTAATCGTTATAACCCACGACGTGGATTTCATAACTCGATTGGCCACTCGCGTGTTGATTTTTGACGAAGGGCGAATCATGATTGATGGCAGCGTCGATGACATGTTCAAATCATCCCGCGTGCTGGACCTGATTCACGTGCAACCCACCCAGGAGCTTATGCTCAAGTGGTTGCTGCAAGAGAAAGGAATCACGGCCAGCAGGCCGTTCTCGCTGGACCAAGAAGCTCTGGTAGCGACCATCGTCGACAAAATCAAGGTGAAAAAAGTCAATGTCAATTAACTTGCTGAAAGGGTTCGAGTTCAAAAGGAAAAACACGTTCCTCCACAACCTCGATCCCCGCACCAAGCTCGTGATAACGATCATCTACTCGATCCTAGGTTTGAGCTTTGCGAACATATTGCCCTTGTTATTTTTTTTGGTCACGCTCTTGCCTTTACTCTTTTCGGGGAAAATTTTCCGGAAATGGCTCACGTCATTGAAAGGATTGACCTTCATCATCATCTTCATCATTGTCCTCAATACCTGGTTGAGCTCACTGGATTTTGCCGTGTCCATGTGTCTCCGGATCGTCTTGCTGGTCTCCGCGTTCTCGATTTTTTTCATGACCGTCCATCCCGACGAACTTGCGCTGAGCTTGCAAGCGATGAAGGTGCCATTCTCCTTCACGTTCACGTTATCACTCGCAACCCGATTCATTCCCACGCTTGCGGCGGAAGCTCAGAATATCATCGATGCACAACGAAGCAGGGGGCTAGAACTCGAAAAAGGTAATGTCCTGGTAAGGGTAAAAAACATGGTGCCTATCCTCATACCGCTCATCATCAATTCTATAAAACGAGCATTTTCCATCGCCGAAGCATTGGAAAGCAAAGCCTTCGGCACGACTGGTGTAAGGACAAATTTTTTCGAGCTGAGAATGAGAAAGCGCGATTATCTTTTGATATTTATCATGATCGCGTTCGCAATCTGCTTCTTCATCTTGTACTTCAGTCACGCGCTTCCAGGTGCCTTCTATTTCAGTTTAAATGACGTGTTTCCAACGCTCGTGTAAAAAGAGAAAATAAAGCAAGTTTAGATGAACAATTTTTCTTTCGCCTTGTGCTTGACCTGGCACATAGCATTCTTAATGGCGACGAGATCCGACTTCGGATCGACCGTTTTCTTCTTCGAGCC
>JAUQYW010000651.1 GCA_030587525.1 Candidatus Sigynarchaeota archaeon | reverse complement strand
CCACGCGTCGTGGACTTGATCGAGGGACGCCCGGTGGCTTCGATCATTCACTCGATCTCGGGAAAACAGCTCGAGGAACACGTGGACGTAGAACTGGTACCGATGAGAACCGAGCAATCAGGCGTGGAATGTAAAAATACCGGCGAGGACGATAGGCTTCACATCCAAGCGCTCGAGGAGTTCTTGAAAGACCTCGGCTGGCAGGAAGAATAAGAAAAAAATATCCTACTTCTTGATCCAATCCTCGGTAAAGCTTGCCCATTTGATGTTGTCGTGCGGGCTGTTGCTGTAGGTCACGTGGATGCGGCCGTCGCTGGATTGAATGGCGCATGGATAGTGAAAACGTCCAACATCCTTAACATCATGTTCCACGTTTTTCTTATACTTGAACGTCTTGCCGCCGTCCTCGGATAATGCGGCAGTGAGCGGGTTCCGCTCCTTCGGCGAATCATTGAACAAAATTACGAGATGCCCGTTCTTGAGCTTCACCATGGCATTGTTGGCGTTGCAGTTCGGGAAGCCATACTTGTTCGCGAAGGGCATCCCCCACGTCTCGCCATAATCGCTGCTCTCCATCTGGGCCATGACCCCCGAAAACTTGCCTTCCTTGGTAGATCGCATCAAGGATAAAACGTGCCCCGGTTCCAGCTCCACGATGGTGGGCTGGAAGCAATCCGTGCCGCTGGTCTGGATCTTCTTCCATTGGCTGTCCAGGCATCCCTTCTTGAACTCGCTGGCCGTGCATTTCCAATAAATCGGGCTGTATGTCGTCCACTCGGCCATGGATGGCAAGATCATGTCACCGCTGCTGAGCTTGATGGGAACGTTCTTGATCATCACACCCCAGAAGTCGTGCAAGAGGCGGGGACGATTGTCCTTCCGCAAGACCCACGTCTTGCCAAGGTCATCACTGTGTTTGTACTTGATGAAACCGGTCGACCAGCCACGCTTGCTGCCAATGCCGTAGATGGTAATCCACCACAAGTGGAGGCGCTTCTGTTCCTTCTCGAAATAGAGGACGGGATTGCCCTCGGACGAGGCGTTCTTGCCCTCATATTCCTCCATCTCCTCCGGTATCTTCGACGTCTTGCCTTCCTTCTCGCAGACCCAGGGCTTCTGCCAGTCCTTTCCCGGGAATTTCTTGGACATCCAGATTTGCACGTCCTCGTGCTTTTCGGCCGTGCCGCCGTACCACACGGCAATCAGCTCGCCGCTCGGGCCCTCGCAGATGTTGGATCCGTGATTTGAGCCCTTGCCACCTTCGACTGCGGCACAACCAAACGGCTCGAAGATTTCTTTTGATTCAAACATAATTAACCAAATGAATATCCCTTCGTGCACATAAAAAAACGACCGCTATGGTAGAGGATATTGGAAAATGTAGACATCAACGTAATCATGCAACTTCGACCCAGATCGGCCCAATCCACGCCGCACCACCGAGAGAATCAACAACACGTGCATAGTAATAATCAACACCATTCGTGTTGAGACTTGCGGGGTCCACGGGAACCTTGGATCGCTGGTTGATGTACCAGCGACCATCCGCCTTCTGGATGCAATGCTCGTAACTGGTGCCGGTGACTGGCGCCGTGTCGATGATGTTCCACCGCATTGTTGCATTATTTGGCGTGATGGAACGCCACGGTACCGAATTCTTGAAAATCGTGACGTTTGCAATCGTCGTGGTCATATCAGGCTCGATCGATACCCCGTCAGCTGCAACGAATAGTTCGACGGTTCTTGCGGTCGTGATCGATGGCACTTGGACCGTCGAATCGTTCACCCCAACCGTGATATTGTTGACCTTGAATTCGAGATAATGCCGGTTTACCCACGTCGTCGCGTATGCTGATCGTGATTGGAGAGCATCGAATGTGCTTGCCCGCGTGAGATTCGGAGCAAGCAGTCCGGTGAGGCCTCCAGGTAGTGTAACGCCATATCGATACGCGGAATAAGTGTACGGATACTGGTTCAAGGCCCGGGCGTTCGTGTGCAAGAGATCGTGCCCCGGATGACCATCATGACCATCGCTGGAAGACATGATGCCAACTTTTCTGCCCATCTTGAGCGCGTCGTTGACCGAATAACCAGGGTTGCTCGCGCTGATCCCGTGGACCATCGGATAGAGGTTCAACCCGTCTTGGAACTCGCCGGAGCCGTGGCAAGAATAAATCTCGACCATGGTGTTAATGTTCTCGTTGTAGAACCCGAAATCCGAGGGATAATCGCCACGGGTCACGTGGTGCGTCCAAGCAATGAACGGCCCAGCACCTTGTTGCTGGAGATAGGAATACACGGCATCGGGCGTGAGATGGTCGAAGGTCGAGAAGAAAGGCATATCATCGCCCCGGAAATACACGTTCATATGCTGCCAACATAGGTTTGCCCGGACTTGCTGGATCAAGGGGGTCCATTCCAGCGCGACGAGGGTTGCAAAAACGCCGTCCCGGTTATAGTTATTCGTCGTGGCGATGTAATTCTTGAAAACATCGAAGAGATCATACTCGCCAAAGCGTGGAAACATTTCAGCATGGTCCGTGAGGGCCGCGAAATCGATCAAGGCAACATCCCGGGCATACGCGTAGAGCTCTTCCGGATTTCCCGAGCCATCGGAAAGGATGGAATGGAAATGGATGTCGCCCCAGTAAACCCTCGGAACGGAAGCATTCTCAGGAACGACAAGTATCGGGTTGCTCCGGTAGGTCTCGTTTTTCTCGACGTCAGTCACGATAATGTAATGGAGACCGGGTGTCGATATCGTGGTCTGGAAGGATCGCCGGCCGTTATCAGCGCCCGAAACCATATATGCGGGCACCACGCCTGCGCCTTGAAAATTCGACGTGAACCGGGTTAAGTTTCCCGCGATGGTCCAGGAAGCCAGCGGCATGGTGGAAAGGGTGCTGCTATTGTAGGACTCGATCGAGAACGAGACTTGTCCCTTGTAACCGCCGGCCAGCCGCTCGTAGCAGTCCCAAGATTCGACGGTCACGTTGAATGGCTCATCCCGGGCAATAACCGTGGGCGCGTGAACCCAGAGCGAAACCGGTTCGTTGTTGACCATAACGCCAATATCCGTGAAAAAGGCCGTCCAAAATATGGCTACGAATCCGAGCAAGGACAGCTTTGCAAAAAAGAATGCCTTGGCTTTGCGAGTCGCGAATCGTTTCATCTTGTTTAGCCTCCCGCTTGGATTTGTAGTACGAGATAGGTCCCAAGAATGATCAGCTGTAATGAAACGAGGATCAGGCCGAGAATCGATACTTTCTTATTCCGGTTCTGCAAGAGCAATATCGCCGCGCAAGCGATTGAACCTGGCATAAAAACAGGACTTACAAGCAACAAGCCCATAAAAAAGACGATCGTGAATCCTATGCGTTGACCGGAAGTCAGTACTTGTTTCTTGGATTGTTGGATTTCACGCACGGGCTGTTGGTTCGGTTCTGTTGACACGATCTTTTATAAGCTTTTGAGTAGATAAGTATAACGCCGCGTGGATCACCATGGCAGTTCCCTTCATACTATTTTCCGGGTTGAGCGCTATCGAGCTCGTGTTGTTCGAGGCGATGCAGACCGGCTTGGACATCGCGTGCTTCATCTCGATCCTTTCAACCTGCATTTTCTTGCGATCGAGAGATACCTTGAAAAAAAATGATGGCCGTGGTGCTATGATCAAGGAAGTTAAAAAAGCTGCTGGGACCGGGCTCATAATCGAGGCGAGCTACGTGGCCTCCACATTTTCTTGGTTTTTTCTCGCCCTCAACGCGTTTGTTGGCTTGATCGTCTTGCTCTTGTTGTATTTCGGTATTCCATTTTTTATCTTTTATTTGCGTTATTACAAGAAGGAGACAACAAAAGAAATGGCCGTGCTCTTGTATTTCGTGATCGCGGTGATACCGGCAATCATGATAAGCACCTTCCTCACCAACCTGGTATTCGGTGCTCAATTCATCTTCGCATTTTAAACGGAAAAGAGACAGCAGCATGACAGAATCACATGACCTCATCGAAGAGGTCCCAAGGAAGACAAAATTGAACTATGGGCTCGGCCAATTCGCGAACGGCATCCTCAATGGGTTCGTGATGTCCAACATCACGTTTTTCTACAATCAAAAGCTCGGGCTGGAGGAGACTTTCACGGGTTATGCTTGGCTCATCTTCGCGATATGGAATACCCTCAATGACCCGCTGATTTCTTACATCATCGATAACACTCGGTCGAGGCTTGGCAGGCGCATCCCTTACATCCGCTATGGCTCAATATTCTATGCAGCTGCGTTTATCTTCAGCTGGTTTCCGATCGCGGCACCCGGCGATCAGGTCGGATTGTTCTTCAATTTAATCGCTGCCTTGTTCTTGCTCGATACCATGTTCACGTTCGTCGGTTGCTGCTTCTTCTCGCTTCCGAATGAGATTGCCGTGACCGCAATACAACGCGCAAGCCTCACGATCTACTCATCTGTTTTTGGGTTCGTAAGTATAGGCCTGGGTCTTGTGCTGCCGATCGTGTTACTCACCGGCCAAGCGGGCATTCACCCGTTATTTGGTCCAGTCATAATCATCTTGGCTATCATTTGCTGTGTTATTTTATTCGCGTGCTCTTATGGCTTAAAGGAGAACTTATTTGCTCAGGAACAGCCCCACGAGGGCTTCATAGAGGGCATCAAGGAAACGCTGAAAAACAAGCCATTTTGGATCATAATGATGCCCGCGTTCGTCTTGTCGATGGTCTTGCCCATCATTCAGACCGGGATCCTGTACTACATCGATTACATCGCTCCCGGGGATGCTATTGCGCCTGGATTGGGGATCTTCGCCAGCTTTGTGGTCGTTGGCATTATCTTTACTATGAAGAAGTTGCCGAAATGGCAGCCGAAAAAAATGACGATCGTCACCTTTTACCTTTTCACCGGCGCGTTCGTGGTCTTGTTCTTTTTCGGGTTCAACGTGATGCTCGCGATCATCCCGCTCGCCGTGCTCGGCTTCGGGCTCGCGGGTGGCATGATCAGCAACGGCGTCGTGATGGGCGACGCGATCGATAACGACGAGCTCATCACAGGCAAGCGCCGGGAGGCCATCTATGGCGGCGTGAACGCCCTCGTGACGAAGCCCGGGATTTCAGTCGCGAACTGGGGATTTCTCTCAATCATTACCGCCTTCGGGTTTATTTCACCCATAGAGGTGAGTCCACACGTTTTTCAGAAACAACCACAACCGTTCATGGCTTTGATCGGCATAATGGTGGCCATGTGCCTCTTGCCCGCGGCCGGGACGTTCATCAGCGCCATCGCCATGCGCTGGTATCCGCTGGATGGCCCAGCATGGCTAGACAAGAAGCAGTATATCATGAATCTTCACCAGGACAAGGAGCGTGCCTATCTCGATTCGCTCCGGTCGGGCGCGGGACAAAAGGAAGCTCGGGATCATCAAGATACGAATAAAAGATAGGTAGTGTTAGGTGCATGAAATATTTCTATACAACGCAGTACTAGGGATTATAGAATACGACTTAGTTCGAATAAAATCACGATTTTAAAGGTGTGTTAAACCAATGGGCAGCACACATAAAGAATTTATTCTATTTGAAGGGCCGGTGGAAGATGGCTTTGCTAAAATGAACCTTCTCAATTATATTAAATACGCCGTGAATCCTCTTGAGAAAGACAAGGTGAATTACTCTTATATTAATTTTACGATAGGTAATCACACGTTTCAGTACGACGCACTACAAACTCTCGAGGTTGCAGATTTACGAGTTTTGTATAGTAAAGGTACTCTGGTTACTAAAATCATCCGGATAATTGGAAAGGATGGCAAGGAGTATTTGCTGATTCCGTCAATGGTCGGGGGCGATACGGTCAGGTCAATGTCTTTGAGAACGGAAGATTTGATGAAATTCCTGAATGAGGTTTGGGGACAGAAAAAACAGGGAGAAAAAGCCCAAAATCAGAAGCAGCTTGAGATCGATGCGAAAGAGAAGATCCGGAAGATGTTGGCAGTATCTACCCGAATTAAGATGGATATGATGCAGCGGGTGCTAGGACTCGATGCTGACACTTTTAGTAACAAGATTTTTGATTGGGCAGCTGAATTTAAATTTAAAATTGACGGTGACTTTGTGATCATAGAGGGCGGTGACGTGACAGGATTCCTTTCGAAATTAGATTCAGAGTTCGCGGACTGGAATAAAAAAAGTGGGGGAAAGGTGTAATCAACTCCTTACCACCAGTACAGGAAAAAGCAAGGAGATGGATTGAAGAATGAACCAAATCTGTGCAATAATCGGCGGGGGAGACATGGGCCACGGGATAGCTGAAGTGTGCGCTCTCGCTGGAATCGACGTTTATTTAAAGGATATAAAGCAAGAGTTTCTTGATACAGCAGTAGCACATATACGGACGAGTCTTGACGTGTTCACGAGGAAGGGTCGTGTCAAGGCAGGGGACGTGCCTTCCATCTTATCAAGAATTCACCCGTGTCTTGAGTACGGGGCGATTTCGCCTGAGGTTGGCCTCGCCATCGAGGCCGTGCCAGAGATCATGGCTTTGAAAAAAAAAGTATTCGCGGATCTCGATAAGATCCTTCCCAAGAGTGCCATCATCGCCACGAACACGTCAAACCTGAGCATCACGGAGCTCGCATCCGCGACCAGCCGCTCTGGTAGCGTCGTGGGCATGCATTTTTTCAATCCACCTGTACTTATGGATACAGTGGAAATTATCAAGGCAAAAACGACCACGGTAGAGACCTTCGATCTTGCACGCTTCTTCGTGAGCAAGATCGGCAAACTACCAATACCCATTTTGAAAGACACGCCGGGTTTCGTGGTCAATCGCGTGCAAGCACCGGCACAAGTCTTGCTTGGCAAGATCGTGGAGCATGGTGTCGCCACGCCCGAACAAGTCGATGCCCTTGCACGAAAGGTCCTTCCCATGGGCCCTTTCGAGACAATGGATTATGTGGGGTTGGATATCGTCAAGCACGGCATGGATTATTTCGCCGAAAAACTGGGCAAGGAATATGCAACTCCAAGATGGATCGAGGATCTGGTCGCGGCCAAGCATCTCGGCAAGAAAACCGGCAAAGGCATCTTTGACTGGTCGAGTGGCAGGCCACAAATCGATCTAAGCAATCCAACCGACAAGTTCACCATGCTCGATCTGATCGTGGTCCAGATTAACGAGGCAACAAAGATCGTTGCAGAGGGAATCGTCGAGGATGCAGCATATATCGACGTGGCGATCGCGAACGGCACGGGTAACAAGATGGGCATTTTCGGGATGCTTTCAGATCGCCAAGTTGTCATCGACCGGCTAACCCATCTCGCGGACACGCTGCACATCGAGATGTTTCGCCCGACTGCGATGCTATCCACGATGCCCGTTCCGAACATGCGCAAGGCATCGAAGCGATTGAGGCAAGAATACCTTGAATTGCAAGGTAGATAAAAGAAAAATCACATATCGATCGCGTCGCAACCCTTCAGCTTGAAGGTGCGGTCGACGAATGCCACGAAGCTGTGTCCACACTCAGTTTTATTACTCTTGAACAAGAAATTCATGATAGGACCAGGATTGTTGTAACGTGCCAGCAAGAGATCCCACGTGACCACGAACTTCGTCGCGACATGGCACGCGGGACAAGGTACCAGGATAACTCGATCATGGGTGTTGGTGTTCACCGGATCGTGTTTCACGACTTCGATTGCGTCAACCTTGATGGCTTCTTGATGGATGCTGTTATAGATCCGCTCGATAGTGGCTCTAATCCTCTCAAGAGATGCGCTATCGATCGCCCCACTGAAAGAATCGACAGTCGTCTTGAACAGGAGCGAGAGCTCTTCGATATTGGATACTAGGTTTGCCGTCATCGAAATGCCAGGGATAGCATCTCTGCGCGTGCTGGGTGCTTCCTTGTTCTCTGGATAATAATAGATCGTGCATTTATGACTCGAGATATCAAGCAGAAGGGAACCAGGCCGTATATTTTCGGAAGATTTCACCACCAACGATTTACTTTTTAATTGTGCAGCGATTTCGTTTTGTTGAATACTATTCGCCATGATATTTTCCTACGAGCAATTTTATCCAGAGATTGATTCGAGATTAATATATAAAAATCGGAGACCTTCAGACTTTCATGTCGATTGCTTCGTACCCGCGAATCGCGAATTCCCTGTCCACGTAGGCCACGAACGGGTGCTCGCAAATCTGCTTGTCCTCGTTAAGCAGCATCTTCACGATCCCTTTCTCGTTCTTCGCCCGTTGCAGCACGACCTCGTGAGCGAAGACCCGTTTGGACTGGACATGGCACACCGGACATTCGAGAACGATAGATTTTCCGCCATTCTTCTTGACTTCGGGCTTTTTCTTTTCGATTTCTATGAGGCGTCCTATCCAGGCATTCTTGATCTGCTTTTCGCGTTCCTTGTCGTAGAACACATGGCGATCGAGCCAGCCCCACGTGCCAAGGTTGAGATACGCGACAGCGAAGAGCGCGCTGAAGAAAAGCGGGTAATAAATGATGGTTCCTGCGAGGTTGCCTCCGAATATCATGCTATAGTGTATAGCATACGGTACGAAAAAATCAAACGCCGTAAAAATGCCGAGGGAATAGATCAAGCCGTCCTTGTTCTTCCATCCCTTCCAGAGATACAAAATTACTGGCACGAGCTCGGAGATCGTGATGATGATCGCGAAAGCCGTTATATCCGCGTACTGGTAAAGCGACAAGCTGATGAAGAATATGAGTATGAATGGTATCGAGTAGAACTTGTATTTGCGTAAGATGTAGAGTATGAAGAGGAATTCGGCCATCACCGATACGAATGGTACGAAGTACCACGTGCTCAGGTTCGCGCCGATTTTCGTGCTCCCTTGCTCGAGCCCGAAGTTCATTATCAGGATATACTCGACGAATCGATCGATGGTCATGAACAGGGAAAATAAAAGCCAGAGGATGACGGACTTGTTAAACGACTGCACGCCTTGCTTGCGTTTCTTGATGAGCGGTAGCAAGGCCATAATGGCAAGGATCGCATATGCAAAGGTGGCGATCCATCCTATCCCGAAGGGATCGCCAGTGATGGGTTCAACTTGTGCCAGCATTTATCCACGCGCCTCCGCTTCGACGAGCTGAACGGGCTTTTGCTTGAAAAACTTGATCTTTCCCATCGTGTACGGGATCCCATAGATTGCGAGAAAACCGTAGCAGATTATGTATATAAAGGGATTTGACGAGGAGGCACCGGAAATTATGGGCACGAAAAAGAAGATCGCGAGTCCTAGAATTTTATCATCTTTGTATTTTATTCCCGTGATGAAATAAAAAAGGTCAAACGAGACTTGACCGACCAGGGTGAACCCGAATTGCAGCATGTAAAACGTCGTGCTGTCCATGGTGAACACCATGTACAAGATGACCCCAGCATAGAAAAACCAGGCTGCATACATCCAAGATTCCTTGTGGTGCACGAATGCGAGCAGCGTCACGCCAGTTGCAACCACGAACGCGATGGAGATCGATGATGGATTCAACGTGTTAAACATCGAAGCTGGATTTTCCAAGAAAACGAGGCGATACACGGTCGGATAGAGTATGCTCGAAAACCAGAACACGATCTGGAGCAACACGAGAAGCCGGACGGGATCACGCTTGCCTGTCTCGGGGTTGAGTGAATCACGGTATTTTTTGCCGAGCTGGAAAAGCATGAAGATGATCGTCGGCATCGTCGCAAGCGTTGTGATGAGTATTGCATAATAATAGAAATCTGCCGCCATGATTGCCATCTCCTTAAAAGATCCTGCCCGCGATCTTCTCGACCTCGCTCACGAGCCGGAGCTTCCTGCTCTTGACAATCGAAGGGACATCGAAGCTGATGTTCTCGATCGAGATTTTTTCCCCCTTGTTGATACCATTGTAGATGCGTTCGATCATATGCTTAAGCTTCGTGACGTCGATCTTGTCAAGCTCCGCCTTGAACGATTCAATCACCAACCTGAACAGGACCTGGAAATCTTCAATGTTCACCTTCTTGTCGGGAAGGATAATCGCGATGGAAGCGAGATCGCCACGTACACCAGCTTCCTTTGCTTTCATACTAAAGACATATGATAAAATATGCTTGTTGTTGAGCTTTTCGAGGATGTATTTGCCCGGCTCGACCCCGTGCGGCAATGCTTTGCCTAGAAGTATTTGCTCTTCCGTGTTACTAATGGGGAGGACCGAACCAATGACTTCTGGATTTGAGCCGACGAAACCCCCGAGCCTGCACAACGAAATGTTTTCAATCACATTCACTGCCAAGGGATATTCACCATCTTTTTTTTCAATCATGATTTTAATTCCCTAATATCGATGACGGTACAGTACAAAAGAATTTAAATGATGTTGGTGCAATAATGCTCGACGTGGAATGCAATCGAGTTCGTGTCCGAACAAGCCGCGGTGAGTTCGAGATGCGCAAGCATCTCCTTGAGAGCAGACTTCGATTGATCGAGCGGGACCCCGAGATCATTCGTCCACAGCAGGCTGCCGATCAAGTTCTTGCTCTTGGCCACGACGAACGTGCCATTCTTCTCTGATTCGAAGGTGATAATGCTCTGTTCATCGTCTTGCATCTTCATCTTGCTGAACTGGGTGATCGGCACGAGGAAACCGCCTTCTATCGCGACCCGCTCGACCTCGTTCTTGTTATACGTGGTCACGATAGGGGTGCCACCCTTGTCGAACACCGAGATCGCCTTGGCGAGCACGTTCTTCCTGACCTTTTCACCCGTCAATGACGAGTAAAATTTCGCAAACGCATCCGCCATTCCGTAGCCGGTCTTGGCAGAAATCTCCATGATCTCGAAGTTGTCCATCTCAGTGAGATTGAACGCCGTGATGATCTTGGACAAGTTCACCGCTCCAGGGACATCATGCTTGTTGGCAAGGATGAGCAAGCTGATCTTGTGCTCCTTGATGGCAGGTATCAGCACATCGAGCTCCTTTTTTGCCTCGCCAAATCGCTGCGGGGCCGACGCATCGATCACGAACACGACGACCTTCGCGTTCTTGATCTCACCGAGCCATAACTGGCGAAAATCTTGCTGCCCGCCCATATCAAAGAGCGACAAGCGCGTCCCGCCAATTTCCATGTCCATATTCTTTTTGCCCATCGTGGGCGTGTGATCAACAAAGCGGCCTTCTTGAAGGAAGCTAATGATGGTTGATTTTCCGCTGTTATCCAACCCTAAAAAAACAGCCTTGTGATTGCTTTTCCGTCGCAACATGCTAAATATATTCACGCATTTCACGCTCGTATTATTCCGTAAAGGTTTCGATCAATCGTATCAACAACCCAGAGTTTGTCCCAACAAACACCAGTTAATACCACAGATTTGTGTACAACTATTTGTTGTGCATATTTAAGGGTTGTGCTTTTCCTAGAAGGATCTGGATGCAACACGATAAAATAGAGAGTACAAACCCTTGTATAACCAGGTTATACGGGGAAAATGTTGGAACAAAAAATTAGTTCAAGCTCGTTTTCGGTAAAAAACACCTAAAATCACGTTTATCCTGAATATAAAAGCGCCACGGTGCCTTTTCAGCGGCCACCGATGCCCATCAAGAATAAGACAAATTGGAAGCCAAAAATGATTGCCAGGAAGATCTCGATGAAGAGAAACACGGAATCGTTTATATCCGCGCGGGTCGTGTTGTAAACGTCTTCCAAAGCATCCAGCCGGTTCCGAACGCTTGTGCTCCACTCCCCGAGCTTGAACAAGTCGCCCAAATGCCTGTGGAGCTGGGCCAGGTAATAATCTCCGATGATCTTGGAGCTATTCTCGATATTTTCGAGCAAGAAGACCATGTCGACCCGTAATTTCTTCAGTTCATGGGCTTTCTTGCCAAGCATGCGGAACGGCTTGCGGCGCTTC
Organism: Candidatus Sigynarchaeota archaeon; assembly: GCA_030587525.1. Taxonomy (GTDB): domain Archaea; phylum Asgardarchaeota; class Lokiarchaeia; order Sigyniarchaeales; family Sigyniarchaeaceae; genus Sigyniarchaeum; species Sigyniarchaeum tengchongense. Next base: position 11,672 of record JAUQYW010000651.1, on the reverse strand, counting down.
GAGAAGATCCGCCGCAGGTCATCCTCCGCGATGTCGAGCTCGTGATCCAGCACCTTGTCCAGCGTGCTCAGTTCCAGCACCTGGAAGTTGGCGAGCTCGGCGACCAGCAAAATGTCCTCGTAATCCTTGGCCGGGTCGAAAATAATGCACCGGTCGATATCGAAGATCACCAGGTCATTTGCCAAGTAGGAAAAAGGGTTATCGAGCGTGCCCTTGATCTGCGACGGGTGATAGCGGAGGCTTGGATTATCGCCTTGCAGGAACGTCGCTATATAGTTCCCGTGTTCCTGAATGAAGGTTGACGGGTCGCCGACGTCGCTCGTGATGCAATACGCGGCGTAATCCTCGAATTCTTCGGATAAAATCTCGTAATATTCCTTGTCTATGAAATCCTGAATTCGTGGCATCAATTTCTTGAAATTCGTGTCGATCCACGAGACCATGTCTTGCTTTTTATCGTTCGTTGAAAATTGGATTGTCTTTACCGTGTGCAATTGCTCAAGAGGGATATTCTCGAAGGAAAGGCGTACGATGAACGATATGATGCCGTCCTCGTAGATCTTGGCGCTGAGCACTGCCGACTTGAAGCTAGCCGCTTCGGATCGCTGCGCCGTTTCCAAGTCGACGATGATCGGCCGGGGGAGCGTGATGTTGGGCGTCGTGTCCTTAGTCACGAGCGTGCTCACTGGCTGCGAGCCGGACAACTCGCCGACCACGCCGCTGATATCGATGTGCCGCCCGACGGCATACAGTTTCATGAAGATTGCTTCCCCGTTCAATGCCAAGCACCTCGTCAAGCTCGCTGCTTGTATTAAGGAAAAATAGCTTAAAAGTGATTCCCTATTGGAACATCGGGTGTATGTTCTAAAACGGTTTGCATGAATCCCGTCTCCTTCAAGTAACTGATGGAATCGACAATTTCCTTTTGACTCGAGACTTCGAGGAGGACGGGATGTTGAAAGTCGATTTTCTCGAGATATTCCAGGAAGAGCGGCACGTCAATGATGCCTTGAGCAAGGCCGTGGTGGTCATCGAGCACTCTGCAGCGATTTGCGATGTACTTGCAGAGAACATTATGCAAGTGAATTTCGTGGACCTTGTCCTTCCATCGCCTCATAAAGTCGATCATGGCCTCGTCACCTTGCAGCACCACGTGCCCGACATCCAAGCAAATCGAAGTGCCGATCTCGTCGATGATGACATCGTACATGTTGGAGAATGGCACGCCCTCGCTGTTTTCGATGCAGATCTTCTTCGGATCTATCCCCGTTCGCGAGATTATTTCTTGTAACGAATCGTAACCACGCTCTAGAAAGTGGTTCCAAGCAAGCTCCTTGTATTTCTGGGCCATGTGGAAGAGGCTGACCTGGTCTTCAAGGTCGCCCGTGAGACGCAGCACGTAGTTGTTGATGCCGCCGAGCATCTCGCATGTCTTGAAGGTTTCGACCATTGCCTCGATGCTGCCCCGGCGCACGTGGGCGTTCGCGGAACAAAGCGCCACCTGGAACGATGGCAAGTGCATCGTGTATTCCAGTTGGTGCAAATCGCGAAAACGTTGCATACCACGAATGCTATCCTTTTTTAACACGATGCCAGGGATGAGGCAATTGGCATCAAGTGGGAGCTCGATGATCTTGATGCCAAATTTTTCATACGCGCCTTTTACGATGGACACGGGATCGATCTTGTCGATCCCGGCCAGCACGCATGGCTTATTGGCCCCGCCGAAAGCAATTTCGAGCGCCGCCTGGGTGTCGACGATGATCCCGAAACGTAAAATCTTTCGCGGCATTCTCGAATCCTCTTTAGAAGATTGTGGCCTAGACTATATTAACCGTTCGATTCCAAGGGAAAAAAGTGTGCCACTGCCACATTTTGTGGCAGATTCCGGCGCGGATTGCGTGCCAGGCGATGCTGAAATGCGTGGCACTGCCACGACTTTAAAGGTGGGCAAACCTTCCCATCGACGCGATTGAACGGTATACCTGGCTCGGCTCGACGCCTATCTCCCGGTTAAGAGAAGAAAGGCAATACCCTTTAGCTATATCCTTGATCCTTCATGTATCGCAAGTAACCCGTGAGATACGCCATCAATGTATCGGTAGTCGTGTATGACAAGACCGTTTTTGAAAGCATCACGGTCTTGGCGGTCTCGGCCACGAAAAGCCCGGCACGGAGCATCGATTTGACCAGGCGTCTTAAGTCCACGTTGCTATTGCCCGTGCAGATCAAGATCTTTCGCAAGCGCGCCTTCTGAACGCGGCCAGTAGCGGAAATCGCACCGTTCATGCTCATCCACGACAGCACCTTGATAAAGGCCTCGTACTCGGCGCTGAGCTGCGTGGAAACGGGTTTCGAGATCGCCGAGATGGGCACGAGGTGCACCAGGGCCGAACCACAGACCTTGCACGTTCCCGTGCTGCTGGAACTTGCCGAGTCGAGGACAACCGGCACACGGCAAGTCTTGCAGAAGAGCGATGGTATGGGTGCCGCGCTGGTGCTCGGTGCATCGATCGTCGGGACAACATCGTTGAGGCTCGCTCCGTCCATGTACATGCGGGAGGTCTTGGGCGCGATCGCCGCGCTTGCCGTGGATTTGCCGTTGTCCTTGGTAACCTTCTTGGACTTGGTAGCTTTCTTCGAATCGTCGGGGGCATTTATGTGCATTCGAATGCCGTCCACGAGATCCCAGTTGGTATCCGGAAGTGCGGACTTGCCGCTGCTGGTGGCAGATGCATCAACCTTGTCGGAGAAGGTCACCCCAGTGCGATTACGCGTGCGGGTGGTGCTGGCGCTGTTGCTAGCGGTGTTGCTGGCAGTGCTGGTTCGAGTATTGCTGCTGGAACGGGGAACCGGCCGGACGGTCGTTACGAAACACGATGCAGGCAGGTTCGATCGCACGGGAGCCGACGATGCGGGACGGTTGCTCGATGTTGCTGATGATGACGACGTGGACGAGGGCCGGTTGCTTGCCGACGATGATGACGACGTGGACGAGGGCCGCCTGCTCGCCGCAGAAGACGATGAGGGGTTGGTCGTTGCCGACGTCGTGGTCCAGCTGGTGCGGTTCGTGCTCGATGACGAAGCAGGCGCGTGACTTGATACCGATGCACTCTTCTTATTGGATTTCGCGGCGATGATGCCGATGATCAAGATGATGACGATGACAGTAATGATGATGCCGGCAGTAACTCCGGCAGCGCTCGTCGTGGTCGTACTTCCTGCGTTCCGGATGGTGACCCAGATTTCGCTCGATGCCTCGTTGCCAGACGTATCGCGCACGACGACCTTGAGATAGAGATTGCCGTCATAATACTGCGTGGTATCGAGTGTAAAATGCACGATGGCACCGGTGGTGGACGAAGCGTCATCACCGATGGTGACCGAATCGACTTCGTAATAATTTGCATAGAACAAGACATCCAAGAGGCCCTCGTTATCCGAAAGGGACACGGAGATATCTTCGATGCCGTGCAATTCCGAGGGCACCGATTGCCAGATCACTGAAGGGTTTATGAAATCATTGTTGATCGTGACGGACCGCGAGATCGTATTATAATTATTAGCCGAGTCGTATGCAATTACTTGCATAGTGTGCTGGCCATTCGAGTATTGGTTTGAGGTAACGGTGAAGGTGACTTCCGCGGATCTGGAATACGGGTGAGTATGGGCGCATGTATATCCATCCATGTACAAGGTAACCTTGCTGACCTGTTGATTATCCGAGACAGACACGACTATATCGTAGGAGCCTCGGAGGGTGTCAGGCACGCTCACCCACGAGATCGATGGTGCCGTGATGTCATTGCTGACCGTGACAGTGATCGTCGACGTCGTGTTCAAGCCCTTGGCATCCCACGCGATCGCGGTGAGATTCACGGGACCATTCGCAAACGAGAACGTGTTCCAATATGTATTATAGTAATCGCTCGTGTAATAAGAGGAGGAATACTCCCGATAATAAAACTGGCTCCCATTTACCAAGACCATAGAGCGCTTGAGCATCACGTTATCCGAAAAGGAGACATAAAGATAAACGGATGATCCAGAAACAGTACCTGAAGGATGATTCCATGTAACCACGGGGCAGGAACTGTCCCCACCGACTATGTAATTGGTGTATATGCTAGAATGACCGGATTGATCCCAGGATGTGATTTCCACGGTATTTATCTGCTGGAACTGGGGATCGGGGGTCCAGGCGTACGAGATCGTGCTGGCATTGAACACCTCTGCCTTGGTCTCGCCGTTGATCTCGATCCCGAGGTATGCGACATGGAAGAGGTCAGTAGCGTTTGCTTGGATAGTGAACGATGAATTGATGAGCATGTAGTTTTGCAGGTTCGTGGTGATTACAGGTGCCTGGTTGTCGACCTCAAAGTAAGTATTCAGGATAATGCTGCCTTGGAATATAGTTGCAGATTTGTATAGAATATACCATGTATCATAGTCCGGCGCAATGAAACTCCACCGGCGGGAAGGATACAACCGGAACGTGCGATAGGGGGTCACGTTTTGGCCTGAATTATAGCGTGAATATGCTTGACTGCTGAATACGTAAACATTCATCTCGATGCTGCACGAGTTGCCGCTGAGCGTGTAATAACCCTTCACCCCATGACCTGTACTTGCCCATAACGAGTCGACAAGCGAACCGGTATAAGTCATACTCAGAGTACCGCTAGAGGGAGGGATAGCGCCCGAGCTCATCGACGTGGAATGATTAACCGGCATACAAAACGCGGTAACGAGTAAGGATAGTGCGAGAATCAATAAGCACCCCGAAAAGATTTTTCGCGTGACCATCATCGATCGTTTTTTCGCTTGTCTTGACAATATCTTTGCGAGATTCGGGAGAAGAGAGTAACGTATGGAAAACATATGTTTCAATCTCTTGCCAACCAGTGTCGATATTATGACTGCCATTGGACTCGAGAATGGGTGTTTTCTATACGTTGATATATCTTATCGACATTCTCTATAGACAACTACACGATCTATATAGAGCATGTAGTGCCTCGATATCAAGGGAGACAAGTAAAAATGAAGAATGATATGAATTGAAACGTCATACCACGACTCGCTGGAAGTAGCGTAGCAAGGCCATGGCATTATTCGAGAAACTCGTGTCATCGATGCGGGCTCCATCCGTCCAGAAACCAGCGCCATTCATCATGCTGGCCGCGGCTTGTGCACTCGCGAATAAAGAGCTCTTGGGAGAAGGTGCATATTTCCACGCCAGGAGGCAGTCGTGTTGTTATTCAAGGACAAGAGCTGGAACCAACGACCGGCTTTTTGTTTCTTGACCGGTTTGTGGTCATAAAATAAGCAATGGCAAGGAAACCAACCAACGGGAGAACGTCCCATCCAAGCATTTGCTCTACCGTTGGCGAGATCATGATGGAAACGCGGGTAAAGTTGCCCGAAACGGTTCGGATGCCGAAAACACATGGACTATTATCAATCGCTGTCTTGAACATAATTCCATCACTGGTCCGCGAGTAATTTATCGGCAAGATCGTGCTGTCGTACAAGGAATATTGGAAAAACGCGCTCACGTCGTGCTGGTTGATCGATAGCTCGATGTTATACAATGCAAAATTGTTCCACAAGATCAAGAATGTCTCGTTGGTGGCAGTTTGAATGCAATAAAAGTAACAGTTTTGGCTGGAAATGATCGTGCCGATGGATGTAACGGTCATGCCCTCGGGAAAACAATGTCCGCCAGAGAGCTTGGAGCTCATGAGCTTGTATGCGAAGCCGGAAGGATTCATCAGGTGATCGGAGCCGATGAAGAGGCCAAAATTGGGCCACGTTTGCCAATCCGTGCCCAACCCTTCAGGATCCCACAAGTAGAACCAATCTGTCGTTTCCACGTGGGGGTCCGCGGCGGTAATGGCGAAGGTCTTGATAAGCTCGTCGGCTTGCTCGTGCAAGTCCTTAACATACGCTTGCATGTCGCTGTAGGGGCCGATCGTCGGGTAACCGATTTCCGTTATCCACAAGCTGCCGTTGAAGGCGTGTTGCACGTACAACATCGTTTCGATCTGGTTCAATGTCGTCTTGATATGCTCGATATCTCGCCGGTAATACATGTGCACGCCGACGGCATCAAATAGCCGGTTGAAATCCGTCGCCCCGGTGTACGAGACCATCTGGTCGAGGTAACCTGGATCGTTGAATGCCGCGGCGGCGCTGATCACGGTCAACGAGGAGTCGATGCCCTTGATCAACGAAGCAGTCATTTTTTGCACGTAACAGAATTGCTCGAACGTTCCCGACCAGTATATTTGCTGGTCCGGCTCATTCCAAATCTCCCATGCCTTGACGTGGCTCATGTACCGCCTGACCGTGAGATTCACGTAATTTAACCAGGCTGGCAGCGTTTGATTCGTGATTTCCGTGTTTGGGGTTATCCAGGAAGGAGCACAAATCAACAAGCCAAAGATCGTGAGGTTCCTCGTGACTGCTTCTGCCACGTAAGCATCAGCAATCGTGAAATTCCACGAGTTATTTGCTGGCTCCAGCATGCACCACCAAAAGCAAAAAAAGCGTGACATATTCGCGCCAACTAGATCCGTTTCATTCATATCTGGTTGATAGGCCAAGTTAATGCCGAAAAAGCTCGGGTCAATCGCAGCCGTTCGTTGGTATGGGGGATTATTCAAGCCTGGATAGGAACACGTCGTGGTCATGGGAAAACGGATGAGGTTCAGCGGTAGGATGTAGCACGCGCAAATCGTGATCACGATCACGACACCAGTAACTTTTTTATGCAGCACGCTCGTGTTTTTCACCATTTTTATACCCTCTCAAGGGAAATTTGATGAACAAGAGGCATCCGATCACGCACAGCGCAATGCCGATGATGATACCTGCTGGCGGGATGATGTACCGGTTTGCCGTGAAGAATCTCGAGCTGTTCAAGTCGAGCAGGCTACCCGTGATGATCAAGAAGGCCAGCGACGAGATGACGGATTTAACGCCCCGTGCATCATTTTTTTCGTCACCAAACAACGAAGGAACCAAAAACAAGCGTGCCAGGCTATTTCCAAGGATGAAACCGCAGAGGATGAGCGTGAGCTCGTGATTCAGCGCATGATTGAAGCCCAGGTAGATAACGAGCAAGCCATTCGCAATCGAAAAGATGCCCGAGATCCTTATATCCGCAATTTTTTTTAGCAAGATCGAGGCTACGGCGAGGAATGGAACTGCCAGGAGAAAGGTCGTGCCCAGCGTTGCCACGTCGATGATGGTCGCGTTCAAGAAGGTCGGCAAGATAAGTGCAAGCGCGATGCAGATAGATGCATCCAGCACGGCAAACAAGCCGTTTGGAAAAAACGAGCTGGACTTTGGTGAGATCGATTGGACTGTGTCGAGATCAGGACGAGGCCAATCACGGCCGGTTGCATCATCTCGCTGCAAGTCTCGACCGATCAACAGCAAGATCACGGATTGCAGGCCGGTTCCCAGGAGGAAGATCGACGCGAGGTCGAGATTGACGAGCATGTAATATGTTACTGAACAGAATGCGCACGTCAAGAGAGAGAGAACCAACAATTGAAATGATGCATGTTCATGGGCCTTCATATCCAAAAATCTTCCTTGAAATATCAAAACCACGAGGATAAATGCCAACGCATTCAAGAACACGAAAAACAATGAAATCTCCAAGGTTTCAAGCAAGAAACTCGTGGCATCGACCTCGGGGGGATGCGTGCTCTTGAATAACGGGATAGTTGGACGGTTAAACGTCCACGCCAACGCAATTGACAACACGCAGAGCGCGACGAGGTGCCATCCGATCATTTTATGGATGTTGCAAGGATTTTTCTTGCTGATCAAGCCATGATCCAGTAAGCCTATGAAAAACGATCCAACGAGCATAAAATAGAAGAACATGACGCTTGCATCGTAAAAAAGAACTTGAATCAATGACCACGACACGATGAAGAACGAGAATACGAAAGCGAGCAAGAGATATTGTACGATGCTCGGCTTGGCTCTTGCTATCATCTTTAAAGACATTGCATACAAGGTTATTAATTGTATTTTTCAGACAGATTAAACACAAGAAATACAAATTATCGTAAAAAAGGATTGCTCATGCTAATTGAATACATCCATAGCAGGCCCAGCCAGCTCGAAGTTGCCATCCGGGCGTTTCCAGTGGCGCTCGTGCCTGTTGGCTCGCTCGAATGGCACGGTCCTCATATGCCGCTCGGGTTCGATGGCGTTAAGGCTGAAGCCATCCTGAGGAAAGTCGGCGAGACGTTGAATGATGGTGTTCTCTTTCCAACGATGTTCTACGGGGCTTACCATGTCATGAACTTTCCTTACACCTACAAGCACAAGGTAAAACCGCTGCAAGGACAGATGACCACGTTCTTCGAGCAATTGTATGAATCTGGGTTCAGGGTCATCGTGGTCTTCGTTGGCCATTATCCAAGCTTGCAAGTCAATTTCCTGGAGACTCTCTCGATGAAGATGATGAAGAAACATGCTGATCTTTGCATGTTCGCTGGCCCCGAGCACTATTTCCTCTCACGATTTAAACAACCGGGGGATCACGCCGCGACTCTCGAAACTTCGCTCGGTCTATCCTTGTTTCCCCAGTGGATTGACATGGATGCCTTGCCCGCGGATTTGGAGCCGGCAGTCTTTGCAAAGCAATGCGGCGTGCACGGCCTGGACCCGAGAACCAATGCATCCGCCGAAAAAGGCGCGATGTGGAAGCAGGAATGCATCGACGTGCTGGTGAAGGGAATTAAGCGCTCCATCTCCGAGAAATCGCAAGCCGCGTTTCGGGAGATATATGCCGCCTATCACGATTCATTGAAAGCGTGACAACCACGCTAAAAATGATCAGGAACATGGCAGTCAGCGACTGCCTCGGTACAATCAAGGATCCGGGTTAATATCGTTTTATGCTCGGCAAGCAACTACCAGCTCATGAAACCATCAAATGCGTTCAAGCAAGTGTTGCTGATCACGCTTGGCCTCTCGCTGCTCGTAGCGATGATTGCATTATCGATAATGTATCGATACGATTTTATGCTGGTGCCCTTCATCCCGCCGACGATTGCCGGCGTCTTCTTGCTGATCACGCCGCTCGCAGTGACCGTGCTCGTTCAAGGGATAAAAAGCCCGGGAATGCTGGACAACAAGCGAGCTGCAACCACGCGGGCAATCATCCACGCGGGCTGCGTCATCGCAGCGATACCTTGCTTCATCTTGTCGTTCGTGGCTTGGTGGAACGAGATCTTGTTCGATTGGCTCGTCGGGGATCCGATCTTGTTCGCCCTCTTCCTTACATTGTTTGCTAGCGGTTTCGCGGCGAACGGGATCCTCGCTGCTGAAACCTTTTCGGCGTCTAAGGGACGGTCACTGTTCTCCAGGGGAACGCTAAAGGGTGATCGTGGTAAGCCCGCCCAAGCGAGCATCCTCGCAAAGACCAGCGCGGTGGCGATCCTGGCCATGCTCGCAATTGTTGGCATCGCCGCGGGCGTTTTCACCGCTACCGAGCCGGACACGTGCAATCGCCAGGGCGGGTACTTCTCCGATCCCGCCTATGACTTGCCATCGGGCAATCACTTTCCCGTGCATGCCAACACGCTGCTGGACTCAGACCTTGACGTCAATCAGACGATTCTCGACGGCCTCGAGCGTGCGTTATGGAATATGACTCGGCTCCAGCGTGCCGGCGGGTTTCCGATCGGGTGCTATTTGGATGGGATCCAGTACAGCGACCGCGGCGATGGCTGTCCCTTGTTCAACGACGAGTTCTCGCTCCAGAGCGGGACGCCGCTAGTTGGCCAGGTCTATCTTGAAATGTACAAGCTGGAAAACAACTCGGATTACCTCGACGTGGCGAAGAAGGTGGCCGACGCACTCGTGGCGGTGCAAGATGAGGTCAATGGCGGGTTCTTTTACGACGGCCGGCGCCACGGCGAAAACGGGGCGGGTTACCAGCCACACCCGCGCAACCCCAACCGGGCGAACGTGCTCGATGATAACGTCATGCAAGGCTGCATGGAGTACTTGATCGATTTCTACAACCTTGCGGAGTCCAAGGGCCTGTTCAACGCGACCGAGCGGCAAAGGTACATGACCGCCATTGATAATGGCCTCCAATGCCTGGTCGACACGGAAAAGGCCAGCGGTGGCTGGCCTCAGTGTTCAGAATATCCCTTGTATATGTATGAGTCGCGTATCACGCTCAACGACGGGGCGATGGAGGACACGGTCAACTTGCTGATCAAGGCTTGTACCGTGTTCCCGGGGAAAAATGCCACGCTGCTACCCATGATCGAGCGGGCTGGCCAGTTCCTCATCCGCGTGCAAGGGAACGGCGGCTCGCCAACGCAGCACGGCTGGGCGCAGCAATACGACGAACGAACGGGGATGCCTTGCTGGGGTCGGAACTTCGAACCGCCATCGTTCTCCTCGACCGACGGGACCGGGAGCGCCATCCGAATCCTCACGAGCATCTGCGTGTTCACCCACAACAAGAGTTACTTGGCATCGATTCCCCTGGCAATCGAATGGCTGGACAATTCCCGCGTCAACTACACGGAGGACGACGTGGAAAAGGATGGCTGGTCGCGCCTGTACGAGCTGCAGACGAACACGCCGATCTTCGGCCTCTCGTATGGCGGCCCCTACAGGACGCCGGAATACGGCTATGCGCCCGAGCGGGAAGGGTATGACTGGTACACGTCCATGAATCTTGAAAAAATGAACGCCTCGTATTGCTACCTCGCGTCGCACACGATTCCCGAGTACATCACGTACATCGCGTCGAACCGCACGCTGAGCGGCACGCTGGGCGACGCGCAGGACGCGTTCGCGGCGTTGAACCCGGACAGCTATTGGCTGGAGGATGGCGACCACATCCGGGACAAAGTATTCAACGGAAACGCGATGGATATGATCCGTTATTTGCAATTGGCCATCGCGTGAATTTCCTTTTATTTTTTAAATTTAAAGAAAGAGATCGTGATATATTTCCTTGATTTTCCTTGATTCCTTGATTTTCAGCCAGATTCTGCTTCCTTGAATGCGTCCTCGTTGATCTCGATGCCGAGGCCTGGCTTTTGCGGCACGGCCATGTACCCGTCCTTCATGACCGGCATCCCCGTGAAGAACGCTTCCAAGTCGGGCCGGCGTCCCGTGTACTCGTGAGGCCGCGTGCAGTTCTGAATGGCGGCGCACACGTGCATGCTGGCGAGGTGGCCGATCGTCGGCTGGGTCTGGTGCGGTACGATCATCTTGTTAAACACACCGGCCAGGACGACGATCTTCCGCAGCTCCGATATCCCTCCGCATTTCACGACGTCGGGCTGGATGATGTCGACCCCGCCTTGCGTGATCAACTCGTGAAACTGCCACCGCGTGTACTCGTGCTCGCCCGCCGAGACGGGCACGTCGAGCGCGTCGCACACTTGCTTCAAGCCACGGTAATCATACTGTGCAACCGGTTCCTCGTAATGGTAAATACCGATGGCCTCGAGTTTCCGGCCTTGCGAGATGGCGGTCGGCACGGAATACCCGTTGTTGGCATCGAAGCTGAGGGGATAATTCTTGTCGAGAACCGACTTGACCTCCTTGAACATCTCGATATCCTTTGCGGGGTTCTCATCTTGCCGCGACGCGCCCCAGTCCATGCGGAT
>JAUQYW010000647.1 GCA_030587525.1 Candidatus Sigynarchaeota archaeon | reverse complement strand
TGCTCGTGCGACGTGGAACCACTCCACGTGGCAATCACGCTCGCCCACGCTCCTATCGATCACGAAACCGTGCTCACCACCTTCAAGAGTGCACTTGCAACTGCAATTGGACCACTTGACATCTGGATCGACGACCGGTTAGTCCGGGGCCAATCGTATGCGTGGCCTACTGGGACGCGGATAATAAGCGACTCGTTCTTGCCGAGCATTGGTGCACAATCCCCCGGCACGCCAGCCATGTTACATAATGTGTTTCCTGATTGCACCGTTCAAATCATGCGCCATGCACAAGCTAAGATGTGGAAACTCTATCATGACTTGCCGGCTGCGACGGTGGAGGCAATCACGCAGCGCGGTCCCGAGAAACCGAGCGTGACTCAAGTCGTTGCAGCAAAGGTCCTCTCGCCCGTGTTCCAGCAATTCATTGCCGGGAATGGCGCGCCTGGTCGCGTCTGCGCGGCGTGCAGGGAAAGCGACGTGCAACCCGAGATGGTCGCGCCAGTCGCGACTCCTCCCGCTCCAATCGCTCCTGAAATTCCAGTGGTGAATGCGGTTGCTGAGATCGTTTCGACCAAGACTTGTTTGCATTTTTTCGGGGATAAAAAAGAACTGGCGGAACTTAGACTCGAAGCAAAGGACGACCTTGGTATAGTCGATAGCTTGCCACGAGCAGGTCCCACCAATGAAGATTCGATAGGAAAGCCCCGCGATGTCGCTCCGGCGCCCAAGGAAACGAAGAGACTTCACGCCATCGCCCGCCTCGGAACCCGGTTGCAATTCTTCACGCTCGCGATGCTCGCCATCATCGGGGTCACCAACTTGATGCGTTCCATGGATACCGAGCGATTAGATGTTGGAGGCAGATGGGGAATATTCGCTAGCATTATCACGGCTGCCTTCATCTTGATCTTCATATTTTCGGGCATCAATGCCGTGTATCGACGATGCATCGCAGGGCGTGCCAAGATCATAACGACATTTCATCGAGGAACCCGTGCGGTGCCCAAGAAACAGAGCGCAGCAAATATTGACGAAAAACCGAAGGAGAAGAAACCGAAAGAGAAATTCGTCGATAAAAAAGTAGCGAAGAAACTAAAATCTATAGCAAAGTATCCAGTGCTCTCGGAGCAGCAAGCCATGCTGAAAAAAGGAAACACGTTTCGATACAACATCTGGAACTTGCGATGGTTTCATGAACGCGCCCAGAAAACAAAAGCCGGTCTCAGCTTGTCTCATATTTCTACCAAGACG
>JAUQYW010000646.1 GCA_030587525.1 Candidatus Sigynarchaeota archaeon | reverse complement strand
CGTCTTGGTAGAAATATGAGACAAGCTGAGACCGGCTTTTGTTTTCTGGGCGCGTTCATGAAACCATCGCAAGTTCCAGATGTTGTATCGAAACGTGTTTCCTTTTTTCAGCATGGCTTGCTGCTCCGAGAGCACTGGATACTTTGCTATAGATTTTAGTTTCTTCGCTACTTTTTTATCGACGAATTTCTCTTTCGGTTTCTTCTCCTTCGGTTTTTCGTCAATATTTGCTGCGCTCTGTTTCTTGGGCACCGCGCGGGTTCCTCGATGAAATGTCGTCATGATCTTGGCACGCCTTGCGATGCATCGTCGATACACGGCATTGATGCCCGAAAAAATGAAGATCAAGATGAAGGCAGCCGCGATAATGCTAACGAATATTCCCCATCTGCCTCCAACATCTAATCGCTCGGTATCCATGGAACGCATCAAGTTGGTGACCCCGATGATGGCGAGCATCGCGAGCGTAAAGAATTGCAACCGGGTTCCGAGGCGGGCGATGGCGTGAAGTCTCTTCGCTTCCTTGGGCGCCGGAGCGGCATCGCGGGGCTTTCCTATCGAATCTTCATTTGTGGGACCTGCTCGTGGCAAGCTATCGACTATACCGAGTTCGTCCTTTGCTTCGAGTCTAAGTTCCGCCAGTTCTTTTTTAACCCCGTAAAAAGGCAGACAAGTCTTGGTCGAACCGATCTCAGCAACCGCATTCACCACGGGAATTTCGGGAGCGATTGGAGCGGGAGGAGTCGCGACTGGCACGACCATCTCGGGATGCACGTCGCTTTCCCTGCACGCCGCGCAGACGCGGCCAGGCGCGCCATTCCCGGCAATGAATTGCTGGAACACGGGCGAGAGGACCTTTGCTGCAACGACTTGAGTCACGCTCGGTTTCTCGGGACCGCGCTGCGTGATTGCCTCCACCGTCGCAGCCGGCAAGTCATGATAGAGTTTCCACATCTTAGCTTGTGCATGGCGCATGATTTGAACGGTGCAATCAGGAAACACGTTATGTAACATGGCTGGCGTG
>JAUQYW010000765.1 GCA_030587525.1 Candidatus Sigynarchaeota archaeon | reverse complement strand
CAAGGAAAGTGCCGGTGATCAAGGGAAAGAGAAGCCCGATGCACCGCCAGGGGATTTAGACTTGAAGCTACCAGAATGAGTATCTCCAAGTATCTCAATCCAACGAACCAGCAACCTATTCATTTTTTTTCTTAATCCTTTTTTTATTCTATGTCAATACAAATTACCTATGATACAAGTATTCCTGGCAATATTGTTCAAAATATGTCTGCATTTTCATAGTGTCAAGTGCAAGCCTCGAAAACGTACCATTTCCGGGGGCCAACGCGTTTTTTAGGATTTGCTAAGGAATTAAACACCAGTTTTAAAAAGATCAACTCCAAGGAAAGCTTAAGGTATGAGTTTAGGATGCGAGAACGATGGTGGTAAATAACAAGGAATTGGTTACCCAGGTCCTCCAGGACATACAAGACAAAAACATCAAGTTCGTCCGCCTGCAATTTACCGACATCAACGGTCGAATGAAGAGTTTCGCCATCCAATCGAAACTGATCGAATCTGCATTCGAACACGGTATCAACTTCGATGGCTCCTCGGTCACGGGTTATCATGCCATCGAGGAATCGGATATGGTTGCAGTTCCAGACCCGGGAACATATGCTCTCATCCCGTGGCGCGAAACCGATCAAGATGGAGGGACGTGCAGGATAATCTGCGATGTGTTCAAAAAAGACAACACGCCTTACGAGGGAGATTCCCGATACATCTTGAAAAAAACCTTGAAAACCATCAAGGACGACCTCGGATACACGTTTAACTGCGCGCCCGAAATGGAATTTTTCTTGCTCAAGCAGGGAAAAGACGAGGCTATTCCGAATCCTATGGACCTTGAGGGGTATTTCGATCTCACGCCGGGTGACGAGGCCGAAACGCTTCGCCGTGAAATGGTGTTGAGTTTAGAAAAGTTCAACATACCCGTGGAAAAGGTGCACCATGAGGTGAGCAGAGGCCAGCACGAGATCGACGTGCAATACACGGATGGCTTGAAGATGGCGGATTGGACGGTCACGCTGAAAAACGTCGTCAAATCTGTTGCGGCGTTTAACGGGTATCAGGTCACGTTCATGCCAAAGCCGTATTTCGGCATCAACGGCAGCGGGATGCACGTTCATCAGAGTTTCGCAAATGAAAAGGGGGAGGATGTTTTTTATGGTGAAAACCCGGATAACGGATATCTCTCCGATATTGCCCTGCATGCAATTGCCGGGCAGCTGACGCTCGGGCGCGCCATGAGCGCCGTCCTCGCATCTTGGCCGAACTCGTACAAGCGCCTCGTGCCTGGATTCGAGGCCCCGGTTTACATCGCGTGGGGCCTCACGAACCGTTCGCCCATGATACGTGTGCCTGACTTCCGGGGCAATCCCAAAGCCGCAAGGTTCGAGACTCGCTGCCCGGATCCCGCGGGAAATCCTTACTTGCAGATCGCCACTCTCGCCTATACGGCCTATCTCGGCATCAAGAATAAGTGGAATCCACCTCCACCAACAGATCTCAACCTTTACGAGCTCTCCGATGAAAAACGCAAGGATCTCGGAATTCCGAGCTTGCCAGGGAATCTCGCCGAGGCCCTCCACGAGTTCAAGCATTGCCCGGAGATGAAAGATTTGTTTGGCGAGCTCGGGTTCGAAAACTTTTTCCGGATCAAGATTGCCGAGTGGAAGATCTATTCGATTCAGATATTCGATTGGGAATTCAATCGATATTTGAGCCTCTAGCGTCAAGTAACCCAGAATCTATTATTCTTGTTAATTCGTTCCACAAAGCAAGAAAAGGCAGAAAATTCCAGAGTTGGAGAATGATGGACGCGGTAAACAAGGAATTGCTGCGAGCTGTAGAAGAGGGGGACTTGCAAACCGTTAAAAAATCCGTGCAAAATGGCGCGGATCTCGGTGTAAAAAATAAGTTGGGCGAAGCGCCGCTCCATGTTGCAGCAAGCAAGGGATTCCTCGATATCGTGCAATACCTGGTGGACCGGGGTGCTGACACCTTTGATAAAGATGGCGCGGATATGACAGCCTTGCATCTTGCTGCGCGCGACGGGCAGATCGCGGTGGTGACCTACTTGCTGAGCAAGATGGACAACATCCCCGAACGATTGTTGAACGACGTCGTGCTTGTGGCGAACATGTCCGCGACAGGGAAGCCCGAGATCGTCGAGCTGCTTGAGAAATATCACATCAAGCATACCGGGCCAAAGCCTACGGATGAAGGTGGTGCCGATGCACGCCTCGTCGTCGCGGCGAATGACGGGAACGTGGAAGGTTGCGCAGATGCCATCGAAGCCAAGGCGAATCCAGATGCCGTTGATGATCGTGGAATGACCCCGCTGTTATGGGCTTCCGTCCGAGGTCACGATGGCGTGGTGCAGCTATTACTGGACCACGACGCGGACGTGAACAAGACCAATGATTCAGGGTGGACACCGCTCATGGAGGCATGTGTTGATGGCCATTCCGACGTCGTCAAGACATTGCTTAATCGCGGTGCCGACGTCAACTTGAAAACATTGGTTTCTGGAACTGCCATCCTTTTTGCTGCCGCCGGGGGCCACCTCGACATCGTCGAGATGCTGCTCGAGCAAGGCGCTGATCCGGCGGTTGAAATCACAGCTCCGGGAAAGGACGAGGGGATGACGGCCCTTTCCTATGCACAGCAGAACGCCCACGACGCCGTCGTTAAATTACTGAGGGAATGGGAAACAAAGCACCGGTCCTAGAACACCAGCTTGAAGATGTCCATGGTGCAATCGACCGAATGTTCTTTTACGGGGATCGATTTCACCAGGTGCCACCGCGTGTTTTTCGATATCTCGCTGATCCACTTCGTATGAGGCGAGATGATCCCAAGAATGGCACCATGGTTGCCGTTCGTATCGCTCCACGAAAAAAGGGTCTTGTATAGCGAATATAATTGATCTTTTTCTATGTTTATCGATAATCCATATGGTGGTTGCGTGATAAACATGTCCGCGTGGAATCCAGGGCCACTTTCGAGAAAATCCTTGTTCATTAAGGTGAACGAAGGATCCGTGGTTAATTCCTCGCTGTTTGCTCGCACCTTGGAAAAAAAATCCGGATCCTTCTCGAAGCCAGTGAACGCCAACGAGTCCGTTTCTGTGCCCAGTATTCTCGCAAGATATTCCCGCTCTTGCCAAGCCATCAGCGGTATCGTGCCTGCACCGCTAAACGGGTCGACGATGTTGATCGTGGTTCCTGGACGGGCAGGGTTTGCCTCCCAATACGCCACGAACGATTCCTGGATCAAGGCAAAGGCGTAATTTGGAAACAAGCTCGTCGGATGGACGTGGCGCAGTCGAAAATTGCCAGGGGGACGTTCTAACAACATCAACCCGATAATGGACTGTGGCTGGATCTTCACGTAAAGGAGAGGAATGCCTTTCTTCTTGAGGACCAGGCTGATGCCGTGATCGCGGGCCTTTTTCTTCCCTATCGCCTGGATCTGGGCCTGGTTAAACCCGTATGCTTTAAGAAATCCCGGTACAGGCACCGTGATCTCGATTTCCTTGATGGGGGTTTGCGCGACACCGGCTAAGTTCCCATAGATCCGAAGGAATCCGGTTTTTGGCATGATGGAAAGGGCGTCGTCGAAAAAATCCGCGATCTTTTGCTCGACCCTATCTTTTCGGGGTATCATTTCCCACGGAACCTCCCGGGCCTGCATAAGAATATGCATCTTCTCGAAGCAGCGCAGCGTATTCACGATTTTCACGCCTCTTGCAAGCAACGCTGGCGTGTTGTCGATTTTTACAGAGACATATCCTTTCAACCCGAATGGATTTTGCTCGACGTGGATGCCGGGAAACTTGGTATTTAGCTCGTGCAAGCAACAAGGCTCCAAGCCTTGACCACATTGGATCATGATCGTGACTGCTTCCCGCGAGAATACGGCCATGCTCGTTCACCAGCAAGCTATTTCGATCGGTATCGCAAACTATGGAATGATAGCTGAGGGAAAGAAGAAGGGATAATCAACCAAGCGGTTTTTTGCATGCTGACGGGAAATCATTTTTTGCCATTGCGAAGGCTCGATGTAAGGTTCTTGACGTAGTTCGCGTAGATGTTCCGGCTGATCATGGAGGGTTCATTCACCGCCCGTTTCCTGACGACCCTTATTTTCAAATCAATGGCTCGTTCACGAACATCGTTATTTTTTGCATCGTCTTGGTCAAGGCCGTAGATGAGTTGATCCACGAGGTGCATAGCGAGTTGGAAATTCCCCTCTTCAGCCAGTGCCATCGCCCTTGACAGCAGCTTCTCGGCCCCGCCATCTCCGAGCAATGCAACGATCTCCCGGGAAACCTCTTCACTCCGGGATGGATACAAGTCGGTCGGGTTGCCGGAATCGTACCAGCCATGATAGAGCCGGTACGTGCAATGGATCGCGTATTCGACGCAGCCATAAATCGGCCTTAACCACGGGCTTTTCTTGAATCGCTCGGGATACTCTGCCAGCACCTCGTGATAGATGGTTTCGAACCATTTTCCCTCGTTGAGCCTCTTGACGACCCCGTCGTGCACGAAGTCGAGGGCATCGGCCGTAATGGAGAGAGCTTCTTGCACGGCACGGGTTCCGGCGATCAGCTTGCCATGGCCAGGGATCAGGAATTCGGGCTCCTTTTCCATCATCTGCCTTAGCACAATAGCCCAATGCTTTGGATACCGCTGCACCTTGAATGGATTGCCGAGGTTAGGAAAACTCGACAAGAAAAAATCACCGGCGAAGATAGCTTTCGCCTCCGGGACATGCATCCACAGGTGATCGTCGGTCTCGCCCCAGCCGGGATGGAGCACGAAGGTGAATTCGCCCGAAGAGAACGAATACGGCTCGCCATCGCGAATCAACCGTGTTGGTTTCGGGGCGTTTTTTGCGGAAACGACGGTTGATTTGGGGTTAAAGATCACGGCGGAGAATTGCATAGCGTTGATCCATTCGTGATATTTATCCAGCATCCGATACTTTTCAAAGCGCGCGGGTACATTCCAGTGCGCGATGATTTCCGGGGGATCCCAGTGCTTCTCTTCGATTTCCTTGATGAACGGGTCGAACCCAAAACAATGATCGAAGTGGCCGTGACTGAGCACGAGGTGCTTCACGGGCTTTTTTGATATCGCACGGATTTCATTGAACACTTTCTCGCCGAATTTCTCGTGACTTGCATCGAAGAGCACCAGGCCATCAGACGTTTCGATCATGCCAACATTGGCAAACGCGCCGATGAGATGGCACTTTCCATTCGCGAAAGACGCCGGCGGGAACATGCCGAAAAATTGACCTAGATCATCGCTTGACATGAGAAATCAACCTTGAATCGAATGTTGTGTTTATCGAATAAAAGAGATAAGAGAGTAGATTCACATCAACCGCGCGAACCATTTCTTGATGCCACGCTCGTCATCATCCACGTGCTTGGTGATTCCACTTGCCCATAAAAGGCAGAGCCACGTGATCGTGGAACCCATGAACGCCGTGAGGGACGGCACGTATGGATCGCCGGTAAACCCGCTCAATGAAAAAACGAATGCAATTTCGAGGATGGACGGCAATAACCATCGGTACCCATACTTGTGGCGCCAGCAAATGATGCCCGCCGCGACAGTGAATGCAATATGGATCAAGAGCATACCGGCCTTGCCCGGGTACAAGTAAAACCAGATATCGATGGCTTCAAGAACCATAGCCGCTGCCCCGGCAATATACAAGGTCACGATCTCTTCTCGCTGCTTCGGTTGCAGCGATACCGCTTTCTTTGAAAACTTCAAGATAAAGATGATGACCATGCACAACACCACGGCCAAAATCGCCTCACTCGCAAGAAATACGAACCGGTTGCGAGAAATCGGAAAATTTGTATTCAATAATGTGAGCGTGATGAACTCAGCTTGCGATCCTTCCCAGGTTTCGACGACCCCGCATGTGACATCGAAGACGATGCGTGAAATGAGACGGCTGCTCGTCTTGTCCCATAAAGTACACAGGATGCTGGCCTGGGCACCTGATAAACCTACCAGCTCAGGTTCTGATGGCCAATACGTGAGTCGTCTCTCGACGACGAGG
>JAUQYW010000755.1 GCA_030587525.1 Candidatus Sigynarchaeota archaeon | reverse complement strand
TCTTCCTTGAAGTTGCATCTGTTTTTACTTCAAATCATCTAGTGTGTTTTTGAGTGCTTTTTTATAAAAACTTTTTCCATCCAAAGTATTGCGTATAACTATACCCTGTTCCAATAATTTCTTTAATTTTAGTTCCACGATTCGAGCATCAGTGATCTCTTTGATATTCAATTTCTTGATGATATACGACATCCTTACCCCCAGACGTTCTGGTATCTGCTTTAGTATATTCTCCTCGGTAATCGGAATTCGTTGCCCTGTTGTTTCTTCGGGTGCTTCTAGTGTTAACTGCGCTTCTTTTACCGCCGTGATTACCTTCTCTTCTACACCATTTAACTCTAGAAAATCTGCAAACTTCATCATTTGAAATGTTTTTCCTTCTGTTTTTCTAAAGAATTCCTCCATTAATTCGAAGCAAGGAGAAATTAATACCTTATTACTTTGGAACCACCAATCTTTCTTAGTCTCATTTGTAACAAATATTACATCCTTCTTTTTGTTAATACCAATATGTAAAATATAGTACCATAGAAGTAAATCTCCTTCTGCATTTTCATCTTTACTAGCGTCATCGAAACCCGGTGGTATCTTATGGCTGTTTCTCCATTTTAACTCATTTTTAATCTCTTCTAGGTCTATCTCTACATTATAAATGGATTCTAACTTAATTGTACTAGCATAGCCTTCACTTATTGGATCATTCCAAATCCATTCTTCTACAGATTTTAATAGGGCTTCGATCGAATTTTGATATCCTTTTATCGCTTCACGTAGTGCTTTTTCTGCTTCTATTATTTTCGGGTATGCAGACATTGATTTTAGAAGAGGATTTTCCTCCAGGGTCTTTTGAAAATTGATACTTTTCATTTTAGTTAAAGAATCATGAAATTCTTGAATCTTTTTAGGTCTATTTTTAATAAATTCCCTGATAACATGAGCAGGAATTAATAATCGGTTCTCACTTATGATCTTTTTATATACACTTAATAAAATTTCTAGATTTTTCGATGAGACACCATAAGGCAGTAATAAACAATTTGTATCAATAATATAAATGCAATTATCTTTAATCTCATTAATTTGTTTGCATTTCATAGCGAGAAGGTTCTTCGGGTCTGGATGTATTTGATTTAGAAGAAAATCATCGGACCTTTTTTCAAATAATGGTGTAATACTACCGCCTCACATTTGGTGTAAATCCGATTATACACTTGTTTGAAATTTATAAATATTTTGTTGATGATAGCACAAGGCTTTCTATTTTTACTATTCCTCCTCGTCTTCTTGACTAGATGGTATCCAAATTTGCTTTAATGGTAAAATTCCTTTGTAATAAGGATCTAATTGATCGTAATATCGTAAGATTAAATCAATAAGTTCATCACCATCAATTAAGCGAAGCTTAGGTTTCCCATTTGCGAAATCACGCGCTTGTGAAGAAAAATCGCTAAGAGTTATAAATAAGCCATTCTCTTCTTGCGCTACACTTCCAGAAAAAGCAGAAACATCCCCACGGCCTATATTTGCATCAATACTTTTAACTTGGACTTTGATAGGTGTTTCAAAACCTAGTTCATCCCTATAGGCTTTGATATCAGTACCCCCATCTGGTCCTAAATGCGAAATTCGCGTTCGATAACCCATCATTTCAAGAAGATGCGCAATGAAGTCTTCAAATGGATGACCTTTTAATTTTTTTATAAGCGTCTTCCGAATATAATCTCGTGTATTCTCCTCGGTACTTTCAATTACGCTCCCAATTGTTTCATCTTCGGGGGCTGTTACAGGGGTTGGAACCACGCTTTCTTCTATTGCTGCAATAAATTCTTCGGCATAGTTTTTGATTAGGAAAAAGCTCATCCACGCGCTAATCTCATATAAGGCACCTTGTGTAAAATGTGTGCGAGGTACAGCTTGAATCCATTTAACATCTCGAATATGTGGAAAGTTTGAATCTTTTATCGGATCGTAGATATAGGGCCCTGCAATTCTTCCCAAATGGATTTGACCGTCTACTTTTGATGGATAGACGATTATATCCCCTTCTTTAATTTCAAAAACGAAGCGGTGAAACATTCCTGCGTAAACCGGGATTGCTCCTTGCTTCGTATCAGGATACACAATTTTAATCCTTTCCTTCATTACTTGGTGAGTCGTAAAGGAACTCATAGCTTCTATTTTTGACCAACCAAGTGCAACACAATTCTTTTCTAAGAAAAGGCTATTTGCTTCACCCCTTCTACCTGCCCGGATTCCCCAGACAGTAACTT
Source organism: Candidatus Sigynarchaeota archaeon (assembly GCA_030587525.1). Taxonomy (GTDB): domain Archaea; phylum Asgardarchaeota; class Lokiarchaeia; order Sigyniarchaeales; family Sigyniarchaeaceae; genus Sigyniarchaeum; species Sigyniarchaeum tengchongense. The sequence goes on along the minus strand of JAUQYW010000755.1, from coordinate 21,095 downwards.
CTAGTTCTTCCATCCCTAGGACCTTAGTCTTCCAACGTATTTTACTAGATTCTATAATGCTTTTAATGTTATTTTTACAATAATGTAATCATTATGGTTTCAAGATACAAGTAATGGATATAAGCCCGAATCCCGATTGATATCGCCGTGGACGATATCCACCATTTTCCCAATGCTATCAAGCAAAACGGCACGGCTTGGAATCGATTGGACTATCTCTCTCGTTCTATATCGATATTGAGCACAATTCCCCGTTCGATCCGCAGCTGCTTCGCAATCTTCATACTGATGATGAACCCGCCGAACTTCCCGCCACTGCTGATGACCTTCCCCTTCATGTAAATCTCGAGATTTTGCGCCACGCCACCACGGATGACCTGCGTGGTCGTGAATTTCACCCTATCACCCACCTTCAGCCCCAAATCCCGCGCCATTTCCTCGGAAATGATGAACCCGAGGGAACTGCCGATGCTCGTGATGACTATCGTGTATTTCACGTTGAAACGACCGCACGAAAGTGGAATGTTCATCATTTGCTCGTCCCGCTTAATATTCCTTTAGATTATCTGGGGCTTATGGTCGCGATGGATGGATATTGACTCCACGTCCGTAATTCTCAGCGGTAAACTGTACAAGCTATTGCAAGTGCTCGTGACTGACGGCTTGTTCATACGCAAGGGTTCGACCTATATAATCGTAGGATAAAGTATGGATGAGGGCACACTGTTGTATCACCATACGCACAAGTGGGGCGAGCATTTAATACCCGGCGATTGTATACCATGAACCAATGGAGGCGAACTGAATGACCGTTAGGCAACGTGTCTCGGCCTTGGCGCTGATGGCGTGCGTGCTGGCCAGCGTGGTGTTGGGAATACGAACCACGATAGATACGGATGACGGGGCACGCGGGCACATCGTGACGAGCACGGGTGAGCCGACCTGGGTATCCACGTGGGGCGGGGCGGGATACGACGAGGCTTTTGCCGTCTGGAGCGACAACGAATCGATTTTTGCTTGCGGGCGCTCGAACAGCTACACGAGCGACAGCAGCCTCCTGCTTATGAAGTGGAACGCGACGACCAGCGAGGTGCTCTGGGCCAAGTTCTACGACGGCGGGGATTATACCGTGGGAACGGGGGTCTGGGGCGACGGCACGTTTGTTTACACGTGCGGGTACACGCAGAATCCCGATTACGACGCGGTGTTGAATAAGTGGTATGCTGGGAATGGCACGCTGGTATGGACGAAGATCTGGGGGAATGGCACGTACAACGATCTCTGGTACTCGATCTGGGGAAACGGGAATTATCTGTACACGTGCGGATCGACTGCAGAAGCTACTAACACGACGAATCGAGACCTGGTTCTCGCAAAATGGCACATAGGAAACGGCACGCTGATCCGGGCAAATACATCAGGATTTTCTGTCAGGGATGGGGGGCAATGCTTGTGTGGGGACGAACTAGCCATTTATACCGGTGGTTTCAGATACAATTCCTCGTCCGGGAAGGAGAATGCTCTAGTTATCAAGTGGGATTTAGACGGTAACAAGATTTGGAATAAAACTTATGCTGACTCGTCATCTGATACAAAGATCGATGCGATAGGCTGCAATGGCTCACATTTATTCACCTTCGGGCGATCTTATATGACGGATAGATCTTGGCTGGTTAGGTGGAAAAAAAATGGAGGAATTCAAGAAGAAAATACTTCCTACGGGATGGAAATGCTTGGGAACGGGAAGCGCGACCTCTTCTGGAAAGATAACTCGGTTTACACGATCTCCACGAATATGCCCGGTATCGGTTATCAGCAATTTATGCTCATCAAATGGAATGCAACAACCCTCGAGCAATTATGGAACCGTACCTGGGGTGGGGCGCTCGGCGCCGATTATGCCGCGGGCATCTGGGTCACGAACACGAGCATTTTCGCTTGCGGGCTTACGTACTGCATCGGGGCGACGGCACAAGCCGCGGTGGTGAAATGGAACATCGATGGGGCGTCCGTCACTATGGACAACGATGCCGACGGTATGCCCGACGCGTGGGAAACCGCGCACGGGCTCAATGATTTCGACCCGGCCGATGCAATTACCGATGCGGATAGCGATGGCTTGAACAATCTCCAGGAATTCCAGGCCGGCACCGACCCGCGGGATAGCGACACGGACAACGACGGGCTCGATGATTATGCCGAGGTGGTCACGATCGGTTCCAACGCGACGAATCCAGACACCGATGGCGATGGCCTGCCCGACGGCTGGGAAGCGCAGCAGAACACGAACATTTTCGTGAACGACGCGGCCCTCGACTACGACAGCGATGGCCTCAACAACTCTGCGGAGTATCTGCACACCACGAATGCCCGCGCCGCCGACAGCGACCACGACGGCATGCCCGATGGCTGGGAAGTGGTCGAGGGCTTCGCTCCGACCGTTGCTAGCGACGCGGCGCTGGATGCAGACGGCGATGGCTTGAGTAACGTGGAGGAGTACCGGCACCACGGCGACCCGCACGCCGCCGATACCGATGACGACGGTATGCCCGACGCGTGGGAAGCGGCGCAAGGCCTGGACCTCGCCGTGAACGATACGGCCCTTGACCCCGACGCCGATGGCCTCGCGAATCAGGAGGAATACCAGCACGGCACGAACGCGACGAATCCCGACACGGACGGCGACGGGTACACGGACGGGGCGGAAGTCACCGGCGACACAGACCCCCTCGACCCCGGCGACCATCCCTTCGATTACCGCGGCATCATCGTTGTTACCGTCGCCGGTGCAGCGCTGGCGGGTGGCTTGCTTGCCGCGAAGGTGCTTGTCAAGCGGGCGAAGCTAGCCAAGAAACAGCGGACCCCGTGACGAGACCGGGAAACATCTACTTTCCAATGCGGGAACGCGTCGATGGGCCGCCGATGGCGATGCGGGCGACCTCGATGGTCGCCGATTGCAAGTCTCGCCGCTGGACGACGAGCCAATTCGTTGACTCGATGCCCGCGGGGAAGATGACGAGATCGTGGTTGAAGACTTCTGCGGCGGCGTAGACGCGCACGGTCGCGAGGGGTGTTGCTCTGTTCGATCCCGGGGTTCGAAGAGAGCTCGTTTTCGCCTTGGCTAGCTCGACCAATTTATTCCGGTCAAGCGTGGCGAGGGCCGGGATGATGCCGGCGACGAGCTGCCTTGCACCGCTTTCCGCATCACGGTGCTGCTTGAAAAACACGGACACGACGATGCTATTTCGCTCTAGCCCGGGATCGATCTCCCCGACGAGTTCGCACGGCACCTTCAGTTGCTGAAGCAGCGTTGGCACGGGGTCAGGCACGGAGGCAAGGTCACCGCCGATGGTCGCGTGACTCTTTCCGGTGTCTCGATCCAGCGCGATCGGTGCCGGTGCATTCGTGGGGTGTGGACGCTCGGCAGATTCTGCTTTCACCGATTTAGATCGAGCGTTTGCCCACGCTTTGAAAAACGCGATCAAAGCACTCGTGTAAGGGTCGATCTCTCTCTTTTGGGATAGCGTCGACGAGCGCTGCGTGATGCTCCGTGTCCCATGTACGATCTTCGATATCAAGGCACCAACAGCGCATGCGATCAACAATACTTCCAGACCCCATACCCCGATCCGTCCCACTTGGTCAAGGATCACGAAGCGTTCGAGCACGCCAATAAATACCAGCAAAAAGATCGATGCCGCCAGAGGGAGGCTCCAGCGGGCGAGCAAGGTGAGCCCCTTGGCAGCGAGGACGGGTGCCGTGACCACGAACACGCCGGTGATGGCGACCGCCATGGTGAGGAGCACCGGCGATGCCATGACCGCGGTCAAGAAGTCGGAGAGCTCGTGCTCGCCACCTGCCAAGTACGGCATTGCAAACATGGCAAGCAAGCCAACCCCCGAAAAGGTGGCTGCGATCACGAAGAGTGGATAGTTCACATGACATCCCATGGCTTGCATCGGTCCCCGCGCGTGCTGGATTCGTTGCTCCCGGCGCGGGCATATAAAGGTTTGCGAAGGCACCGGGCGGCCACCCGGATGCAATAAGATCCCGTCTTTTTTCTTTTAAAGCGGCGTTTTTCGCTGCTTGCATGACATGAATCAAGATAAGCCTTGCCCCGTGGAAGTCCCGGTTCCAGCTACCTGCCAGGTTATCCGCGATCCCGATCGCGAATCTCGTCATTTTTAAGGGTTGCTGGGATGCAACCGGGCGAGATGGCGGCCGTGCACTGCTGCCTCTATGCCGTGTCCGCATCAGTTCCACTCGCAAGAAAAAATGCTGGGAACATTGCAATCATGCCGAATACTTACGATAATTCATATTGCGTGCACCATATTGACACGAGCGCCTCGATCGAGCACCATGGAGAGTCGGATTGGTGCAATGCGTGCCGCGGTGCTGCGCGATGGCCATCACCAGGGAAGCCAAGCATGCCCGTCTTGGGCGGGAATCTCATTTTTTCATCCCCAAGGGCACCTCGCCGATGCCGTGAACCGACAGTCTTGGCAACGGAGCGATGCAAAGGGCGCAAGCCTTATATGGTTTATATCCAATACCAATTACGCGCAATGGCGTATGCCGATGTGCAAGAGGACGATATCGAGACGTCATGGATGAGAACAATGCCGGGACATTTTGCCACGGTAAACACTGCACAGACTCGTTATTGGCCACGATCAGCTATCAATTCGCCTCTCCTCGATCGGCGGGCTCCCAAGCCACAGTATTCCGAATCGAAGGTTCATAACCGGCCTTGCTTGATGTTTATCCAAAAACCGGCGAGGCGGGTATTAAGGTGGGAACGAGAGGAATTTAGGTGTTCATTGCCAGGGTCGCAGTTCCAGATCACGATACAAATCAATGCTCGAACATGATTTCAAATTCACGATCACGTTAACCAGGATTGGAGAAACAAGGAGAAGATTCTTATGAAAATAAACGGGGCGGTTTCGGGTCGAGCTCTCGCGCTCGCGGTTACATTTGGCGTGGTCATAATCATTGCCAGTGCTACAACATGCTTGAATGGAGTTAACGGATCGTTAAACATACCTCACGCGCGTAACGAGTGCAGCAATCGCCGCGGTGCAGCGCGTGCGAGCTCCATGTACTACGGCGAACAGATCAATTTGACAAGCGATGCCGCGCTGTTGAAGTTGGGAACTGGCGACGGCTCGCCGGAAAACCCGGTGCGGATCATGGACTGGGTCATAGCGACCAGCGGGCACGGGATTATGATCACCAACACGCGTTTGCACGTGATCATCTCGTCATGCCATATGGCTGGTGGTAGCGCGCAATCAACAAGCGGCATCTACATGTCCAACTGCACCGATGTGCGGATCATCAAATGCAACATCACGGATTTCGGAACCGGAATCAGCGTTGGAACGAGCAAGAACGTGGTCGTCGATGATTGCACCATCACCGATTGCAACACGGGTCTAACCTTGAGCAATGCTATGAACTGCGAGGTCGTAAAATGCGACATTTCACGATCGACCGTCGCTGGTATTCGCCTGCAATCCAATGCCGCGAATAACATGGTTTCTGGCAACACTCTCGTTGAAAATAGCAACGATGGTATCACGTGCCAGGTTGCCGATAACAACACGTTCGATCGTAACAACGCGTCTTGCAACGGTAGAGGGATCGCCCTCGTTGCCTCGAACAACAACACGTTCACGGGCAACATCGCATGCGACAACACGGATTGCGGCGTCATGCTCACGGCAAGCCGCCTCAATGCCTTCTCGAACAACAACATCTCGTGCAACGGCCAGTGGGGTGTTTCATTTGACGAATCTTTCGGCAATGCGGTCAGGGACAACGTCATCATGGACAACACGAATGGGACGATCTTTCCACGCGAGACGAGCATCGAAAACACGATCGGAGATAACAAATACTTCGAGCCCGGCAAGTTCGGGGTCACGTTTGCCATCATGGGCCAAATCTTTTTCTTGCTCTGCGCGTTATTCATCCCATTACAGTTCGGAAAAGTTATATCTCGTGCTGAGCGGCATTGGCGACACCAGGCGCGAGCGCGGAAGTTGCGTCGTGAATTCAGCGGCAGATTTTTCTGGGCATTCTATTTCCAGGATCGATCGGGTGAATTCATCAGGGAGCATTGCTGGCGCTATCACGGAGCTGGCAAGACCGGCAAATATCGCCGCGTCGTTGCATATGAGTTTTGGCATGGACTCCAGATTGCTTCAAAGGATGGCGGGACTGTTATGGAACAACGGCGCCACTTGGGTCGTCATCCTGTTGTCGTGTTGTTCATCGTGGCCGCCATCGCGATGTTTACCGGCGAGATCTACATCCAATGCGCGAGCAACGTTCCTGAGGGACGAGAGCTGTCAGATCTTCACCTATCGGAAAGTTGCGGATCCACCAGTGGAACCAGCACGCCCGTGTATCATTTGACCGACACCATCATGATCAATTATACATGCAATCGCGAGGGCGATGTCATCATCCGGGTCGGCAATGTCTACACGGCAACGAACCGCTCTGTCGTGGGAATCAATCACGAGGTGATTTCCTTCCACGGGGATATTTTCTCAGTTGGAGAAACCAGGATCGCTATATGTCTTATCACCTTCAGACCCCCATTCTTTTACCAGTATTCCCATCTTTACTCGGAATCCGTCCAGTTAATCAAAGAACCGTCGGAACTCACGGTCGAATTACTCGGGTATAAACGGATTGCCGGCGATCAATCCGGGTATTTTGATATCCGCATCAACGGCCGGCTCACGGACATGAACACGCCGCGGTACGGTATCCCGGGAGCGAGTTTACGATTGCTTCTTTATGACGAACCAAATAAGCAATACGCGCAGCTTGCGAACGTGACCACCGATGAGGGCGGGAGGTTTCGATACACCTTCTCCAAATCCATGCTCTACAGCAACCCAGTCATGGCTCAAGCAGTGTACGAGGGCAGCGCCGTGTATGAAGCCACGAGTGGCGATGCGAGCCGCGATCAGGCAGATTTTTACTCGGAATGGCACGAGCTCGATCCGTTTTTCCGCACCGACGCTGATAACGGTGAACCTGCTTATGATTACATCATTTCAACCTCGACACGATTGGCATGTTCGTGGGATTTCGCCGTGGATAACCAGGGCTGGAGTTGGACTACTGCCGAGGGATCTCCACTGCAGAGCGTGCACTCGTCAAGCATCAATATTTACGAATGGTCCGATTGCGACACGCCGTTCTCGGGTTATCTAAGCAGCGAACGCATCGTGTACGAAGGGAATGGCTCCACGAAGAATGAATTGTACGTCGATTTCAACTCGAACCACGTGATCAATGGGAATCCAGATAGGTACTCCTCGGCTCCGGATACGTTCAACGCGTGGCTTGAGATTATCGATTATCTTGGCACCACGTGGTATACAAAGCAATTGGGACACGGCACGAATATTGATAAGAAGGGCACGAATTGCGTCTTCATCAATGATCTTTCGAGCGTGTTCGCGTCCCCCACGATATTTTACATCCGGATCCATCTCTCCGTGAATGTTGGCACGAGATTCACGCAGCTCTTCGACGCGCGTGACGTCTGGGGCTTTTCCGTGAATCGCGTTTCGCTCGAGGTGGTTTATCCACCGTGTGCAGCAAAATTCTTCATGATGCAAGGCATGAGCGCGTGGCTCGCGCAAGAGAAGGTCAAGAGTGCCCAGGGTGACTCGCTGCAGAGCGGGATCCGTACCTACGACCGATCCAATCCAGACGGGTATATATATTCCCCCGTGAACGGGTCGGCAAGCAATGATGGCATCCAGAACTACCAGTTCTCCACGAGCCCCATTACCAGCCCGGCCGGCCCGGGCGCTTTTCTCCACGGGACGTGGTCTGGTTGGACAATATCCGAGGGAACCAACGCGAGCAACTTGTATACCTATTCGGACGTGAGCACGGCGTCGGTGGCGTGGCGCAGCAAGGAAAAAGACGTCGAGCTCTCGATCAGGTCCGTTGGCCACAACACGGAACAGCGCTGGGCTTCGCTCTCCACGGAATTTGCAATATCGGATTGGCCGGGATTCCGTATCCAAGCGGTGAGGCTCACTGCGAAATCAGACACGGCGGTCTGCAACATCGTCCCGCCAAAGCGGGACCTGCTGGAACAAGCCGTCCTCATCGAGGGCCAAGATGGATTCGGTGCCCCCGTGACCAGCACGCACAACGCGGCCATGGGCAACATCGATGTCGACATCACGCCACGCATCACGGGCGCCGGGGTCTATGACCTGGTATTCTTGATCGTCGCCCTGGACTGGAATGGTTTCAAATCAGTAAAATGGCATGTCGATGACGTGCGCATCACCGTGACGTACGCGTCGGTCGTCGAGCATTACGTCGATTTCTGCACGAGGGGCGGCGGGAATTCCATGCTCAACATTGCGAACCCGGTGTCGAGTGCATCGTGGTCGGGCAACATCACTCAGCCGGCCTTCGCGGCCCCGGCCAAGATCAACGGCACGGCACGGCTATTCGGCGAGCAGCACGGGCGAGACGTGGACGGCGTGGGATCGGCGATACTCTCGTTCTCGTGGGTAGACATCCATGGCACGACGCAACAGGTCATGCTGTTCGAGTCGCCACTCCAGTATCCCGATGGCCGCGCGTTCTCGATCCCGGCACCGGTGGTGCCGTTCAGCGATATGGCATCGTGGTCGCTGTCTTGCAACATGACGGTTCCCGGCACGTCAGTGGATGGCAGTCTTGACTCGTACCACGTCATGATCACGTCACTAGAAGCCTTCGTGCAAGATGGTAACGGGACATGGGTGCCAGCTTGCGACCTATTATCGAATAAATCAATCTTGACCTTCACCTCGTACACGGCCGATGGTGTCGTGCTCCAGCGGCAGCTGGGCAAGCAATCCGTGCTGTCCGTGCTGGCAGATGCCGGGCCCGCGACGAGCCCGGTCCCGCGCGAGTTCTCGGCGACGATCATCACGCCGGGATTGGAGCTGGACATGGCACCGAGTAAGACGACCTCCTCGTTCACGGTCAAGTATTCGCCTGTCCTGGAATCCTCGACGCTATCGAAAGCGCAACTCGGCGGGCAATCGGGCACGGTCACCATGTACGCGGAGTTGCGAGGTATGAAGGCTGGTGCTTACGTGCCCCTGTACGAGGTATTGATCGCCGACATCACGATCACCAACGATACGAACACGAGCAAGATCGAGACGTTCCCGTGCGATCTGTCTGACGTTCTCGGGCAATCTAGGTGGTATGATGGCTCGTACGTAGAAAATTACACGATCTCGATCCGCGTCGATATCATCGAACGCTGCAGTGTCAGCGACGTGAAGATCGGTGTTAACTTTAATGATTTCAAATGGGTATGTGCAGATTTGAAGCCGGAACCACAGTTCAAAAATCTGGCTAATAACTCGGTCATTGCGGGCCCGGCACAATCCATCATCGTGCAAGGACAAGGTGACGGCACGTCTTGCTTGTTCGCGCTCCGGATCGACGGTGCAGTTGCCGATACTTACAATGACACGACCCCGGGAATCCCGGAGGTCTGGGAATGGACCCTCGACACGCGGGAATTTACCGACACGGCAAATGCCACGTTCGTGGCACAGATCATCGATGCAAACGGCCAGACCGGTTATAGCAGCACCATCCATGTGAAGATCGATAATACGCCACCGGAGGTGCAGATCCTCACCTTGGCGAGCAACAGCATCTTGAAACAACCCGTCTTCGTCAATATCTCGTTCAGCGCCGATGTGAAATCCGCGATTTACCAGATCGTCCCGCACGGGCAATCGTGGTCCTCACCTTTCGTCCGCATGGTCCACGTGGACACGACACCGGCCGACGGGTTCGGGTTCACGTTCGACATTACCACGGTTCCCAGTGGTATGTATGATTTCCGCGTGCTCGTGACGGATCGCGCGAACTGGGAAGCGTGCGACGTGGTCACCAGCATCTTCATCGAGCTCTTGGAACCAACCATAATTTCGTACGATGCCCGAACGGATGGCAACACGATAATCATCGCTGCATCGGGAGGCGGCCTCGCGACGCGGGCGACGCTCGCCTGGACGCTCGCCATGAGCAGCAATGCATCAGAAATTCCCGATGTTGAATGGCATAGCGTGAAGAACATCACGGCAGCGGCAAACGACACGTGGATCTTCCAAGTGACTGACGCGGAGATCGGCCCGGTCGACGACGAGATCTACTGGCGGGTGCGATTCTATGTTTCAAATTACTCGGAGTGTTGCTACGCAGCAGCGACCATCGACACGATATCCCCGGCACCCGTGCTTTCCTGGAGCGCCGGAAGTGAGCCCGGCGCGGGTGGCGTGTTCCGCGGCATAACGGCCTTGAACATGAGCGCGAGCGGTACCCACCTTGGCGACGTGGAATTCTCGACGCTGAGCTGGCATTCCGGGTTCGACAACACCGACACCGAGATACGGTCATGGACCAACCCCGTGTCCGTGCTCTCCATCACTGTACCTATCACGGCAATTCCACCAGACGCGTCTGGCACGTTCATCTTGGCATCGCGAGATGATATGGGACGCGTGGGGATCGCGACGCTCGACGTGATCATCGACAACAATCTCCCGATCATCGCCATTCATTTGCCCCGGCCCGACCAGCACATCCCCTACAACGCAAGCGTGGATGAATCGGTCAATGTTTCGGTCATGTTCCGCGCGGCCGTGCAAGACGTGAACATCGCCGCGTTCACCTACGCGTGGCGCCACGTGGCAAGCACGACGTGGACTCCATTTGCCCCCGTGATATCATCCCCTGCTCCTGCATATTACGCGTTCACGTGGTCTATCGCCAACGCAAGCATCATCGCGTCGTTGCCTTGCTACCAGGTGAGGATCACCGCGGTGGATATCCACGGTGCAACGTACACCTCCATGGTGTCGTTCTGGATCGACGCGTTCCAGGATAATTTGGCTCCATACATCGTGATCGGGCAACCGCAAGCATCTGTCATTTTTGGCGAGAAAATAATCTTCAATTTTACCGCGGGCGACGATAACAACGTCACGGACGTGTCTATCTGGTCGGGATCCGCTGCACCATTGGCCGACCCGTGCAACGTGACGAACTTGATAGCAACCCTCTCTCCCGGTGCCGATGGAAAATACTATTACGAGCTGGCCAGCAATGCTATCTCGCTGGAAAGCGCGGTTCACCGCATGGTCATCCGGGTTCTCGATCAGAGCCTGAACGCCCGCGAGATCGCCATCGACGTCACGGTGGCACTGCCGGGGATCAACGTCACCGATGGGGCGACCTACCAGGCAAGCGGCGCTGCGCGAGTCTTCGCCCCGGCCGTTTATTTGGCCGAGACCGATGTCGATAACGTTTCGTTCGAGTTATCAACCCTGGTGAGCGGGTCATGGGTGCTCGTGGGCAACCAGAGCACACCGTTCACGGGTATCACGTCGGGCGAGTACATGCTCCGGGTGCATTACCGGCAGAACGCGTCCATCGCGGGCCGCCTGGACGCGTGGTACACAGGCGCGCGCACCATCGAGTTCACGATCGATAACACGATTCCCACCGACCTCGTGCTCCGCATCGGATCGGCAAGTGCGCCAGCGATCGCAAACGGGACCGTGCTGTCAAACTCCATCAAGTTCTTCCCGTCTGCTTATGACGACGCGGGCATAGCTATCTACGCGTTTTACCTCAACACCACGCTAGTCTGCACCGGAGAAATGTCTCCGGCAGGCATCTCGTGGACAGTGACCGGGTTCCCGGAAGGATCGGCAGTGTTATACTTCGAGGCGACCGATGCCGTGGGCAACATCGCCCGGTCATCGAGTTTCGCCGTCATCATCGACAGCTCGCCGGCCATCATCATGTATCAAGCGATCACTGGCTACTCGCCGTCGGGAAATAGCACCTACACGACCGGTACCATCTCGATCTCGGTGAGTGTAGTGGATGACATGACACCCATATCGAACATCGTGCTGTCGTGGTCGCGGGCATCGGACGGCGCGTCGGGGGTCGCGTGGCAAGCATCTCCCGGGACTAATTCTGTCGCCTTGTCGGCGACCATTGCCTTGAAAGAACAAGGTTTGTTAGATGGGCAATACAAGCTCCGGTTTGTCATCACGAGTGGCGGCGGCATATTGAAGAGCACGAAGATTTGGACCGTGATACTGGATTCCGTGGTTCCAGCATGCACGTTCGAGTTTCCCTCGAATTACAGCTTGATCAGCGGCACTTCAGCGACATTCGCCGTGAACGCAGCCGACATAACCAGCGGGGTCGCCAGGGTCGAGTTTCACCTCGGCTCCATTCTTCTGAACGCGACACGCATCGGAGCTGGCGTGCTTGATCTATATCTTGGATTATATACGTTCAAGTACAAGTTCACTGAAAATTACCAGGGCGACGTGATCGCCGCGGTTACCGATACCGCGGGGCTGAGCGCGGTCATTGCTATACATGGTATCGTGCTCAACTACTCCCTCGTTCCGGGTATGAACGTCTCCTCGGGATCGATCCTCGGTTCACCCGTATCGACTTCCGGGCCCGCTTTGCCCGGCACGACCGTCACTCTCTCGTATCACGAGTTCACGGCGGACGGTATCATCACCTGGGTCCCTCTAGGCAGCGATACGGTCACCGCTGGCCAAAACTCGTTTCAAATTAATTGGGACACGAATAGCATCGTTGCTAGCGGCTTACAAAGCAGTTGGCTTCCTATAAGGATTGACGACACGTGGTCATGGAGCGGCGGCGGTGTTGGAAACTTTGACGGGGACAACGTGCCCGACGTGGCATTCGTCGTGAACTGGGGCAATAGCTTCGGGGTTTTCATCTATGAAGCGGTTACACCACACGCGTTTTCTCAAATCGCCTACATGCAGCTCGGCCCGGTTCCATACTGCCTCGCGGGAAGCATCCGGTGCGACATCGCGGACGTGGATGGTGATGGGATCGACGAGATTGTGCTCCTGCACAAATCCGGGGATTATTGGTTCTTCACCGTGTATGGCAGCACGCTCCCCAGGTTGCACCTCGACATCTCGACGACCATCTATGCCCTCAAGTCCCCCGCTGACGTTCGCGAGATGGTGTGCTATCCCGGGAACCCCGGCGGTGCCTACATCGTGGCGGACGACAAGATCATTCAAGTGAGCCTCAATGTAGATCCAATCAAGGCGGCGGGGCCGCTGGGCGCGAAATGTGCCATGTTCATGGGTCAAAAAACCTTTGCCGAGCGCCCCGTCACGGTGGAGCTCGCGTCGAGCCTATGGTTTGCCACGGAGCGCACGTTCGGGTATTTCAGCGGTAACTTCGGCCAATACGACTGCGTGGTCAAGGTCGTCGATGCCGCGCCCGAGGGTTTCACGATCAAGGCGGTGAAGGTGGGCAACATCGATGGGGATATCTACGATGATGTCCTCGTCGCGGTATCGAGCGCTGTGGATAGTTACATCCTGGCATACGCGAAAGACGGGGCTTCGACATGGAGCACCTCCGTCGTCAAGAAATACCCGTCCCCCGTGAGCTTCTCGGCAATGGATGTTAGCTTGGCCACCGGGTCGTTTGATAGCGTGGTCGTGGCTACCAGCACCAGCGTGAGCGAGCTCGTGCAGCGGTCAACGGCGATCCAGGATGTCACGCTAATCCCGGGCGGGAGCGGGAACTTCGTCGATACATACAAGGGGTTGTTGGATTACCGAAAGGTAACATCGCCCGCGCAGTCGCTGCCCGATTCTTCATTCGGCGCGCGGGAAGATCTTGAAACTCCTAGCAGTTCATACACGATTAATGATAGAGACTCCTCGATCTCATTCACTGGAGACTCACGCCAAGCTTCGGGTCGCGTGGGAAGCCCGGGCACGGTCACGACGTCGCAAGGAGGGTTGGTCGATGGATATTCGAGGCTTGGCTTCGACCAGTTTGGCTCCTATCAAGGCGGGCAGCAAGAATACTTTGAGAATTACGCAGCGGGGGCTGATATCCAAGCGTCCAATTCCCGATGGACTGCTTCGTCCCAATATTATGGAAGTTCCTTCTCGTTCACGGCGACCAAGCGAGATGCAAATTCACTCGGTGCACCTCGTGGCGACACGCGAGGATGTCTTGACATGCTCGATGCCGATAACTATTACGCTACCTATCAATTCCCCTCGTGTTCGGATAATGAACACAAAGCCTTGTCAATCGCGGTGCAAGTATCCGAGAATATCGGAGTTGTTAATATTGGCACCAACTCGCTGATTCTCGTTAGTATCAACGTCAACGATATGACCATCTCTGGTAGCGATCTCGCCGGGATATATTCGCTCAACCGCCTCGATTCATGGATCATCCTCCAGCTCGAGTTTTCAGCGAGCGATCCTGGAAAATACCGGCTCACCGTGACGCAACTAAATCTGGCTGGCAAAGCGATGATAACGCAGACGTTACCCGCGGAATATTCAGGATATAATCAAGCCATTCAGGACCTCGAGTTTTGCGTGACAACGTTAAATAATGGCCAACTCTACATTGACGACATCCTTGCTGGTTGGATCGACGTGGCGACCGCATCGCGGCACCAGGTGCCCGATTCCAGCGGATATTATTATGCCGAGGATGACTCGATCTGCACCTTAACCGATTTCACCGACAATTCGCTAGCTAGCGTGGGCTCCTTCAACGCGCTAGGATATGCCTTCACGGCAAGATCCACGACCATCGACGTCGTGCGCGTGCAACCCATTTCGAGCATGGCCGGTGCCACGATAAAGCTATATCCCGTCAGCGAGGGCATCCCGGTCGTGACACCTATACGAAGCCACGTGATCACGAATGCGGAATGGCACGCCGTGGTGGCGCCGGGCACGATCGATTTCCACGTCGACTTCACCGGGCTCGAGATCGGCACCACGTATGCCATCACGTTCGAAACGAGCGCATCGTTCCAGATGGCGAACCACTGGAAATCCCCGAATGCGCCGGTATCACAATCGAGCGGCCATCTCGTCGCGAGGAGCCTATCGAGCTTTTGGTCCGCACCTGTTAAAGCAGACACGACCATTGGCACGGCAGCTGAGCACCCGGTCTACGGGTTTGATTTAAACATCCATCTTATTCCGGATATCACGAAGTACCGTGTCCCGACAGAGAACGGCGTCGTGATTAACGAGGTTTGCACGGGTCCGGAAGGCTCACGCTACATCGAGCTCGCCAATTACGCCGACGAAGCACAGGACTTGAGAGGTTGGAAAATCACGATGGTTGATAAAATCGGAGCGTATATCTTCACCTTTCCGGCCTTTGTATTGCAGCCAGGCAGCATCGTTGTGGTGCACGAGGAAGCCGGGATGAACACGGCGACCGAAGTGTATGACCCGGTATCAAAATGGAACAAGCTCGCATCATCTACATTCTTCATCGACTTGATGACCGGAACATCAATCGTCGTGGATTATTTCCGTACGGATGTAGAACATGATTCCGTTTGGGACGCGGTGCCACCGACTGGCCCTTGGTTCGGCAAAGCAAGCGCTGGCAGTTGGTGCACGAGGATTGCGGACACGGACACGAACACCGCGAGCGATTGGGCCGTGAAATCCTATGGCACGGCCGGGCAGTTCAACGCACCTTTCCAGGACGGGAAGGTGATGACCTACCAGATTGTTTCCAGTCACCAGGATACAACTGCGAGCTATGAGAGAGATTTTGCGCCGCGCAACGAAAGTTTGATTGATGGCGACTATACCTCCGGCACGAATCTCGGTTCGACGCATACGACCGTGATCCCGGATGCCAGGTATGGGCCTACTTCGATGACGCAAGTCGATGATGCTTGTACTTTATCAAATCCCGTTGATAACCTAAATTCCTATGTACCGGCCGGTGGATGGGCTGTTCACTACAGCCTCGACGGAAATGCGAACGACGCAGCAGGATATAAGAACGGAATACTGCACGGAACTTGTTCTTTCTCATCCACGACCAAGCGATTCGGTCAATCCATGTACTTCGATGGTTCGAGCACCTACATCGATACCGAGATTATGCGGGAGCTGACGAATTACTCGATGGGCGCATGGATTTATCCGACGGAGCTCCATGGATTCTCTGATTTCAGCGGCTTCCCCGTGATCAATACTGATTGGTCATGGCGTGGTGGTGTTGGTTTCGGGGTCTCATACCAGAAAATTCACGTCCTACTGCCAGCTGCTATTAACTGGGCGGGTGGGGGGCTTCCTAGATTCCTTCAAGTAGATGTTCAAGCGATCGTGGAGAATGAATGGCATTTCATCGCAGTCAGTATACTTCGTGCAGATTTCAACGATTTTACATATTATCACGTGGAAGTATACGTCGATGGGGAACCGGTTTACCGGGACACCAAAGCTGGACACTATACTCCAGCTTTCCATGAAACGAGCACGGAGTTCAAGCCGTTCCAGATTGGGGTAGATCAAGCCAACGCGGGCCGATTTTTCAAGGGATACATGGATGACGTCTTTATCATGAAATCTAGTGGGTCGAGCTTTGACGACGGGGTATCTTTTGTCAGAAGCCTCTATGCACCCAAATTCCAGCCATTTACCCCCATTAATACTTTCACCGGGATCTTCGGCACCGATGCATCATTTGGCGGTGGGCTGAGCGCGATCAATGACGATGATGCCAATTATGGCGTTATCCAGATGGGCTCGCGTTTCCCAACGAGGTTAAATTTCGATTTCGATTTGGAGAATCGTATCTCCAATTTGGCCGATGTTCAAGAAATCAAGATCGTCGTCAATGGCTATGCAGTTGGTTATAAAATGTGCCTCGTTAGCACAACCCCGACCTACGAAGGTGTTGAGCATTTGGAAAGCCTCCGATACATAGCCGGTTATTATTTGGTTCCATTCACAGTCTCGTCTTGGGCGGATTCGTCCGGCACTTTGTCGCCTGCTGCAAGAGTCCAGGATGTCGGTTTAGGAACAGGACATGGGAGGTCTCTGTGGCAATCGATATCACCGGATATGGATCAGAATATCTTGGCCGATTTCGAGCTACCTTCTGATCTACAGCCGGAATATATTTTTGGTGGCTTTACAAAAGGAGATAATATTTTGCCTAGCGGAGCTGTTGAGAAAACATCGCCGATAACTGATTCGTTAGTTATCCAATCGATCATAGACCATGGCTTGAGTATATCGTTTGATCCATGGACTTGGATGGGAAGTGTAAACCATTGCAGTGTGATCCACGATATTGGCCGGTGGGGGGTTGATTATTGGTCAAAAAGCGCCAACGTGTATTTTGATAAAATTAATAATTGGTATGACCCGCATGCTATGGATTTGTACGATCCAGCTGTTTACACCCCGATTGACACCCTGGACGATACCACGCCGTATGAGGATGCATTCGTCTCTCAATGCCCGATCCAAGGATATTATACCGGAGAGAATCTCCCGCAAGCGATGATCTTCCTCGATGATTTGTACATCGAGGTCGTGAGTAAGACAGACACCGCGATCCCCACATCAAGTTCGCCCAACAAAATCACGTATACTTCTTCGCCCGTGAGCGTGCCCGTCGATATCTCGATCCCTGTCGGAGTGGTCAACTCTCTTGATAAAATCGATTTCGAGGTATACATAAAGGTTCCCACCACCGTCATATTCTCTGCTGGGATGCGTATGACTAGTGGCCCATATGGGTCATATGGGAAAGTTCGTTATGGTATGGAAGCTGTTGAATCCTTCAAGACGCTGGATGATCTCACGTACTATCCTTGGGAATATTGGACCAAGCTCACCACCTTTACCCCGTTCTATGATTTGACATTCAGCGGAAGTGTTGTTAATCTTCAAGGCTTTGACTATGATTCGAAAGAATGGAAAGCTTTATACTACGATCATACTACTTTCGATGCTTCAGTCGTGCCCGGTTCATCCGACTTGTTCTGCATCAAGTTCACGCTAACCGACGAAGTTATCACATCGGAGAGGAGAGCTTTTGATGACTTGCGGCTTGGCGATAACCAGGGTAGGTTGATGCTCAAGATCCAGATGAATATGGACGTGGAATGGGCGGAACAATCCATCGATTATATAGACACGCAATTTCGCACGACAGCGAACTATCGAGCATTTAACACCTTCGATATATACCAAACCTATATACTTTCCGAGATCAAGACGTTCGCGCATTCCAAGACCACGGGCTCCGTCCCGGCATTCCCGGGTGCCAGCAGCCCGAGCGATGGCCAGTATTCCGAGCATCAAGTCGTCCTCGACTTCCCTGCATCGGCGTTGCCTTTTGATTTCGATGATATCCAATCCGTGGACAGGATCTGGATTGACTTCAACGCGATGCTCACCGTGTCGTGGTTCAATTATATGAACCCCATGCAGACGACCTTTGGCTACGGCTACAGCGGCACCCCATCGTTTACTGGGATGGAGTACGCGTTCGGCGTGGAGATCTACGATTTCACCACGGGAGCCTGGGTGACCATCCTATCTCCCAAGACTGATACTGGTGCGTATATAACCGCCGCGCTGCCCAGCGGCAGGCGGACCAAGCAGATATCCGTATGGCGCTCGCGGTCGCCTGCCTTCCCGCTCGACCACTTTGTCACCGAAGCCTATGGCTTGCGCTTGCGGTTCACGGCCGTGTTCGACTGGGGCTCGACCGCACTGTATAACTTCGATAGTTTGAAAGAGATCGGCAACATCGAAAATGCGGTCAAGCAAACGAACTTCATGGTATCGCAACTCGCCATCGATTTGCAGTACAAGCAGAATCCGGCGCCGATGCAGATCACGGATGATGAAGAGACCGTCACGGCGTCGCTCACCTTGCCGGCGACCACGTTGCTTGCCAAGATCGGCGACCTCGCGAGCTGGAGCTCGTACGCGAGCCAGGTGCACGCAACAGGCACGCTCGATCTTTCGGTCGACCTTATGCTCAAGAACGTAGCTCGGTCGGACGTTTCTGCCTTGGACGTCGACATAGCGTTGCTGCGCGTTGACGGGGCGAACCGCATTCCCGTCACGTTAGTTAACGTGGTAAGCAATAGCCGGTCGGAGACCGCGGTCAATACCCGATATGATATGGCATTTTGCCAGGTGTTCACGGCAACAGGAACTATGATCCATGAAGTCACTATCCGGGCAATTAGGACAGATTACTATCCGTCCCGGGTACACGTGGCGCTGACAACGCTAGATGGCGATGGTCATCCCGATTTCAACAACATCCTTCACGAGATTGTCGTGAATTACGATGATTATTGGCTGATCGATGATCCGGTCGCGATCATTCCGTTCGTTGCAAGTGGGCTCGCGGTTGGGTCGCAATACGGGCTCATACTCTATTCTGAGCAAGGTGAGGGCGGTTTCCAGCTTGAAACGACAACGCCGAGTGATGGGGACGGGTATGTGGAAGGGTACTTGCTTACCGGTTATTGGACTTTCGACGGAATCTCGACTTCCTTGCAATGGTTCTCATATTTGGAGAACGAGGACCTGGTCTTCGAGATCGAGATGTACGGCCCGACCAAGCACGTGACGATCAACGACTTTCCCCGCGGGTCGGGTACCTTGACGACTTTGCTGCAGATTCCCGAGGACTACATTTATGTCGCGCTGGGCTTCGATCCCGCGGCGACGATCACGGGCGCCGAAGACCTCGCCAGGCATTACGAGATCAACGTGTTAGTATCGAATGGTATGTGGAACGGTTATAGCGCGGGGATTGGTATCTTGGACGTGGTGATGCCGACCGACACGCGGCATTGTCAATCCACAGCCACCTATTATGTTGGTGATAATACACTTGTAGAGAATGGTGTGTTTTCCCGGGAATTCACGATCACAATGCCTGCGGATGTCCCGCATCCCGATCCCGCGACGAGCCTGGACCTGGCGACAGCGCGGTACTTGCTCTTCGAAACGGCGACGTTGGTCGATTTCTGGTGCTGGGGAAAGAGCGATGGCACTGGAACCTCGATCAAGGGTAGCACGCCCGCGTCACTATACGCTTTCTTACTAGCGAACGGTGGCGATCGCAGCAGCTTGCTCCAGGTGTACAACACCAAGACGGGATCGTGGTTCGACATGCTCTGCGGCATCGATGAGGCATACATCTGGGATGTGCTGCAACTTGACCCGGCCAATCCCGCGTCGTGGGTAGGATCGATACAGAAGGAGCCGTTCCCGTTTGAATTCCTCTATTACGACGGCTCGAGCAAGATAGCAGCCCCCGTCTCCGATTTCATCCGGGATGAAGGCAATTCCGTGAAGGTCAAGATCAATCTCGATTACAAAGGATACATGGCAAGCCATGGAGCCGTGGGATACGCGGCGTGCGCCGTGGTCGAAGACCTGGAAACAACCGCATATTTCGATAATATAGCCTATGGCGAGCAAGAACAAGATATCAAGAGCCGCCCGTTCAGCGCGGAATTCACGCCCGAGGCAGGCTATACCATGAGCGACGTCGCTGGCATCGAGGTCCTCTGCAACGGCCAAAATCTGATGCAATTCACCTATGGGAAAACAGATATCGTCGGCGGCAACGATGGTACGACTTGGTTCACGGCCACAACCGTTGCGCAATCCTTCATGGCGACGTGCTCGGTCTTGTCATCCATTTCCTTCAAGGCAAAGGGGTACACAGACACCTCGCGCTTCACGGCGACCGTGTATCCCGAAATGATCGTGCCCGGTCTCCGTGAGGTCACGCTCGTTGATTTTCCAGATATCGGAGCGCAAGGAATCTATGATGAGTCATATTTGGTGGTAGAATCATCGAGCGGCGAAAGATGCTTCATATGGTTCGATTACAACGGCGACGGCATATGGACTGCTGAGCCCTACGTGAGCAAGACTCTCGACGACGTTATTATCCGGGTAAATGTTGCTGGGCTTCATTCCGATGAAGCGATTGCAGTTGCTTTCATGATCGCCTGTGAAACTTCTTTGAAGAGCAGTGGCTTTATACTCACCAATAACGGGGATGGCACGGTCTCGATAACGCACGATGCGGAGGGCTTGGTGCCGCACGTGAAGGCCTGCCTTTCGGACGGGACACCGATGCCAAGTTCGTCCACCACCACCCCC
>JAUQYW010000716.1 GCA_030587525.1 Candidatus Sigynarchaeota archaeon | reverse complement strand
TCGCCCTGTTCCCGCCACTCGCAGGCGGTGGAGGTGGCGGGGGAGGCGGTGGGCATGGTCATGGGAGCTCGGGAAGTGGCGGTCGAAGCTCGACCAAGAATCGTGCCGTGCTGCAGAACGAGGCAGAAAAAGCCAAGCGAAAGATGGGTGAGTTCTACAGCATAGAGAATCTCATCGAGGACTCTTGGCGATCTATCAACCTCGGTGGATGATCCGTGGGGGAGCTTGATGCCACTAAAACTCGAATATCATTTTTTATGTTGGAGGAACATCAAGTTGACTGAGTATGTCAACTGCAGAACCGAAAGGCATGAGCCTTTCCATCTACCATTTTAACCTTCAATACGTTGCTGGCAGTGAAAAGTCGTATCACGTGTTGATCACCAAGAGTTTCCGTCCTTTTCTCGATTTTTACATGGCCTATCCGCAGTTCAAGGCATCGTGCGAGCTGCAAGGCCATATGGTCGCGTTCATGGCCCGGTACTATCCCGATGATCTCGCCAAGCTCGTGGAACTCGTCATGCGGCGAAAGCAAATCGAACTCGTCTCGGTACATTATTCCGATCAGATTTACCTCGCGTATCCACGACGCGACCTGGAGGAATCCATGCGGATCAATGACGAGACTCTAAATCGTTATAGCTTGAAACGTGGCGGCACATTCTTCGCGCAAGAGAACTTCTTCGGCCCAGGCGTCATCGACGTCATGAAAGAGCACGGGTACAAGGTGGCACTGCTCAACCGCCATTACTTGCGCCATTATCAAGGAGAGTTGCAGCCCGTGCCTTATTACGAACGCAACGGGGTGTACTTCCTTCCTGGCGGCGGGTTCTCGGCGAAGAGCAAGCAACAAGCGGACCAATCTTTCGACAATGTTCCGGATCTCGTCTTCGATTACTGGGGCGATGGCGAGCTGGCATTCACCAAGGGAACCAATTATCTCCCAGGCCATGGCCCGAGCGATGCCAAGCGATTGCAGCGGCTGGCACTGTATATCCGCAGGCACAAGGCCGGGATCAAGACGGCGCACTGCACCACGTACGTGGAGTGCCTCCAGGAGCTTGGCATCAAGCCCGAACCATTGCCGGTCGTGCTCGATGGCAGCTGGAATTATCCCTCGTATGGCGGCGTTTACTTGTGGATGGGCCGGTACCGGCTTCCCTGGGAACGGGATGGTCATATCCGTTCGGACACGTTCGTGACGAGGGCATACAACCTTGCCGCGGAAGCTCTGCTATCGAGCGTGGATCGTGTTGCACCCGATATCGCCGTCAAGCTCAAGATGGCATGGAAACATCTTATGCTCGCCGAAGTCTCCGATTCCACGGGGCAAACGCCCAACCGCACCGAGGTCAAGTACTCGTTTATGGAATCGGAGCTGGGACGGGCTGCAGCGGTCGTGATCATTGCCTGGGCGAAAAGCAAGCTCGGTATCGATGCCGGGGCCAAGGTGTTCATCGATACCAAGTCTAAGAAATATCAAGTCCTCAGCCATGATGATTTTATCTCGTACATCAAAGACGAGTCTGGTGATGTCACGAGTATGAATGCCATGTACCGCGAGATTGGCGATTTGCACGTCTCGACGTGGAACATCAAGAATTCCCGCCTGACAATTGCCAAGCCAGCGGGCTGGACGAAGGGCAGCACGTTCAGGAACGAGATCTCTGAATATTACATGTACATGAGTTATAAAGGGCGGCCCACGTGCCTCCTGAGCAACCTCCTCGGCATCGCGCGCTCCAACGGTAAATTCCAGTATCACGAGTTCTACGACCGACACTTCTCGAACTTCGTGGGATTCACGGTTCCGCTGCACCAGGAACGCATTATCGCATCGCTGGCCCTCGCTGAAGATCAGGTTGCCGATTATAGTTTCGAAGAGTTCAAGATCGGTGAGACGATCGGCAAGACCTTCTTGCCCCTGCCCAATGGCTTGATCGGCATCGGTGACGACGTGTACGTGATCAAGCACAACCTCTACGGCAACACGCACATCGCCACGACCATCAACTTGAAGGAAAAGACGATCGGGTTCCTCCAGGATGGTCCGCCGAGCGGCATGCAATCGGACTGGAAGTTTTCTATCGTGAAAGGCCCGCGAAATGCCGTGCTGCAGCGGGCGAACGAGATCAATGTCTGGCCGAGAATCATCGTGTAACGGCAATTATTCAACGGTCTGTTTCGATAACTCGTCGATAGTTTTCAATAATTCGGTGCCCTTTGTCGTTAACACGTGGTATTTCTTGCCATCTTTTTCATCAATCTCGATCAAGCCATCGTCGACGAGTTTTTTCACGTGGTATCGAATTGTCTTTTTCTCGACGGATAGTATCGTTGCGAGTTCAGCCTGGTATTTTGGCCCTTCCTCATTGATGGTTCGCAAGAGTTGAAGACCCGTCTCGTTCTTCATAAGCTTGGTTGCATCGAGGTAGAAAGGCAAGGTGTTCTTGATGGGAAGGCGGGGAAAATAGGAATTGTATTGCCCTACTTTTTCCATCTTCACGAGCTGGAAATCGATAAGGATCTGTAGATGCCAGGTGAGGGCCCCCGAGTCCAGGCCAAGCTGCCGCATCAGCTCGTTGAGGTGGATGCCCGGTTGGTTCAGGATCAAGTCAAGGATACGAGTTCTGACCGGATGATTGACCGCTTTTTCGAATGACATACGATGTATCCGCACCCCCTCGCTCTTCACTTTCATAGCCGCGTGGCGGACATAATCAACTTTCGAGATGACGAGGCCGGACACGACGATGATGACGATCGCTGCAACTGTGATGATGGTCCATGTCCAATCGACAGGAATGTATTGCTCTGCGATGGTCGCATAGGCTGACGAGCCGAAGGTCGCGTACAAGACATCCCCCGACAAGGTAGAATTCACGAGTGACCAGGGATCCTCGGCAGGCTCGGTCAAGGATTTCGCTATCCACGTCAATTGATTCTTGACCTGGGAAAATGCAGTGATCGATCCACCGAGCTGGACAGTCGATGTGCTGTCATTTGATTGGAAACGAACCGCGGCGCCGTAGGAATAGCGGTACCGAAATTGCGTGCCTTGCACGGCTATATCCTGGCCTTGCTGGAGACGCCGGTCGGAAAATTCACGATCCACGAGAACGCTTATAATTAATGGCGAAGTTCCCGTGATGTTCACGAAGAATTCCTTGTTCCTTATGTTGTTATCAATAGTCACGCTGATCGTGGTGGTTACATTGGCGCGGGCATGGATGGTGACACTGTTCAGCGCTATGTCTTGAGGGATGCCCGGCGCGAGCACGATCGTGCTGCTCCATGCAGCGACGTTTGATGGAAAAATGATCGAGAAAAGACCGGCTGCGAACAACACGCTAAAAAAAGCAACACATGCTTTTTTCTGAGGAACATGATGGTGGTTCATGGTGTTTCTTCCGGTTATTTCGGGAATTGCTATGTTTCAGAGCAAAAAAAATAATAAAAAGATATGGTTCACGCGTGCTTTCGGATCTTCCATGAGACAACCAGGACACCGACCGTGGCGAATGCGGCAACCAGTAAGCCGATTGATTCAACTCCAATCACAGCGGATTCCGGCGTTAATAGTGTCCACGTGGAAAAGTGGTTCACCTCCGCGACCGCCTCGCCATTGATCGTGACGGTCGGGACTTCCTCCCACTGTTCCATGGTCTCGTTGTAAAATGCCCACACGAGGCCATTCAAATTACCGACCTGCGCGCGCAGCCGGGCAGTGAATTGGGTGCAATTCACGGAGATATTTGCCACGAATCCATATTGG
The DNA here is from genome assembly GCA_030587525.1 of Candidatus Sigynarchaeota archaeon. Lineage (GTDB taxonomy): Archaea > Asgardarchaeota > Lokiarchaeia > Sigyniarchaeales > Sigyniarchaeaceae > Sigyniarchaeum > Sigyniarchaeum tengchongense. Next base: position 28,025 of record JAUQYW010000716.1, on the reverse strand, counting down.
AACCGGTATCGATTCTGCGTGCGGGTTTGCACCGTGTTACCGTTCTGAGCACCTAATTCGGCCTGACTCTCGGTACACGTCATGCTCATCTCAAGTGGTTCGCTGCAGTTCAAATCGATCGTAATGTTCTTGTCACCGATGCTATCTGTATCCACGTCCATGTTCACGGTCAAATCACATGTGCAGTTGAAGCTTAACCGCGTTTGGGAACGGAACCGGAACGAGCTCGTTTCACCTGCATTTATATGCCGGGTGGCTTGATTCGTGCCGATCGCCTCCTCCGATGGACCTTGAGCAGCGACTGAGGCCATAGCGAGTAAGAATATGCTAGCAATCATCAAGCCAAGAAAGATTCCTGTTTTTTTTCTTATCAGTATCATTTTTTTGTTCACCAGATTGGAAGTACAAGTAGAATCTCGAAATTCTATATTTAAACGATTTAGGCATACTTGTTCCTCTTGATGGTTATTCCCCCTTCAAGCAGAAACCACGACACAATATGATTCCGACAATCATAACGATTTTATGCTCGCCCGTAAAACTTTGATTAGCAATTACTTGATAAAAGGTGAATGTCACGGGCAAAAAAACAGAAAAAAAATCCGCTGGAAAGGCGGCCGGGTTCCAGGTGATCAGCAAACCGGGATGCCATAAATGCGAAGATCTTAAAGCCTGGTTGACCGAAAACGACATTAAATTCGATGAATTGTCGCTGGAAAACGACGAAGTGAAGCAAAAACTCGTGGGCGACCCGAAATTCGTTGAAAAGTTTTGCACAATCGATGGTTGTATGGTTTACACGCCAGTAATTCGCCTATCAGACACGGGCGATTATTATTTCAAGGAGCTTTTCAATCAATCGGGTTTGCGCGTGGATGCTGTCAAGAAAATCTTGAAATTGAAATGATTCTCCCTTTTGTTTTTTCTCGTGAGAACCGTAATCCTTATGATGTATAGATAAGGAAAGTTCACATGATGAGGATGAACCATAACCGATTGTTTATTAGCACGCCGTCGCGGAGGTTAAATCAAGAGACATGCGAGGTAAGGTTAAATGCAGAAAATTCAAGTCATTGTCAAGGCTGGAGACAAGAAATCTGAGGCGTTGATTGCTTCGCTTAAAAAGAACAAGGTTAACTTCTCCGAATGGTTCATCGATGATAACGACGTGAAGAAGCGACTTCTCGATGACGGCAAGTTCTCCGAAAAATTCTGCGATTTTACATCGTGCGAAATCGCCATTCCCATCATCCGCGTCGACGAGACCGGGGAATATCATTACAAGACCCTCTTTGGTAACAAGGGATTACAGGTCGATGTTGTGAAAAAAATCATCGGCATGAGATGAGCTGGTTCTAAATCCTTTTTTTTCGCGGGGCATTATTATAGGCTACTTCAAGGAGGAGCGCTGTATACATGAATAAATTCGACAAGGCAGCAGGTCTGCTCAAGGCGCGCAACATCGATGGCTGGCTCATCTCGTGCAACGAGGACAGCGACATACATTCTACTTATTTTCTCGGGATCAAGTCCCACGCACGCCATTTCATCTTGATCGATGCCAACGGCAATCATCAAGTGCTCGCCGTCGAAATGGAAGCGCCCATGATCAGGAAAGCATTGGACCAGGCCAAGATGAAGGTAAACGTGCGCGTGTACAAGAGCGGGGAGGAAATGCTTTCGTTCTTGAAAGAATTGACCGCGAAGCCGAGGATTGCCGTGAATTTCGGCGAGGACTCGCTACAGCAGCCGACCGCGTACGCGGATTACATCCGCGCGGGGGAGCTTCAGAGCCTGCAAAAAATCGCTCCAAAGACCGATTTCGTGTCTGCAGCTGACCTGATCATGGCGATGCGGGGCGTGAAGACCCCGGAGGAGCTCAAGGCGCTTCGCGAAGCGGTGAAGATGACGCTCGATATTTTCGAGGCCATCCCGAAATGGGTGAAGGTCGGCATGACCGAACGCGAGGTTATGGCCAAGCTGCATTACGAGTTTTTCAAGATCGGCGAACCTTCCTTCGAAGCCATTGTTGCATCGTGCGAGAATTCTGCCGACCCGCACCACAACTCCAGTGCACGGAAGATAGCGAAAGGAGTTTTCCTCGTCGACGCTGGCTTGCGTTACGAGCAGATGAGTTCCGATATCACGTGGACCTACTGGATCGGGGGAAACCCACCCCAGGACTTCCTCGATGCGTACCACGCGCTCATGGCGGCGAAGAAAATATCGAACCAGTATATGAAAGCTGGTGGGGAAACCGCCGTGCCCGACCAGAAATGCCGCGAGTACCTGGCGTCCAAGGGCTACGATCACAAGAAATTATTCATCCATGGCCTTGGCCACGCGCTCGGGTACGAGGTCCACGACATCGGCGCGCGGGTCTCGTCCGTGGCCCCGAAAAACTCGGTGTTCGAGGAGAATGCCGTGTATTCGAATGAACCAGGCTTGTATTGGCAAGAGAAGTGGGGCATTCGCTTGGAAGACGACATCATCATCAAGAAAGGGGGTTGCGAGCAAGTCTCGTATAATCCTGTCGACCCAATCCTATTTTAGCGGCAATCTCACGGCTCGAAATCAATGCGGCGTGACATCTCGATGCTCGCGGGGCCGAATAACCCGACTGGCATGAGTGAATGGTGCTTGTGATGTCGCCATGGCTTGCCTTTCTTTCCACGCTTTTTACCATAGCCGACGAGTAAATTCCGCAGCGTGCCATGCACTGTGATTTCTAGCGTGTTCTGACCGTCGAGCACAAGCCCCGTGATGTCTGTCTCGTACGGGGGCACAAGAAGTGGCTTCGCTTCCTTGCCATTCACCTTCACAACGGCGACATCGTGGACTTTGCCGAGCTTGAGCACGAGCCGGACATTCTTGGCAAGATGAGTCCAATCGGTTGAAAACGTCGTCGTGTATGTGCCAGGCCCGGAACTATACTTGAGCTGCTTGATCTTGCGCCAATCGCCTAGGTTCACCCGCGGGATCTCGATGATCCTCGTCTCGCCCGTGGTCTCGCGATGGTGGACTGTCAATCGCCAGTGAGCGAGAAGGATGCCGTGTGGCGCTGGTTCCGCGACCTTGAGCACCCGCTCCTGCCCATTGCTCAGCTTCACCTTGTAGATGCCTGCTTGCGCTGCAAAACCGCTAAACACCCGGCCATTTCGAGCGACCTCCAAGTCGGCCTCGATCACGTGGACGACGAGTTCGGACGGTGGCTGGTTTGCGAACCAGATCATGCACGACCCGTAACTGGCCAAGTCCACCTCTACCATATCCTTGTCTGTGCTGCTGGTCAGCGATACCATGGCTTTCCTGCCCGTGGCAGCCTCGTATTTGACCACCGGCTCCACGGAGCCAGTCCAGAGATCGATCAGATGTGGAATCTTACCACTTTCACGGAACCGTATTGAATGTTTTGATGGTTCCTTGGACGTCGACCGGATAAAGTAGAGGTTTCCTTCGGGTGTTTCCTTGCAGATACACTGGACGTCGCGATCTGGCTTGACGAATTCAATGCACGGCAATATTTGCAACTCACTCCACAAGTAAATGGACAAATCCTTCCCACGATCAAGGATGAGAAAATCATTGTCGACCGAGTTCACGATGGCCGTGATCTTTAGGTCGTTTTTCTCGTGATCATGGAAGCCGGGCTGGCCATCGGGAACCGCGCCCCAAAATATCACCTTCAAACCTTGCCGGGAGCATTCTGCCAATTTTTGGGAGAGTGGCAAGGAGATCTTGTCGATACCGGGCAAGATCAGCACCTCGAGCCGTGCCCCACCCACGTGCAGAACGTGATCGACCATAGTGCCAGCTAGCAGCGCTTCCTCGTTCACGTGCGCGTAGAAATACCCGCGGGACATGAGTTGATCGCCGAGCTGCTGGTACGGGAGCGTCATCTTGTCGATCCGGTTCGACACGCGGGTCAAGAACCAGATGATTGCCCCCTTGGGCGGCTCCCCGTCAAAGCCTTCGAGATACCCGCCTCCAAAATCTTCCTTCTTCAACATCTTGTGGTCGTAATTCCAATGCGGATAATACACGCCCACATTACACTTGGTTGTCCCTTGTCGCAGCAAATATTGGCCGCGTGTCACGTAACCGTTGATTTGCGCGAAAAATGGCGCGAACGGGTTGTTCCGGTTCAAGTTTTCGGCGTGGCAAGGCGGGCTCCACGGGTAATGGCCCGGGTAATTCTTCCACGGCGCGAAGTACGGGTACCCGTGATAGATGGCCTGGTTGATGCCGGCCACGAACAATTTATCCACGGCCACCTTGATCTTGAACGGCGTGGTCATATAATCCCGCTGCATCGCCGTGAGCGTCTCGCAAGACGCGATTGGCTTGTTATAAATCAAGGCCGCGTCGCCGGCAATCTTTAAAAAATCGAGAAGCCCACCTGCGAACAGCTGCTCGGTTTCCGGGATATCGGCGTGGCCATTGGCTTTCAAGAGATCAACACGGATGCCATAGGGCTGGACGCGGTGCTGCATCCCGATCTCCCGGGCCATGCGGGATATGCCATTGCAATACCGTTCTGCGAATAGATCGGAGAGGGTCTCCTCCCAGTCGTGCCGGATGCGCTCGCCTTCGCCGCCGAGAAACTCGAAGCATGGCTTCTCGTTCATAAAGGCCACGTAGGTGAACTGGTTGTCGCGGTTCGGCACGTAGCACACCGGGAGGTACGGCCGCACGTCGTAACCACGCCGCTTCTTGAACTCGTCGAAAAAGTCCGTCGTGAAGTGCCATTCCGCGGCGATCTCCTGGCTGTCCGTGAACAGCGCCCGCAACGTCTTGCCGAGGTATGGTCGCCAGAGCTCCATGGCCGGGTCGAATTGGCCGTGGAAAAACCGCTGCAACGCGCCCTCGTTGAACATGTCTACGACAAGGCTTTCGGCATCTGGTGACGGTTTTGCGTCCGACAAGGGGCTCATACCGCTCGGCCCGCCATATATCGAGAACACTTGCCACGTGCCCGCGGGAAAATCACGCGAGATCCAACACGGGTCGGATCCTTTCGGCGTGATGTCGACGCACGTCGCAATATCGAGTGGTTTTGCTTTCGGCTTGATGAAATTCAACGACGCCGATGGTTTCCGTGACTTCACTGCCACGGTGGTAACGGGCTTGAAATCGTCAATGTTGAACCCCCGGCATTGATTCCCCGTCAACATGCGTGCTAAGTGTGACTTGTAAAATGGATTAAGCTGGATTGGCGGTGCTTTCATTTCGATGTGCGACCCGCCGTGTACGATGGCAGTGCCCATAAGCAGCGTGTGGAGGGAATCTGCACGGGGAACCCACGAGCCGCCGGGCGGCCAGCTCGACGAAATCGTGAGGTCGATGGTGAGGGCGCGCTTGGTGGCCTCCGCGAGAACCGCCGCCACCATCTCGTAGTAAAATGGATGCGGCGCGAAACGGTGCTTCAACTCTTCATTCGGGCTCGGGCTGCCGATCAAGAAGGATTGTATCTCGGCACCACCAAAGCCATTCTCGTCCAGCTCTTGAATCTCCTTGACCAACTCATCTCTTTCAACGTCCATTCCAGGCCACCACCAACGAACCATGGGACGGTAGATTTTCGGCGGGTCGGTAAGATTGTCCAAGAAACTGGCCATAATCATCACTCTTTGATTGACAAGTGTCATTCGCTATTGAGTTTCTTAATTGTTTTGGATAAGGTATTTGGATTGTATCGAGACCGAGCATTTTTTAAGCGATCATAGGCATAAAAAGCATATCTATTCATATAAAAACCTACTGTTTCGCAAAGAATGGTCGTTCATCATGGAAAAAAACAAATTGTGGAATATGCTCGCCATGATCCTCGGGCTTGCAGCCGTTGGATTGCCAGCATGCATGTATATTAATTCTGAAAAAGGGTTGAATTCCCTCTGGATCTGGACTCTATACGTCAACTATGAGGGGCAAGCCACTATGTTGCTTGCGAAAGAAGCAATATTCATCCCGTTCTTCATCGGCGGGGTCGCGTTTATCGCGGGCCTCGTGCTCTTCATCATCGCGTCGTTGCCCAAAACGAAACTCGTTTTTCCCTCAATGTGGATACCGGTCGGCATTATGATCGGTGGCATGGGGATGTTCGTGATTTGTGGATTCGCCATTGATATCGAAGGCCCGCTGTTGGTAATGTTCCCCGTGCCCCTTGGCTGGGCGACGGGCATTGCATCGTGCGTGTTCGCGGTCATTCCTATTGTTACGAAACGAGCAAAGTGAAAGATTTTTTCATTATTTATCCTTTTATTTTCAGGCAATCCAAGCAATACTGGATTAAAGTTGCACACCGGCTTGCTTGATCGCCCGCGTGGCAATATAAATCGGGATATGCTCATCGAGTTTGGAGCGAACATTATCGCGGTTATTGTCCTCGTAGAATCCAGTGATCGCGAGGCCTGCATCGACTTGGCCCCCGATCTGGTCTTGCAAGGTGTGGCCGAACTCGAGCGGGGAGCCTTGTTTAAAGAGTATATCGGTCTCTGCCTTGGCATCGTCGTTGAAGGGGGAATAAGGGATTTTATGTGAAACCACGAGGCGGTTCTTGGTTAACTGCGCTGAATCGAACAGATACACGACAGGATTCGTGAAACCGGCTAGTAGGACACCGCCGGTATTCAAGACGCGGGCCACTTCCTTCCAAACCGGGCGCACGTCAGGAGCAAACACGTTCGAGACAGGATGGACGACCAAATCAAACGACGCGTCAGGCAGCATCGATAAATTGGCCATATCTCCTTCGAGGGTCTTTATTGTCAATCTTTCTCGCGCCGCGACTTTCTGGTCGATCGCGAGCTGTTTCGGGGAAAGATCGACGAGCGTGACGTTTGCGCCGGCAGCAGCGAGCAATGGTGCTTGCTGGCCACCGCCCGAGGCAAGGCAAAGCGTTTTGCATTCCTTCAATTCGGGGAACCACGATGCTGGCACCAATTTCCTTGGCGTAAGAAACAATCGCAAATCGCCTCGGCGCGCCAGCTCGACATCGTTATGTGTGACCGGGATCGTCCAATCATTCGTGCCACGCTCGACTTCCCTGTTCCAGGCTTCCTTGTTGTGCTGGAGGATGTTTACCTTTCGCATCTCGTTCACGACCGTAATTGTTCTTAGCATTCAAAATGTTTCCTCACGCAAGGAAAGCCTTTTTATTCTGGAGAAAAATGTTGCATCAACGGTTGAAACGGGATTCATTATGGGCGGAAACAATTTTTCAATGATGGGTTTTATCAAGGATGTCTGTGAAAATATTGGCCCGCGATTTGGTACTAGCAAGCAAGAACAAGCAGCGGGTGAAAAGATCAAAGGAATAATGGAAGGTATGGTCAGTGAAGTAAAGGAAGAAGAATTTCAATGTGCACCTAAGGCATTTCTCGATTTCTTGCGGGTTCTCTTGCTGGCCCTCGTCGTGGGCACCATCGTGTTTCCCTGGCTGCCGTTATTGACTGCAGTTCTGTTCGTTTATGCTATCACGCTGTATATTTTCGAGCAGGCGGTGCTGAAGGAATACGCGGACTTCTTGTTCCCGAAGGGCACGGGCAGGAACATCATCGGCAAGCTCAAGCCAACCGGGACCGCAAAAACCATCGTGATCTGCAGCGCGCACCACGACAGCGCCTTCGAGTTCCCGCTCTTCGCAAAGTACAAGGCCAAGTTCGGGTTGGTGGCATACAGCACCTTGGGCATACTTGTTGCAGGCATCGCCGCGGGGATCATCGAGTTCATCTTGCCGCTTCTCGGGATAACGTCAGTTCTGATAACGGTAATCTTGTTCGTGCCGCTCGTCGTGGCGATCGTGCTGGGCATTTATTTCAACATGTACCTGCACTCGGGCACCTTGATTCAAGGCGCCAATGACAATCTCTCCGGCGTGGCCGTCGTGCTGGCACTCGCAGAGCATTTTTCAAAGAAACCTTTAAAAAACGTGGAACTCTGGTTCATTTCTTTCTCGTGCGAGGAATGCATGCGGGGAGCGAAGCGGTTCGTCGACCGGCACGCGGCCGAATTGAAGGATGCAAGGGTCGTGAACTTCGATCAGGTGGGACGAGCGATCCTCACGATTTCATCCGGAGAATCATCCCTTTTCACCTTGCATTCCGCCGAGCTCGCGGCAGAATTCCAAGAATCGAGCAAGCACGCAGGTTCCGAGCTGCCGATCAACAAGCAAGACTTCGGCGGCACCGACGCCGTCCATTTTTCCCGGGCGGGTATCAAGGCCATCACGATCATCGGGCTCTCGGATCAACACTATCCCGACCCGTGGCACGAGGTGATCGACACACCCGCCATCGTGGAACAAGGCCACCTCGATAAAACGCTCGCCATCGCCACCCGGTACCTGGAGGACCTCGATGGTCGAAACTAAGTGAGTATCCTTGAATTATTGATTAGATTACTCAGGACTGAAAGTGAGAATTAGACATCTTTATTTCGATTTTTTCATCTTCAAACGAGCATTCTTGATACGTGTGTTAAATCCGATAAGGTTAAAAACTTCGTCAAGATAGAAAGATCGAAAGAGGGAGTCATATGCGGAAGGAAGAAGACGTGGCTGAAGCTATTTCCAGATTTCAACACGACTCGAACGTGAAATTGGAGCCGTGGCCGGAAGATCACGCGTTTGATCACTTGAAAGTTACGATTCGAGGAAGAACGGGAACTCCATATGCAGAAGGAAATTTTATTCTCGAGATCGAGTTATCACCCGACTATCCGGTCAATCCGCCGATAGTTTTTTGTCACACGATAGTTTATCACCCCCGGATTGATCAAGGCATTCCAAAGGGAAGATCCAACGTATGTCTTGAAATTCTAGTTAAAAAAGAAGGCGACCGCCCCGCTGATGGAGAGCGGGATCCTTTCTGGAATATGGAACATGATTTGATCGACGTTATACAATCTATCGATGACATGTTTCATATAACCTCCTTTTCTACGCAAAACTCAAAAATGGTGAATGACACGGGGAATAATGCCGATTTTGCACAGTTCTTGTAATTGGGTATGATGGTAATAGTGTTACATCGAACAAATCCAATTAACTTGTTTAAAAAGAAGTTAATATTCTCTTTTTGTTGTTGGTTTCTTATTTCTACTGCCCGTGAATTAGGAAAAAAATGCTTGCGCGCCTTTCTCCATTGCCTACATAGTCTCGATCAACCAGAGGTAACAAGTTTCGTTTTGTCGGCGTTTTTCATCAAATGAAACACGATCGCCTTGGAAAGCCTCGAATGCCATTGCCGTACCAATAAGAGAACTTATATATGCTATACAATAACAAGCAAATTATTGTGTATAGGCAACCCATTGAAATCGGTTGAAGGTGTTGCCACAGCAACAATTTTAAAGAAAATGACTGCTTGATGGCAAGTTATAATAAAGTTCTCCTCAAGGAAATCGTGCTGTGCTTCAAATAATCATTGGGATCATCCATGGCCTCGAACAAACTCTGGGGCATCGTGCTCGTCGTTATTGTGTGCTCAGGCTGCACGAATGCTGGTGTTTTTACCTATTTAGCTTTCCTGGATCAAAATCCAAACGAAAGTACCATTTCGAGAATCGCAAGGAAAGGCGTGATTCGCCTGGGCACCAGCCCGGATTATCCGCCTTTCGAGAGCATTGCCAACACTGCAGAAGGGCTCGAGGTCGTCGGTTTTGACATCGAACTCGCCAAGCTCGTCGTCGCGAACATTTCTAGCCAGATCGGAAAGCCGATCAGGCTTGAAGTCGAGGCAGCGTTTTTCAACGCGCTTATGGCAGGCTTGCAATCAAACGCGTATGATATGGTCATCGCGGCGTTTGCAATTCGACCTGAACGGGAGTTAGAAGTAGATTTTTCCATCCCGTATTACTTCAGCTTGCAATGTTGCCTCGTCCAGGCATCGGACACATCGATTCACGACCAACTTGATCTCGTGAACCGCACGGTCGCGACCCAGATTGGAACGACCGGCGATGACCTCGCTAACGGGCTCAATTGCATCGAAAAATCGTTCCCCACGGTCGAGATGATCATGCTCGATTTGATAAATGGCGATTCGGACGCGGCCATCATCGACGTGCCGGTGGCCGAGCATTTTGCCCTGGGTGGGGACGTGAAAATTGCATTCAACTTCACGAGCATTCAATTCGAAGGCTTTGGCATCGCGATGCGTGAAGGCGAGGGCAGCTCGCCGATCATGGGCATCATCAACAACACCATTGCAACTCTCAACGCGACAGGGCAGCTCCAGGAGCTGTTCAGAGGAGATTGAAAAACAAAATCAAGAGGAAAAAAACATGGCAAATCCAATCATCGATTTTGGCGTATTCTTGTTCGGAACAGCATTGCCGCGGTTCGCGCAAGGATTGGGTACCACGTTACTCATGGCGGGATGCGGCATCGCCATCGGCTTTACTCTCGGCATTTTATCCGGCACGGGACGCACGTTTGGAGGGAGTTTCATCTCGAAACTATGCGCTATATACATCGAGATCGTGCGCGGCGTGCCGCTGATCGTTCAAATCTTGATCTGGCGTTATGCATTCCCGAGCATCTGGCAATCCATAACGGGCTTCGACTTTTTCGATGGATTAAGCGGGTTGTTTGGTGTCGCGATTAATCCCGCCTTGATTGCTGGCATCACCGCGATCGGCATCAACTCCGGCGGTTATCAAGCGGAAATCATCAGGGCTGGCGTCAATGCCATCCCCACGGGGCAGACCGAAGCGGGTCTATCGCTTGGCTTGCGCAAGGGGCAGGTCATCTCGACCATCTTGCTCCCGCAAACGCTGCGCATGGTTATCCCGCCGCTCATCAACGAGTTCGTCATCGTGATCAAGGACACGTCTCTGGCGCTGGCCATCGGGGTCTTGGAACTCGCGAGCATCGCGCAAAGCCTCACGTCGGAGTTTCCCGGCCAGATCTTCGAGATTTACATCACGAACGCCATGATCTACTTCATCATCTGCTACGCGCTCGCCACGGTATCCCGCGTGATCGAGAAAAAACTGGCAATTGCCGGGTACGGCGTGAAAGGGAGGAAGAGCTTGCTGTGATCGCCCAGGAAATGGCATATAATCCACCCCAACCCATCATCCAGGTCCGGGACTTGTTCCTCGATTATAATCGTGGCAAGGCGAATGAGCTCCACGTGCTTAAAGGCATGTCGTTCGACGTGAACCGGGGCGAAGTAATCTGCATCCTCGGGCCATCCGGCACGGGAAAAAGCTCCTTGATCCGGTGCTTGAACGGGCTCACCAGGCCGACGAAGGGTCATGTCTTCATCAACGGCATCGATATATACAGCCCGAAAGAGGATATACACGCGATCCGCCAGGATATCGGCTTCGTTTTCCAACATTTCGAGCTCTTCCCGCACATGAGCGTGCTCGACAACGTGTCGCTTGCTTTGAGAAAGGTCAAGCACGTTCCGGTTCAAATTGCCGAGGACAAAGCTATGATCGCGTTGAAGAAAGTCGGCATGGCCGAAAAATCGCGCATGATGCCGGCCGATCTATCCGGGGGGCAAAAGCAGCGCGTTGCCATCGCCCGTGCACTCGCACAGGATCCAAAGATCATCCTGTTCGACGAGCCTACGAGCGCGCTGGACCCGGAGCTCATCGGCGAGGTGCTCAAGGTCATGGAAGATATCGCCCGGGAAGGCATGACTATGCTCGTCGTCACGCATGAGCTCGATTTCGCCCGGCGTGTCTGCAAACGCGTACTGTATCTCGATCAAGGGAAGATCTGGGAGCAAGGAACTCCCGACGTGATCTTGTCAAACCCTCGCGAGGAACGGACTCGGGAATTCTTGCACGCAAGCCACTTGCTTGGCGAGGAAATCACCGAGTCGCAGCAACAACCGAGGGCAAAGGTCGACGAGGTCCCGATCATCAAGGTCAAGAACTTGTACCTCAATTACAATCATGGAAAGGAAGATGAGGTCCGCGTCATCAAGGGTATATCGTTCGAGGTCTACAAGGGCGACGTGCTGTGCATTTTGGGGCCATCCGGAACGGGAAAGAGCTCCTTGATTCGCTGCTTGAACGGCCTCACGACACCATCGTATGGGGATGTTCTCATCAACGGCGTGAACATTTACAAAACCGGCGTGGAGCTCGAAAAGGTGCGCCAGGACATCGGCTTCGTTTTCCAGCACTTCGAGCTGTTCCCGCACATGAGCGTGCTCGACAACGTCTCGCTGGCGCTGCGTAAGGTGAAGGGGTATCCACAAGACAAGGCCGACGAAAAAGCAAAGCTCGCTCTCAGGAAGGTGGGTATGTCGGAAAAAGTGCATGCGATGCCCGCGGAATTGTCAGGCGGCCAGAAACAACGCGTCGCCATCGCCCGCGCGCTCGCGCAAGACCCGAAGATCATCTTGTTTGACGAGCCGACCTCGGCACTCGATCCCCAGCTCATCGGCGAGGTGCTCGCGGTCATGGAGGGCATCGCCCACGAAGGCATGACCATGCTCGTCGTCACGCACGAGATCGATTTTGCAAAAAAGGTCGGCACCCGCGTGTTTTTCCTCGACCAGGGAAAGATCTGGGAGCAAGGTGACCCGGCCCAGGTGTTCACGAGCCCGCAAAAGGAACGCACGTGGCAATTCCTGAACGCGAGCAAGTTGCTCAGGGGCAAGGCACCACCCGCGAGCTTCCAGCCGCCGGAATATGACCAGAAAAGCATCAACGAGGAATACAAGAAATACAAGGTGTTCATCGATGAAACGAGCCGGTTCAACGAGGCAAACATTCTTGCACATGCAAGCTTCGTGCTCGGTGTCACGCTGATCATCCCGTTCATATGTTGGATCGTGACCGGGCCGCTCGCCATCATTTTTTCGGCACGCGTGCTGAACATCATGCCACGGCACCCGAACGCGAGTTTCAAGGCCAAGTTTGGTCTCTGTTCGGGCATCGCGCAAATTGTCCTGTTCTTCATTATGTTGCAAGTGTTATGCATAGTATTTCCCACGTCGTGCCCGTGGGGATGATTCATGGCACGAAATCAAACTTCAAATTCAAACAAAAAAACGGCAAGGAACCCAAACTCAAGGTGGATAAATTGAGACAAATAACGAAATCAAAAGGAAAAATCGTGGGATTGTTTACATTCATTATGGTGGCAACCGTTGCAGGTTGTTTTGTGGTAAATCTAGTTCCGATCAGCGATGACGGCGGACCCGTGTCGAGCGCCCCGCCAGTCGTTGATTATACGAAATACGGGACTGACTACGCGGGTATGGTAACCAAGTTGACTAGCCTGGCTACCTTATTCCCGAACTATGCCGAGCTCATCGATTTGAACACGCTCTATTCGGTTCCAGGAATCCCGAAAACTGGTGGCGGTACATATGACATGTACGTGCTCCGCATCACGAATGAATCTCTTGGATTACACAAGCCAGAAGTTTTGCTTCAAGGTGGTATCCACGGCGATGAACAAACATCGCCATCTGCACTGATCTGGTTCGCAGACTGGTTTTTGCGGTATTCGGTGGGCTATACTGGCAGGGTTCCCCCGGATACCAATTATAATGGCTTCGAGAACGAGTACCTCCAATGGCTCATCAACAACCGGGAGATTTACGTCCTTCCCGCGTTCAATCCGGACGGCATCGTGAGGAACGTGCGGCAAGACCAGACCGGAAGGGATATGAACCGAAACTTCGACTGGAACGTGGAAACATCACCTTCCATGGCAACGCGGAACGAGCAATGCATCAGGGAATTCCTCAACCACCACCAGGTACGTGTCGGTGTTGGGGCTCACGACGGCGCCCATTTCGTGTGTTATCCCATGGATTCTATTCGTTCTGGTGTGACGGGCAGAACGATCGCAGCGACGTACTCGCTTCCGGCGAGAAAGAGTACCACCCAGACTTATGCTCCGCCAGATTACTATTGGTTCGATTCATTCTTGTCAATGATGATCAATTACACGGGAAATACGCCCGACGGTTATTTTGGTTCAGGTGGTTCGTATCAAGGCAATTTCTGTCCCGGCGGGCACTGGTATTCTGCGTCCGGCTGCCAGGACACGTTCATGTATTCGAGTAACGAGCCTGATAGTTATGCCTACACGGAGAATGACGGTGTCTATCCTGGGGCGGGATCCTTCTGGTGCACGATAGAATACTCGACCACCAAGAACACTCCAGCGGGAGAATTCGGCGACGACTCGTCGACGCCGACCGCGTGCTGGGTTGCCGGCGCCAAACGCCAAATGTTATACTTCATCGACATGGCACAGCCATACATTCGCTGGGACAAGATAATGACGCCGGCTAATCATTCGAAGATCTTGCAAGGAAGCCAGATCACGCTGAAATGGCAAGTCAACGGGAGCCTCGTGTGCGATGATACCCGCGTGCAGTGGGGCACGAACACGAATCCTAAGACCACGTATTCTTACACGACGACCTCAAACACCACGTACAATAAAAAATGGGTTGGCGGCACCGGTTGGAATGCAGGCCTCGACGGGAAGACGACGAGCGGCACGTGGTTCCAGCAGACCATCACGTTGCCCTCAACCCCTGGCCATTACTATTTCGTGGCCCGGGCAAAGGTCGACTCGGCTTATGCCTGGAGCAAAGGGAACTTGACCGGCGGATCGGTATACACGAAAAATACTTACTTGCGCATGCTTCGCGAACGCACGCCTGCCGGCGCGAGCTGGTCCGAGAACATCGCCGGCACGGACGGCACGGAAAGCATGACTAACACGGAATACTGGTACTCTCCGGTCTTGCATATCCAAGTCATTGCAGATCCGATCGTCAACATCACGACGCCGGTCGAGAATGGTGACGTGTACGGTAACAATTTCGCGGTCTTGATGAGCGCCTCGGACGCGGATTCCGCGATCACGGCCGTCGATGTTCAAGTGAATGGTGGCGCTTGGGTTACAGGCGTGTTCCAATCCGGCACCACGTGGCGGGCGCTCGTCGATTTTTCGGGGTATACGGAAGGTTCAACGGTTACGCTGACAGCTCGGGTCATCAACAACGATATCCCCGCAGTGACGAAGTATAGCTCGCGGTTGGCCAAGATCAACAATTATATGCCGCCCACGGTTCAAATCACGAATTTAATAAATGGATCAACGCAAAATGTGGGATCAGCTTTGCCGGTCACGTGGACGGTAAACGGGGCTCGTGTTTACACCATCGACAAGACGCAATTGTACTGGACGAATGGCACGCGCATGCTTTCGCCACAACGGCCGCTCGACTCGTATGGCGGCTCGCCGATCACTTTTGATACGGTTGGTTCCAATGGGTACTTCTACACGACAGGCAACACTTTCGGAGCCGCGGGTGCAGATGACGGGTGGGACTGGGCACGCAACCTCGGTTACGTAGCAGCATCCACGGGTGCCATGACAACGTTCCACGATCCGGATGGAAATTCCGGCCCATTACCGCACTCGCAAGTTCCCCATTCGATAGAGGTCGAGGTTGGTGGTCTTGCAAATACATCTATTGACTCGGGTGCCTTCGGCATCAAGTTTTATGTCGATGCGGGTTTAGGTTTGAGATCCGTGACCGTTGGCTTTAAATGGTGGGCATACGATCGGGTCATCATCCTCTCGGCAGGTGACGAGACCGAGGAAGCATTGTACGTGAAAGCACGGTTCGGCTCGGTAGCAGGAGGCATGACCTACCTGCAAGGAACCGGGGCACAAGGTGGGGATGCAGCCGCCGATGTTATCTATTGGACAACGGCAAATGGTGCAGGCGCCAAGTCATATTCCGGCACGGAAAGTATCAACGTCACCGCGCTTGTCTCGGGGTCGGGCTGGTATTACCTCGAGCTCGGGGCGGTTTCCGACCCGCGAGCTGGATCCCAGGACGCTACCGAGGGCATTTGCGCATTTTTCGATGACATTGACATCACGGTGAACCGGTACAAGATCGTGACGGATGCGTGCGTGCCCGGCCACGTGAACCGGTGGAATTCGGTCGCGAAATCGGGAGCAGCAGGGATATTCTCCGACACGATCACCTTGCCAAATCTGCCTGGCCAGAAATGCTATATCATCGCCAACGCGAGCTCGGACGGGCAAAGCGAGGAGCGCCGCAGCTTGATCTGGGAGATCAACCTTATCGCCAGCGGTGTGTCGATCACGAACACGCACGTGATGCCTGGGTCGGGGCCGATCAGCACGACTTTCACGATCCACGCGGACGTGGGCTCTGCAAATCCAATTTCGAGAGTATATGCCTACATCGAAGCGCCTGACGAAACGCCGATCGCGACGATCACGCTGACGAGCCTAGGCAACGGCACGTATTCCGGCACCTGGAATTCCGGAGGGCAACCGCGACGCACGTATTACGTCGATTATTTCGCTAACAACACGCTAGGCGAAAGCTTGAGCGTGAATAATGGTGCCACGTTCCAGATAGTCAATTCTTTACCATCGATAACTGGAGCAAATATATCCCCCTCCACTGCTTACAAGACCAGCACGTTAACCGCGGTGCCGAATGGCTGGTCAGACATCGATGGTGATCCGGCCGGATACACGTACCGTTGGTTCAGGAACGGCGTGGTCATCGCAGGACAGACGGCCAGCACGCTCGGCAACGCAAATTTCAACAAGGGCAACACCATCATCGTCGAGATCACGCCATATGATGGATTCGGTTATGGGACGCCGCGAAACTCCTCGGTCGTCACGATCCAGAACTCGGCGCCGTCCATCACGACCGCGACCATCACGCCGTCGCCCGCCTACAAGACGAGCACCTTGACAGCAACGGCTAGCGGCTGGAGCGATGCCGACGGCGACGCCGCGGGATACACGTACCGCTGGTTCAGGAACGGCGCGGTCATCGCGGGACAGACGGCCAGCACGCTCGGCAACGCTAATTTCAACAAGGGCAACGCTATCATCGTCGAGATCACGCCGTTCGATGGCACCGCGTCGGGCACGCCCGTCAACTCGTCGGCCATCACGATCCAGAACTCGGCGCCGTCCATCACGACCGCGACCATCACGCCGTCGCCCGCCTACAAGACGAGCACCTTGACAGCAACGGCTAGCGGCTGGATCGATGCCGACGGCGACGCTGCTGGGTACACGTACCGCTGGTTCAGGAACGGCGCGGTCATCGCCGGACAGACGTCCAGCACGCTCGGCAACGCCAATTTCAACAAGGGCAACACGATCATCGTCGAGATCACGCCGTTCGATGGTACCGCGTCGGGCACGCCACGAAACTCGTCGGGAGTCGTGATTCAAAATTCTGCACCCTCCATCACGACCGCGACCATCACGCCGTCGCCCGCCTACAAGACGAGCACCTTGACAGCAACGGCTAGCGGCTGGAGCGATGCCGACGGCGACGCTGCGGGGTACACGTACCGCTGGTTCAGGAACGGCGCGGTCATCGCCGGACAGACGGCCAGCACGCTCGGCAACGCTAATTTCAACAAGGGCAACACGATCATCGTCGAGATCACGCCGTTCGATGGCACCGCGTCGGGCACGCCGGTCAACTCGTCGACGACAACTATCCAGAACTCGGCGCCGTCCATCACGACCGCGACCATCACGCCGTCGCCCGCCTACAAGACGAGCACGCTGACCGCGACCGCGAGTGGCTGGAGCGATGCCGACGGCGACGCCGCGGGATACACGTACCGCTGGTTCAGGAACGGCGCGGTCATCGCCGGACAGACGGCCAGCACGCTCGGCAACGCCAATTTCAACAAGGGCAACACGATCATCGTCGAGATCACGCCGTTCGATGGCACCGCGTCGGGCACGCCGGTCAACTCGTCGACGACAACTATCCAGAACTCTGCGCCTTCGATCTCAGTGGTCGACATTGCACCAATTCTAGCTTACAAGACCAGCACGCTGATCGCAACCGCAAGCGGTTGGAACGACTTGGATGGCGACAGTGCGGACTACACGTACCGATGGTTTAACAATGGCATCGTGATCCCTGGACAAACAGGCATCACGCTCGCTCCGTTATACTTTATCAAAGCCAATTCGATCATCGTGGAAATCACGCCATTCGACGGCACCAGCAGTGGCACGGCCTTGAATTCGTCTGCATTGATCATTAGCAATTCGCAGCCGACAGCACCGACCACGATGACGCCTCGCCAGACCTCGAGCTTGTCCCCCTTGATCACTTGGAGCGGCGCAACGGATCCTGACAGCGACCCGCTGAGCTATTACTTCCAGCTCGTGAACGGCACGAACCCGATCCAGATCATCATCGGGTGGCAGCTGTGCGCAGCACCCTCCTATCAAGTGTTATCTCCATTGCTCACGAACAAGTCATACATCGTGCAGCTTGTGGCGTGGGACGGCACGATCAACTCATCCTTGTTCCAGGACTACCTGAATACGACCAACTCGGTGCCCTACTGGACGCTGCCGGGCAATTTCATCTCGCCAGATTCGACGCTGAACCCGTTCCCGACCATTACGTGGACAGCAGCCACGGAACCAGACGGTCAAACCGTCACCTATCTTTTTAACCTCTACTGGGTGAACGCGGGTATGGACGTCGTGATCTGGCAATCCACGGGCACGGTCAGGTCATTCATTATAGGGACAGAGCTCATCCAGGGTAATTATCTGGTCCAGATCCGCGCCTATGATGGTGTCAATTTCTCGGACACGCTAGAGGAAGCATTAATCATTCTAAACACTGCACCCACGTTCACGGGTTGCGTCCTCAACACAACCACGGCCTACGAAACAAGCACGATCGAAGCGGTGCCGTCGGGCTGGGATGACATCAACTCGATGGACGACGGCTACTGGGCGTATGATTGGGTTGTCAACACGGTCGTCGTTTTCTCTGGGGTCACGAACACGGTTTCGGCACCCATCCTCCTCAACGGCACCTACTTTAACAAGCACGACAATGTCGCGTGCAGGATCCGGGCTGTTGATTACCGGGGCGCAATGAGCGGGACCATGTCAACGCCATCCATCATCATCAGCAACACGGCACCGGTTATCACAGACATCAGCATCGTCATCAACGGCTCGCAGTACCTGCAAAACGAGACCCTCTACCCGAGCGTGACCACCGTTGACCCGGATAACGACCCGATCACCTTGTCATTCAACTGGTACGTCGCACCCCTAGGTGGAAATTACAGCTTGGCGTTCACCGGACCGTTTTTTTACGATCCACTCCGCCATTACTTTAAATGCTATGATAGCATCATCGTGTGTGCTGCGGTTTCCGATGGTGAAGTGCAAGGATTGCCGGTAAACTCTTCGATGGTCGAAATTCAGAATTCGAAACCAGGAATTTGCTCGAACGCGTTCCTCGACAGCACCGCGGGGGTATTCCTCATCCCCGTGGTGCGCTGGTCGCCGGCTCCTGATGCCGACGGTGGTTTCCAGACGTACTTTGTCTATATGGGTACCGGCCTCTACAAGTCCGACTTGCTCGAGATGTCGCGGGTCTCCGCGCCCTATGCAGCCTTGTGTTACCGGTACATCACGAACCAATCGATATTTCGTGGCGCGATCTACGTGCACATCTTTGCGATCGACGAATTCCAGCTCATGAGCGATCAAATGCTCGTGTTCATATGCACCTACGATGCACCAGCAGACAATCTTGGCCCAGGCTCAAACCCTCTCAATTGGGTGCTCGGTATCTCCGCGCTCATGATCATCGGCGGGATCGCAGTCGGTTTCTTCGTCACCCGCCGCATGGAGCATTCGATAGACGTGGAGGGCGTCGCTCCCGCGAAGAAATTACCCACGAAAAAGGGCAAGAAAACTGCAGGGCAGCCCGTCACGAAATACCAGGAACTTCCTTTGAAAAGTCAAGGCGAAACCGAACTCAAGCCGAAGCAACCAGCACCACTCACCGCGGAGGAAATCACGGCATGTCGAAACCGGCTGCAAGACCTGAAAGGGTGGATCAAGATGGCTCTTGACACCAAGGATTACAACGGGGCAATGGCATCGTTGCAAGAAATGATCGGGATTGCCGAAAAGATCGGCGATACGACCTTGGCGGAGAATTACAAGAAAAAAGCCGAAGATTTGGTGAAAATGACCAGTAAAACATGATATTTTTTGTTTTTTTAATCATAAATTTTTTTGTTGTATTCATTCCTTCTCGTTGAATTTCATTCGATCCTCACCTGGAAACACCTTAGGTTCACTGGTCGAAGCAGAATGTAAGATAAAAAAAAGTAAAAAGAACGCGAGTTCATTCCTTCCTGGATTTAATGAACCGCTTGGCAAGGACGCCCGATATCGCCGCAGAAACACCAAGCATCACGAGCACAGAGTATCCATCAACGGGAGGAGTTGTATTAGAGCTCTGTGTCCGGATCAACGTCGAGAACACGGGATCGATATGGAACGAACCGCCACTCCAGTCATTGAGGGTGACACCAAAGACATAGATGCTCGAGCTCCATTGATAGGAACCCGTGGCCGTATCCTCGCCAGATGACTCGTAATAATTGCTCTGGGCGCTCCAGACATCTTCTGGCATAACAACGAGCCCCAAATCCCTCGTCGCGGTGCCATTCAAGAGATATGTGCCAGAAGCGTCGATTTGCATGATGTCGGTCCCGCCCGCGCTGAACGAATACGTGTCGTTAGAAACGTATTCGGATTCAGTGGCATTTGGAGTCTCCGTGTAAGCCCAATTCGAGGATTCACTCCAGGAGTCCCCCCAATAATTCATACTAAGCGACATACCCTTGACCACGTGCGGCGCCTCGAGTCCAGCAGTGCTATTCCCGTTCGTAATGAATTCCTTCCAATCGTAGATCTTCGACATCGAATGCGAAACCTTGAGATTTACCTGCGTTGCGTTCCAATCAAAGGCGAATTCCGTCGTCTCTTGTGGGATGTAGCAATACGTGATATTGCTCTCGGCGTATGCCAGGCCGTACGAATCCGTGTAATTCACGAGGCCGGCTCCTATGCCCGTGAGGGTAAACGAGAAGGTCTTGCTGTTGGTGCCGTTGACCACGGGAACAATGTCGAAGCTCGACATGTTCGTGTAATACAAGTTGTACGCCCATTCCGACGCGGAACTGACGTAATAATACCCCGGCCATTCTGGGTCCTCGGTCATGTAAACATCCACACGACCGTTCGCATTCTTGTCCTCATAGAGACTATACCCCTCGAAGATTGCGTGCATGGCAGAGGAAACCGCGCTCCCGCTGCTTTCCACTTCAACCCATGTGCCCGAATATTGGTAGATCTCGTAGCCATAGGAAAATTCCGTGTAGGTCTCGTTCGCCAAGGTCTCGTTACCGTTGTAGGTGTCGAAAAACTCGTCATACCAGTCCGAATCTCCCGTATCGCCGTCGTAAGTATCATTGTCGGGATGAAAATTCGACGGGTTGATCACGCCGGGCTGGCGGATGTACGTGTCGTTTTCATCCGTGTAGATGTTCCCGTCAGCGTCGCATGCCAGGTTCCAGATCGTGTAGCTCTTATTGAACTGGGTCGTGTAGGTGTAGTAACTCATCCAGACCCAGACGTAATAGTAGGCCTGGCCGCCCGTGAAGTTCACGCCTTCGCTCTCGATCGATGACGCGTCGGAAACATTAGTGATGGTCGTTTGCGAATTCGTGTAGTCCAGGTAAATGTAGTAGTAGAAATCATTCCAGCTTTGCGATGTCTCGGTTCGTTCGCTGGTTTCCTGGAGCACGTCGAAGTAGGTATGGCCAGTAGCGTTGCATCCCCACACCTGGTATGTCCAGTTGTAATCATCGGCATAGAAGTAAGTGTCAGAGGAATTCCACCATTCATCCGCGGTATCAATGTACGGAGAAGTTGATCCCTGCGATGGTTCGATGCCCGCGCCAGGCGTGACGAATATAACACCAGCAAATACGGCGAGGGCCAATCCGGATAAGATCACGGTAGTAGAAGCGATTTTATGCATAGACTATCACTCGTGCCACTATTAAAAGGACATGACTACCACCGCTTGAAAAAAAGGGGCAGTCGTGCTGGGCGTTTTGAAAATCCAATCAAAACGCTGTACATAAAAAAATCGGGAGCAGATATAAAATTATACCGCTTCATTGGCAAATAGAGACCGCTTTAATAGCTGAAACTTGAGAATCCACTATGAAACCGCACAATCAAGGTACCAAGCAAGAGTGTCCAGATTTTCTCCAAACGAGCACCGCGGGTGCCTTAGCACTCGGTTTCGAGAAGGGGTCATTCTATCGCGACGCCCGGCTATATTGCCTCAATCTATTGCTCACGTATGTGGATGGTTGCCGGGCGAATTGCGCGTTTTGTGGCCTCGGCCGGGAGCGCGCGGCATCGGGTGGAAATCAAGGCAAGACGTTCATCCGGGTTCACTGGCCGATCTACCCGACAAACGACATCGTGGCAGCGTTGAGCTCGCCCGCGTGCCAGGAGATAAAACGTGCCTGCATTTCCATGGTAACCCACCCGCGTGCCAAGGCTGACACCATCGACATCGTGGGCCGGCTAAAACAGGCGCACAAGGATATCTCGGTCTTGATCGCGCCGACGCTGGTGGACAAGCCGTGGCTCGAAACGATTCACGACGGAGGTGTTGAGAAGGTCGGCATCGCCATCGATGCTTCGACCGAGGCGATATTCGAACGATTGAGAGGGCACGGCGTGCAAGGCCCCCACTCGTGGAACAAGTACTGGGAAGTCTTGCACGATGCCATCGACGTGTTCGGAAATGTCGACACGAGCATCCACTTGATGATCGGCATCGGGGAGACGGAACGCGAGGCTGTCGCCGTGATGCAATGGGTCCACGCGCTGGGTGCCGACACGCACCTGTTTTCGTTTTTCCCCGAAGCTGGATCTGCGATGGAACACGAGCCGCAGCCTGGCATCGGAAAGTATCGCCGCATCCAGCTAGCTAGAGAATCGATCCACCGGGAGCTCACCGCCTTTGATCGCATGACGTTCAACGACAAGGATCAGCTCGTCGATTTCGGTATGGGCACCGGGCAGGTGACAAAACTCATCGAGGACGGGATCGCATTTCTCACGCAAGGTTGCAAGAACAAGCAAGACTTCATCACATGCAATCGGCCGTACTCGAACAACACACCATTTCAAGCCGCGAAAGGTGAAATGCGCAACTTCCCATTCCCGCCCGATGCCCGTGACATCGAGTTGATTAAACGACAGCTTACCGATTACGATGACAATTCGTGGATTCGTCCCCTCGACCAGGCCGAGGATTTCTTGCTCGACGATGCACCATAATCAAGGAGCCCGAGGTGTGCCGCGCACGACAATTCCGATACTCGACAAGATCCGGCGAGATCCGGCCTCGATACTCCAGCTCGGCGAGGCTGAAACCGTCGCCGCGGTGAGCCAAAGCTTCCAGTATCGCATCCGGCGATTCGGTAACACACTCCATTGCCACGCACCCGGGTTCAGCCAGGTCCAGTACGAGATTACTAATTTCGCTCCAGCAAAAAAAGGCGTGTTTGAAAGCATCTCGATCACGGGAACCGCGTGTGCCTTGCAATGTGATCATTGCCGGGGGTATCTCTTGAACATAATGCGCCGTGCCACGAATGCCACGTTCGAGCGAGTCTTAAACGACGTGATTGCATCCGGCGCCAAGGGAATCCTCGTATCCGGCGGATCCGATGCAGAGGGAAAGGTGCCGGTCATCCAGAACATCGACGCGTTGAGAAATGCAAAGAAAGACCACGACATCGAGATCGTGGTTCACTCTGGCTATATGGAGGATGACGAGATCGCCGCGTTCAAGGATGCACGCGTCGACGGCATCATGTTCGACTTCATCGGGTCCGGGGCCACAGCGAGATCGGTCTGCCATCTCAATACGCAGCCCGCGGACTATGCCCGCATGGTGTCGACGTGCAAGCGCTTGAAAATCCCGGTCATGCCGCACGTGGTTATTGGCCTTGATTGGGGTGCAATCAAGGGGGAAGTCGAAGCATTGTCCAGGCTCGGCAAGCTCCAGCCCGACGTGCTCGTGCTCGTGATACTCATGCCCTTCCCGGGAACTCCAATGGAAAAAATCACCCCCGACCTTCACACTGTTGAAAAAATCATCTTGCTGGCGCGGGTCTTGAACCCCGCGATACCAGTCCAGCTCGGCTGCGCGAGGCCTCACGGGGATTTCAAGGAACAGGTTGAACGATTTGCGATCCGCTGCGGCATCAACGGCATCGCATTCCCGCTCGAGGAAACGACGCAGCACGCGCGGGAACTCGGCTTAAATATCGAATTTCATGATGATTGTTGTTCCTTGATTTGCAAACACATCCGCACGGTGTGACCGCTATGGAAGAGAAAACCGCGTTCAAGTTTCCGAAAGCCACTTGGCGGCTCATCGATGACCAAGCATACCCCGTCCAGCTCGGCCTTGCCATCGATGACGCCTTGTTCGAAAGCATGGACCGGCCGGAGTTTGTTGGCTCGAACGTCGTGCGATTCTACCAGTTCTCCCCACCATCGGTCGTCGTGGGTTGCCATCAGGACATCAAGGAAATTGACACGGGATATGTCCAGGAACGGGGCTTGCAAGTCGGCCGGCGCATCACCGGCGGCGGAGCCATCATCATGGGCGTTCCCACGGCCGATGCCCAGCTGGGGATTTCTGTCGTCGTGCGCAATCCCCCGGGATTCCCGGTAAAGATGGGCGGAAAATACGCGGTGCTCTCCCGGGCAATCGTCACGGGGCTCGACCGGCTCGGGTTGAAAGTCAAGTACCAGCAAAACTCTGACATCACGATGAACGACAAGAAAATCACGGGCCAAGCAATGCTGGCAACCTCGACCTTGACCTTCTTGCATTCCACCATCACAATCGACTACGATCTCGACACCATACTCCGCGTCATGAAAATCGTGCCGGATAAAGAAACACTGGGGCGTTTCAAGGGCAAGTTCACGACGATCAAGGAACACGTCCAGACAATCACGATGTCCGCGCTAAAAAAGGCTTTGGTGGCCGGGTTCGAGAAGGAATACAATGCACGGCTTGAAGCCCGCGGCATCGATGACGGTGAAATGCAGCAAGCACGCAAGTTGCTCGCGGAAAAGCATTCAACACCCGGATACATCTATAACCTTGATGGTACTGCAATGGGAAGCTGCTTCTTGTAGCGCGATGATTCGACCATGAGCGACATTGACAAACTCGTCCAAGATGTGTTGCCCGGGATCCTTTTCGTCCAGGGCGAGAACGAAGCAAAATATCCGAACTCGAACTCGTTGATCATTAAGACGAGTAGCGCGGATAATTCGGCGGCGCTGATCGATTGCGGCCTGGGATCCCGCACGACGCGAAAGTTGCGGAAGGAGTTCAAGATCGCGAAGGTCATCTTGTCGCATTGGCACGAGGATCACACGCACAATCATCTCCTTCTCCGTGGAGCGATGTTCTTAAGCCATCCCGCAGACATTTCTCCTCTGCGAGACATGAGCACGTTCTATCGCAATTACGGGCTCGACGGTTCCGGCATAGAGAAGCAATTCACGATCTTCATGGAATCCCTCGGCATCGAGCCGTTCGGCGACGTCATGAGCCTCGGGCCGGGCGAGCACGCGCTGGAACTCGGTGATTATTGTTTCGATGTCATCCACGCGCCCGGCCACACGGCGGGGCATATATGCTTGTACGAGCACCAGCACCATCTCGCGTTTCTCGGGGACATCGATTTATCGAGCTTTGGACCCTGGTATGGAACGCTCGATGCCAACATTTTCGATTTCGAGGCGTCCATCAAGAAAATCATGGCGCTGGACATCGACATCGCGATCACCAGCCACGAGGGCGCCATCACCGGTAAATCCACTGTCCGGGACCGTCTCGAAAAATACCTCAAGCGGATCGACGACAGGAACGAGCGGCTCCTTGCGTTGATGGACACGAAAATTCCAAGAACCCCGGCGGATCTGGCAGGAAAAAACATCGTTTATCGCCGTTATGACAGTTTCAAGGAATATCTCTTGATCGCTGAAAGGATCATGATCGAGAACCACTTGCGATATCTTATGAAGAGCGGCAAGGTCGTGCAACAAGCAGCTGGTTTCGTGCTCATATAGATACGACCACCTTTTTAACGAGTAGTTACGACTGTGGTTAAACACGGAACCATTTTACAAACGGCGCAAGTAATTGTCCGGGTCGTTGAGAAATGCCCGCAAGAGCTTCACGTGCTCGATCTCGTCGAACGTGATTTTCTTCAGGGGGATATCATCGAGACTCAAGATGGTCGCACCCGGATATGCCATCAAAATGGGGGAGTGCGTCGCGATCAAGAACTGGCAGCCTTGTTCCACCATGTCCTTCATCATGGCGATCAACGCAAGTTGCCTGACGGGTGACAGCGGGGCCTCCGGCTCGTCGAGGATGTAAAACCCGTTCGGGACAAAACGTGCCTTGAAGAGCTGCATGAAGCTTTCCCCGTGCGACCGGCCATCGAGGTCCGTCCCGTATCGGGATTCCATTGCCGCTATGGAGCTCACGAAAGGTGCCTTGGCCAGGTCCTGCGCCAGTTTCGAATGGCCCTCGTACTCGGTCTTCACCCGCTCGATCTCGACTTCCATTTCCTTTCTGGTCTTGTTGAGCATCTTGGAAAAATTGAAGAAGTCTTCCGCCCGTAAAAAGAATCCTCGCTGGCTCTTGAATTTCCATACCAGGATCATATGCTTTGCAAGCCGCCTTGCGTGTGACAGCGTTTCGTCCTTCCCGATGTCGTCGCCACCGATCGTGATCGAGTTAATGGAAGCGGCGATGCCTTCGAGCAACGTGGATTTTCCAGTGCCGTTCTCGCCGATGAAAATGGTAACCGGCGTCTCGAATCGCAATTCCCCGAGGTTTTTTATCACGGGAACCGTGAACGGGAATCCCTCATTTTCGGGCACATCCCGCATTTTTACCGATTCGAGCAGGATCATACTTTATCAGATTTTTAACTGTATAATTTATTTCGTTCCAGCAATAGTGTCGATTTCATCCAGCAGTGCAACGAGGAAATCAATTGTCTTGGCAGATGCTTGGAAATCGATGCGATCGATCGTGTCGTGCCGCGTATGGGTATATCCGACGGTCGATTCCATAACAAATGCTGGAAAACCGAGCTTGACCACGGGACTGTGATCCGTATTTACGGGTGGTGGCATCCATAGCTTGTGAAATGAAAAGGGTTTCGTGGTTTCATGATTCGTACGCAACAAGTTGTTCATTGCTTTCAAGATTAACCGAGAAAAAGGCCTGAACGTGAACCCGCGTGAGGTGAAGTAGTGGAACCGATACGTCGTGAGCGAATCGATCACGATGAAATGTGATGTTACTGGTGACAAGGTTTTTGCCCGTTTCTTCAAGAAACAGTAAGCCCCTGCTTCACCAACCTCCTCTGCACCCGTGATGACGCTCGTCACGCGTACGTGTTGGAAGGCGTGGTTCTCGATCCGCTTCATCAGCTCGAGCTCCATGGCGACGCCGATGGCATCATCACTGGCACCAGGGGACTCACCTTCGAAATATGACGTCGACATTCGCAGCATATCGATCACGGCCAATCCAATGCCGTAGAAAAATATCCAGCTTGGATGCAGCACCAGGCCGCCGGTCAAGATTGAAAAGATCGTGTAAATGAAAATATGCATGGCCAGGATCACCGATCCGAAAAAAACAGACACGTATTCCACCGCCATCCAGATTTTTGGATCGGGCAACTCGCTCTTGGAATCGGAATGAGCCAGAAAATAGATGCCGATTTTTTCTTCGTGTTCAGCTTGTTTTTCGATGATGATGTTTTCGGAATCCTTGATGACTGCAAATCGGGAATACATTGCACGATATTTCACGAAACGTATCAAACCTTCGATAGCAAAACCGAGAATGGAAAGGATCATGGCCAAGACCAGGTTGATGGCGATCGCCCCGGCCATCATCGCGACGATCGTGACCACGAGCACGTAGATGCCAAGGAGAAAGTACGGGACGCGGTTGATGTATTTCATAAAGAAATCCGATGCCTGGAACACTTCGGAATGGCACACGAGCCCGAGCCGG
>JAUQYW010000713.1 GCA_030587525.1 Candidatus Sigynarchaeota archaeon | reverse complement strand
GCCGGGTTTACTCTCCACGAGCGGTAGCTGCGATATTGCCTTGTTCACGACCTTGATTTCCTTTGGCGTTATCTCGTAGCCACCCGGGGCCCGCTTGTCGGCTCGTACCTTTCCCTTCACCATAACAACGTGCATTAAACCGAGTTCAGGCATGAGCTTCTTGACGGCATCGGGGACATCCGGATTATCATCCTTGGCGGTGACTTGGCAAGTACCCTCGCGGTCTTGCAAGATGAAAAACTTCAGCCCGCCGAGAGGCTTGTTCTTGATGACCCAGCCGCCGATGACGACTTCCTTGCCGTCGTCCTTCGGCGTGATTTCAGACGTGAAGTGGGTTTTCCTCCACTCGCCCATATTTTCTAGGTTAACATCCATAGCATCGATCCACCATAAACAGTTCGGTTGGTTAGTTATGAAGTAAGATAGCATTCTTTTCAATTTGCGCCTAAAGATACTGGTTTTCTTGCTTGATCAGTTCCCGAAGAAACATCGTTGCATACGTGCCTTTCGGCAGGTCAAATGACAAACGCACGGTGTTCTTGCCCGTGTTCAAATCGTCGTCGGCGATCTCGACGAGCTTCAAGTTTCGCGGGAACAGCGCCAGAGGCCGGGTCACGCCCTGGATGTTGATGCCGAATTCATCGTTATCAGGGGGCATAAAGTCTTGGCGCTCGATGCACTCGCGTGCCAGGAGCACCTCGTACAATCGCATGAACGGGTTTTTATCGTGGATCCGGATGCGCGATCCGATGACGGGAACGACGATGGCGGCCTTCCCGATCTTGATGTACTCGGTCAGCATCTCGCGATTTGATTCTTCAATGACGTAGCGAACCTTGGTCATTTGACCATGTTTCGTGTCCAGGAGCGCCACGATATCCCCCGGCAAGGGCTGGACCAGGTTGTTGCTGACAGTTTCGAAGCGGGCGCTGATGACTTCGTTGAACAGGTAGGATTGGAAGGAATACGTGTAGAGGGACACGATCGTCCGCGGCAAGGCGAGTAGCGCCCCCTTGAAATCACCCGGGTGCGCGGCCAGGTATTCGAGCGCGAGTTTTTCATAGAACAAGGAGTCCGGGAATTCTTTCAAGGCCAGCACGGGATCGCGCGTGTCTCCGTAGAGTTTTCGTGCCTTGATGGCCTCAACGGTCTCGCGAGGAAAGGACGGGATGAGCAATTCGTTGATCGCACCTTCCCAGTCCCCCATAACGATGCGTTTCCCGAGCTTATGCGAGTTCGGCCGGTGCGTGCCGAAGCGCTGCAACCCGAAGTAATTGAGAAAACCGCCCCGTTCCTCGAGCACGCGCATCGTTCGCTCCACGCTGTCCTTCAAGATATCCTTTTCCATATCGATGTTGCGGACGCGGATGAAAAACTTGTTTCCCCAGAGGTCTCCCGTGTTGATGGGGGTGTGGGTGTAGTTGATGTTGATCAGCTCGAAGTTCGGGTTATCCTTGGCGATGGCCACGAGCTGGCTCCAATAATCACCTTCGACGGTCACTTGCTGCGTAGTGATTGCCTGGTTGTCCTTGATGCCTGCGAAAGTGATTTTTTGGGAGGGAATGCCGAGTCGACGGGCGATGTATTCGATCGCGTGGATCGTGTCGAACCCGAATTTTCGCAGCACGAAGGATGTGTATTTCCTGTTGTTGCGCGCGGGCTTGTTCCATGGCGTGGCATCCCGGTCGCTGTCGTTGGTCTTGATGACATCCTTGTCCATCGTGATCTCTTGAACGATGAAATCGGACAAGAAATTCTTGATCTCGCCCTTAATCCCGGGGATTTCATTGGTCACGTAGTGACGGATGCCGACCAGGTTCTCGTACGAAAAATGATCGAAGCTTGCCATGTCAGATTCCCCGTGAATCATGTGATCCTCGCACGCTTGCCGCGTGCTCGTCACATCAACTTCAAGGTCCGCGTTACCGGGTCGATGGTCGTTTCCAGCGCGGGGCCGATGCCGAGCGCCGTGATCGTGCCCGGTTCGAGCTCGGTCAAGCCAGCATCCGCGACGATCTCGCACGGGACGTTCAACCGCTCCACGTCCGCCTTGATCCGGAACAATTCTTCCTTTGATTGCACCTTGCAAACGATCTTCCGTTGCCCCTCGCTGAACCAGGCTCGCCACGTGTCGGGCATCAACCGTTTTGTTTTCTCGGAGGCCAATATGGAAGCATGCGCTCCTTGCACGATGGATTTGCCCGTGGACATCTTCAAATCGGTCCGGATCACGATGATTTGCTTGTAAATAAAACTCATAGCCACCACCGGGGATGCATAGCTTGCCGGTGCAAGCGCGGTATGTTATCGTTTTGAAAGGTAAAAATCAAGACTTTTGCTCGATTTCTATCCTGACGAGTTTGTCCGTGATCTCGTGGATGAGCTTCTCGATATTTTTCTTGGAAAGTGGCAGCTTGTCATTCTCCCTTATTTGAACGCGAGCCTTGTATTCAGTATCGCCAGTCGGCAAGAATATCGTATTTATACTCAGGAGTTTCCCGGGCTGCACGAAATCGTTGATGATACTCTTGAGATCGACGCTGCCCTTTGCCTTTTCGATGAACTCGATGCGCGGCAGCTGGAGCTCTTTTTGCAATTTCTTGATGAAAGGCTTGAAAACGTCTGTTTCCCCTTTACCGATGACCAGGATGACCAGCTTGTCAAGCTCGATGCTTTTATAGAACGAGGCCTCGGCCAAGCGCGAATCGGGATTCGTTTCCTCGATTTCAAGTAAAATCTCGGATATATCGAGGTCTAAATCGGACAATTCGCCGGATTCGAGCCGTTGCTGGCAAGATTCGCAAAGCATGCCGTCGCTCTTTGCACATGTTATGCAAGCTGGCAATTTTCGCATATAAAACCCGAGAATAGAAGTTTTACACGATTGCGTGTTTGATAAAGGGCGCCTCATATGAAAAATTTTCGATCTTAAACACGCGACAAATTCTGCTAGAAGTATCTTTAATCCTTCATTCATTCTTGTTGCCATAGAATTAGTATCCGTGGAAAATCATGCCGAGACAAGTTACCGACGCGGAGAAGTTCTTGAAGCTCGCCGAGAAAGCCAAGGATATCCGGGTGAAGCGCTCCCCCAAGTCCGTGAAGCTGAAATTGCGGACGACCAAAATGCTCTACACGTTCATTTGCGAGCCAGAGACGGCAGACGCGTTGATCAAGAAGCTGCCCGTGCAGCCAGTCGAGCTCTAACTGCTGATCAAATAACAGGTGTAAAAATATGCCAATTGGAGATGTAACAATCCGAAAAATCGCTCAATATCATTTGCTTTACAAGAAAGTTTGCCGCAAATGTGGTGCACTGAATCCATTCACAGCGACCAAGTGCCGTCATTGCCATAGCACGAGGCTTCGCCAGAAGAAGCGTGAAACCAAGAAGTAAACCAACGATACCTTTTTTGTTCTGATTTTGCCTACTCCTGTTATTATTCCTATATGCCCTCTATTTTTCTAGCGTATGCTCTTATAGTGCCATAAGTTTCTTGATTACGGGAACCATGGCAAAACCCGATGACGCTAGCCGCACGAGGAAGCGAGCAAAAGCTTGGCTGGCGTATTATACCATTTCGATTGCCGAGATCTCCCTTGCATTCGTGATTTTGTTTATCTTGCAACCATACTTGTATGATCTCAACGCGCTTATGGGTAGCAGCATCGGATTGCAAATAAATTATATATTGCTTTTTGTATTGATTGCAGTGGTATTCATCGCATGGTATATCGCCGCGATGGTCGTATGCTCGCGTCACTTGTCCCGGAATGAACCCGCGACGCCGCGCCGAGCGTCCGTGATGATGTCGATCCTTATGCTGGCAGGATGGAACGTGATCTATGTGATCCTCGCAGATGCTGCAGGAGAAGAAATCTTCATCGTTCTACGGTTCTTCGAGGGTATTAGTTTCTATGTTTATCTCGTGCTAAATGGCATCATGTTCCTATTTCTCGTCAAGCTCTTGCCCATGATCGTACGTCATGCCCGCGGGTACGCACGATTCACCAGGAAAAAACGGATCGTCACGATATCGGCATTATGCTTGATTGCATCGAGCTATGCTGTTGCTATTATCCTACCATTCGTGGCCACGCCACCCACCATCACCGACGATCCTCTGCCACCCAAGCCACTCCTCATCGGGCATCGCGGTGCGTCCGACTATGCTCCCGAAAACACGATTGTTGCGGCTCAAGAATCCCTCCAATTCGGCGTGGTAGGTTGGGAAATCGACGTGCAAGTGAGCTATGATGGTGTGCTCTTCCTCATGCATGACGACGACTTGCAACGGACCACGGACGTGGAAACAATATATCCTTCCTTGGCATCCCTCCCCGCGTGCCAATTCAATTTTTCCCAGATCCAAGCTTTGGATGCGGGCTCATGGTTCATAGACAACGACCCATACAGCACCATCGCGATGGGCATCGTCCCGAGGAGCAAGGCAGAATCTTACCGCGGTACCCCGATTCCGACCTTACAGCAAGCCATTGATTTTTCCGAGGCCAACAACATGATCCTGGAGATCGATCTCAAATCACCGCCGCATGGCCATCCATTCCACGATACTGTAAGGGCCATGATGCTTTCTAATATGACGACATCGAGCCTCGGCAAGCGAGCGTGGGTCTACACGGCATCGGCAGATGCAGTTAACTTGACTCGCCTTTGCACCTATAACTGCTCCGTGGAATCAGTTCTTGCAAAGGGATACGACATGGTCAATACAGATGTAAACATACCGAATTCGCAGCTTCGAGACTTCTACGCGCATGGCATCCCAACCATCTTGTATACCGTGGACAACGTGGAGACATTCTTCACGTTATGGACTCTCGGCGTGACATACGTCAAGACTAACCGCCCTTGGCTTTTTACAAGCCTTGTCCAACCTGTTCCACGCATGGATATCGCCCAGCATGCAATGTTTTGGATGATATTTTGGATCATTGGCTGTACAGTGGTCTTGCTAACCTTATATCTCAAATCGCGAGGCATTTTTATGAACCTTGTCAAGTCGGGGGGTTCACGAACGACACGCGCGAAAAGTATGCAATGAACTCCTGTTCCCGTCGAAAAATGCGCCGTTCTTGTTATAGCGGAAGATTTGAATACTCCGCAATGAATGTCTTGCTCAGCACACTTTTTTCGAGGAACATGCCATGTTAACGAATAAAAACGCTACGAAGGCGAGGGAAGCCTGGAAGAACCAAGACCTCGAAACATCAAAAAAAATCCATGAAAAAGTAAACATCGAAGAGCACCAATCTGAATCGGGAAAACTCATCAAGAGCATCTCATACGGGGGGATGGATG
>JAUQYW010000706.1 GCA_030587525.1 Candidatus Sigynarchaeota archaeon | reverse complement strand
CTGAGCGTCTTTCAGCGGCGTGCCGTCACGTTGCCTGATGATCGCGAGAAACTGATGAAGCACGTTGTACCCGTCGATCGCGATGACACGGTTCTTGAAATCCTCAAACGCGCATGGTTCCTTAGTAAACAACTCCCCGAGATCAACACCCATTCGATGCATGAATCGTGTCCTCGGATAAAATGTTTTCCCGGATTCCGATACGTTTAAGGAAAGAAGGCAGATTCCCATGTTCGATGAAACGAGACCTCACCTCCATGCTTGACGTCAAAAACGATCTTGAGGACATCATCGATCTGAGCATGAAGCTTAAGCAAGAGTCGAAACAAGGGAACTCCATCGAGGAACTGAAAGGGAAAACCCTTGGGATGATGTTCGAGAAGCCAAGCACCCGTACTCGAGTCTCGTTCGAAGTCGGGATGACGCTGCTCGGCGGCCATGCGATCTTCCTCAACACCAACGATCTGCAGCTCGGCCGCGGGGAGAGCATCCAGGATACGGCACTTGTGCTGTCCCGCTACGTGGACCTGATCATGTACCGCGCGAAGAGCAACGACGCGATGAAGGAACTGGCGAAATACGCGACCGTCCCGGTCATCAACGGTCTTGACAACAAGGAGCACCCGTGCCAGGTCATCACCGATCTCATGACGATCAAGGAGCACAAAGGAGCATTGAAAGACCTCCAGTTCGTGTACCTGGGTGATGGGAACAACAACATGGCACACTCGTACCTGCTCGGTTGCGGCATCGCAGGGATGAACATACGGATTGTTGCGCCAAAGCAGTACTGGCCTGAGAAATATTATGTCACCGAAGCAAAAAAATTCGGGGTAAACGTCGACATCATGGACCAAGTGAAGGGCGCCACCAGCAACGCAGACGTGGTCGCGACCGACACGTGGGTCTCCATGGGAGATGAAGCAGAGAAGGAAAAACGCATCAAGGAGTTCCAAGGGTATACGATCGATCAGACCGTGATGAAGCAAGCGAAAAAAGACGCGATTTTC
>JAUQYW010000704.1 GCA_030587525.1 Candidatus Sigynarchaeota archaeon | reverse complement strand
GCCGGGTTTTTATTTACCATCATCGCCGTGTTCGGAGCCCAACTTTTGTTCACCGGCCTCATTTTCGGCAGTGCCAGGGCTGGATCCGGCGATCCAAGCCTGAATGTCCTTTATTTGGCGCCGTCCGAGGACGTCAACCACTCGAGCTTGTATAGTGCTATCACACTTGATCCATCGCTTGCGGTCACCACGTCGTTCAGCGGCAATTTTTCCGGCTACGACTGCGTCGTGGTCGATGCGGATTACCCGGGCATGGCATCCGTGAAATCGAGCTTGTTAACTTACGTGCACGGCGGCGGTGGTTTGATACTCGTGGCCAGCCCCGCGCTGATAGCGGATCCTTCCTTGCTCGTCGATCTTGGCATCATTATCGCGCCCTCGGTTAGTGAAAACACCAAGCTGGCGACGGTCGACACGCCGGTGGGAACCGAGAGCCACAACTTGTCCCGCAAGGTCGAGTGGAACTCGATGCCCGAGATGGCGAATTACACGGCCATCCAGCGGGACAACATCAACACGACGGGCAACACGACGACGATCTTGCTCGAACGATTCTTGCAGATCGACGAGGCGCTGCGGAACGAGACGAAGGACCCGCTGCTCGTGGAAAAACAACTTGGAAATGGCCGTGTCTTGTATCACGCGGGATACCTCGGAAATCCGAAGGAGATCAATTATCAAGTCAAGATCTGGCCGTATTTCAATTACATGTTCTACGCATCGATGCAATACATGGTCAATACAAGCCTCGACTACGCGACGTATGGTAAATGGGAATATAGCCCCGTCCCGCATTCCAGCGAGCAACTTACCATCGGGATATACGTGTGCGCGATGTTAATCATTGCGTTCGCCTTGTTCTTCATCGTGAAGCGCGTTTCTGCACGCACCCGGCTGGATCAAGCGAGCCTCGAAGCGGCGAAGGTCGAGACGAAGAAGGACGACGAGGGTATCGAGATCGACGAGGGAAAACGAAAAATCATCGCGGATTTAATGGCGTCTGGAAAGAATCCCGAGGAGATCGAGGCCGAGATATCGAAACTCGCGCAAATCGATCTCTCGGACAAGTGGGAGCAAGTAGGAACCCACAAGCAAATTTCTGGCTTCTTGTTCGGTTTTTTCATGGGAATCATTGTCCTGATCCCGCAACTCGTGGTCGTGGGCATCTTGCTCCCGCAATACATCTTGCCATTTCCTCAAGTGAATGGATGGATGGATTTAACGCGGAACTTTTTCAGCGCCATTTGGACGGCGTTCGACGTCGGCACTAGCGTGGCGTTGGCCAAGTATTTTTCACAATATCGCATTCATCAACCTGACAAGGCAATACACTACGCGCAAATTTTCGTTTGGTGGCAAATGTTGAGCGGCATTCTCCAGATCTTCATCGTCGCCTTTATTGGTGCTATTATTTTTCCGCAAACCTACTTAGCGCACT
>JAUQYW010000692.1 GCA_030587525.1 Candidatus Sigynarchaeota archaeon | reverse complement strand
TTGAGCGTTAACCGCATGCTCCCGATCGTGCTCGCCCACGGGCTCGGGAATTTCATATCGGCATTCTCGATCCTCGCGTTCACCACCACACAGGGATTTCAGGGGGATACCATGCTCCCGTTCTTGCTGACATATTACGGGCCCATGCTCATCGCGGGCGCGGTGCTGGCGATCGTGTTCCACCGTTTCATCAAGCGCGCGTTTTTCGCGTCAAAGCGCTTGATGGGTGCACTCAAGCACCGCACGGTTCCGGGCGATGCCCTCATCATGCTCGTCATGTTCATCATCCTCGTGCTATTGTCGTATTTCTTGATCTTTTAGCAAGACGTTTCGCAGGAGGCCTCCTACCACGTACAAGATCGGCATCATCTCGGACACGCGCATCACGACGAAGGAGCAGCCATTACCCGCCAAGGTTAAGGAAATCTTCACGGGCGTCGACCGTATCATCCACGCGGGGAACATTTGCAAGGAATGGGTGCTGGAGGAGCTGGAAACACTGGCACCGGTCGATGCCGTGCGCGGGGTTCTCGATGATCCCTCGGATTTCACCCGCGAGCTGCCTTTATCGAAGATCTTGAACGTGCAAGGGTACATCGTTGCCGTGCACAACCAGCGACCGGACATCGATTCATTCAAGGGAAAGCACATCAACGTGCTCGTGTCCGGGAACACGTGCATCCCCAAGCTTCTCGAATCAGAGGCGGTTCCGCTGCTTCTTGACCCCGGGTCACCGACCGTGGCTTCAAAGCACGGCCGGGGAACCGTCATGCTGCTGAAGCTCGACAAGCTCGTATCATCATATATTATGCGGGTTTGATCGTGTATCGATCTCGAATGCTTCGGGCAGATTTTGCGCTTGCCGCCGCCGACAAATTTGTTATAAAGATTTTAAAGAAATTGAACATTATCCACCTTAATTGCATCGAGCTTTGTTCAATGTCAACGAGTTGAACAAGAGCCATGTCGATTAAACCCTCGTGAACGAATATGTCGCTCAAGCAACAACGCTGCACTGGTTGCGGCACCGTGATCCATCCCGCCGAGCATGCCGTGCATTTCGCGTGCCCCGGATGTGGAGTGAACATAATTTGGCGCTGCGAATCGTGCAGGAAGATGGCCCATCCGTACAAGTGCGTGAAATGCAACACGGAAGGACCGTGAACGTGGAAATAGTACATGACGTGAAGATCATGGGTAAAAAAACGGCACCCAAGCAAGAAGTAGCAGCAAAGGCACCCGAGAAAAAAGCACCGGAAGTTAAAGCACCGGAAGCGAAGGAGCCCGAGAAAAAGAAGAAAGAAAAGGTCGAGGGCACGAACGTTGCAGTCATGAAGGTGTTGCCGGAAGACACGGAGATCGACCTGAAGCTATTGAAGGACAAGATCACGGACATCCTCCTGAACGACATCATCGACAAGGAAGGCAACCACAAGGTGTGCCAGCTCCTGGTCTGCGTCGAGGAACCGATAGCTTTCGGCCTGGTGGCGCTGAAGATCCAGGTGTCCATGCCTGAATTCATGGCGGGCGGAACGCAGCCAGTCGAGGATGCTCTCTCTAAATTGCCGGGCATCCAGCGCGTCGAATGCGAAATCGTTACCCGATTGTAGACGATCCTCTATTTTTACGAAATTATCTTTAAATGTTCCCTCGTCTCGTGCAAGTTGCTACTTTCGAGGGATCCCGATATTTCCGGATTCTACGTTCCCTTTTTAAACGCGCCCGTGCGCGTTGCCATAGCAATTGAGAAACTGCAGTGAAAGGAAAATGGGCATCACGATAGGCACCGCCTCGACTCGGTTCGATCTTCCCGTGGGCATTCCCATGGGAGGCTACAGCGGCAGGAATGCGCCCAGCACGGGAGAACACGACCCGCTTCATACCAAGACCATTGCAATCGGCAATGGGAACGACACGATCGTCATCGCGTCTTGCGATCTCGTCGGGCTAGAGCGGACTCACGTGCTCGAAGTGAAGGAACGCATCCAGCAAAGATTCGGCATTCCCGTGGCAAACATCATGATCACGGCAACGCACACGCATTCCGGGCCGAGAAACATCGCGTTGTTTGGGGATCCTTACAAGGGTTTCGAGAAACTATACGGGACCATCGACGCATCCATTTCGGCTGCCGTGCAAGCCATGAAACCCGCGAGCATCGCCGTGGCAACAGGTAAAATCGAGGGGGTCTCGTTCAACCGGCGAACATACGACCCGACATCCGAGCATGTTGATGATACGTGCACGGTGCTCGTGGTCAAGGAAGCCCTTTCCGGTAAAAAAGAACACATCGTGGCGATTTTATACAACTTCGCTTGCCATCCCGTCGTGATGGGCGCGGAGAACCTAGATATCACAGCGGACTGGGTGTATTATGCAAACGAGCGCATCGCCGAAGCGTTTCCCGGTGCATTGCCGATCTTCTTGCAAGGGTCTTGCGGGAACTTGAACCCGGTCAACACTCCGATAATTGGTTTCGTGCCCGTTCATACCTTCGATGATTGCAAGGAAATTGGTAATAAAGCAGGATCCGCTATCGTGAAAATCGCAAAAAAAACGAGCCTGGTCAAGATCGACAGCGTTAAAGGTACCTTGAAGGAGATCGAAGTGCTATCTGATGACCCGGATAAGGCCGAGATCTTCACCTTCGCGGCCGGGAAGGTGCACGACGGCAAATTTTCCATCACGGCACCCGTGCAAGCACTGTCATTCGACGACATTGCCATTGCTGGCGTGCCGGGTGAATTATTCTCGGAAATCAGTTTAAACATCAAGAAACGCTCGATGTTCAAGCACGTTCTCGTCGCGGGATATGCAAACGATTATATTGGATATATCGCAACGCGAGCCAATTATCAGGCCAAGGGATATGAAGTGGTCATGATGTCGCTCAGCGAGGAGGAGGGCGAACTCGTGGAAAAATCGGCCATCGATGCGGTGAATTCGCTGAAAAAATAGAGCAGAGCATCGTCGCGAGAAAACCAGCAAAAGGATAGGATGTTGAACTAGATAGAGAAGTTGACGCTGCTGGATTTCTTCGAGATCGGGACGATCAAGTCGACGCGCGACCATTCTTCTGGCTTGTCGATGAACATGTAGAGCGCGTTCTGGAAGACTTCTTGATTTTGCCTGACTTTCATGGCAAATTCCTCGGGCCAAACCGCGGCGATATGCCAAAGATCATGGCCATTTTCGATGAGATTCCCGAGCAAGAAACCGACCCTCAAGCCATTTTTCAAGATGCCGAGCATGGCATAGATGTTCTTGTCCGTCTGGTTTTCGCCCGCGTCATCGATGACTTCCTTGATGTTCCCGATGACGTTATAATTATCATGTTTTTTCACGTGCAAGATGAGGTCATCGAGAAAATCATTTCGGAGCAAAGGTTCACCCACGAGAAAGGAGCAATCAATGAAATTGAGCACGAAATCGTCGGCGACGCCGGGATCCTCGCCATCAAACGTGACGTCCCAATACATGAATTCCTTATCGCGATCCTCCTCTTCCTCGTCTTCGGCATCCTTTAGTTCTTCGATCTCCTCTTTTTTCTTCGGTGCTGCGGTTTTTTTTCCCATAATCGAGTCCAGCCATGGCGGTTAATCTTGCGAGCTCACACGAGATCGAGAAACTCGAGCCCAGCTTCGGTGAGATAGAAGACCTTGCCCGCAGGTGCGTCCCGGGTTGCGACCAATCCCTTGGCAGTCAAGCTGTCGATCAAGCCCTGCAAATCCTTCAACTTGAACAGCTGCATGCCTAGGGTTTGCCGGGTTTGATTGAACTTGATCGCGATGCGGTCCATGAACAACTTCTGTTTTTCGAGGATGTTGATGAGCGTGATCTCGTCGTTGGTCAAATCTCTCTTGGGATTCACCTCGCGCTCGAATTTTTTCATCATGCCAACTTCTTTATCAGACAATTTTACTTCTTGGTGCTTGGTCTCGACTTTCTTCAGCACGACATTGTCTTTCGCGGTTGTTTTTGGCGTTTTTTCCTTGTCGGACATGATATCGGCTCTCCCGTGAGATCTTGGTTGATAGCTAATATTTATCCCCCGGGTTTAATTCATTTTCTTGAACCCGTGCGGACCCACGCACGACAAAGTCTCCCAGCGTGCATGATGAACGATGGTGCAATCGCAACGCCGCCTCAAGAAAGGCTACGAGATCGAAATTCGGGATGCACAGATCAGCGATGTCGACGATATCTGGGATGTTTTTAACATGGTCGTCGATGAGGGGGTATACTTGCCGGTTTCTGCTCAAGTTAAAAATAAGGCCGACAAGCGTTCCTGGTTTTATGAGCTCATCACAGCCGGTGATTTTTGCCTCGTTGCCATCTTGAAAGATTCCGCGGGATCGGAAAAGTTCCTTGGCCAAGTCACGATCGAGACCAGCTCCGAATGGGATGGCATCGATCACGTCGGCATTCTTGGAATCCTCGTGCATCCAGAATACCGAAACATTGGCGTTGGCCAGTCGCTCATCGAGGAAGCATGCACTGAAGCGCTGGCTCGCGGGAAGAAAAAGATCACCTTGAGCGTGTTCCACACGAATCCCCGGGCGATCGCCTTGTACTCGAAAATGGGCTTCGAGATCGCGGGACGACGGAAGTGCCAATTCAAGGTGAACGACGTTTATGTCGACGAGATACTCATGGAAAAATTCCTCGTACCCGCTAGCGAACTTGACCGGGCACCAGACACGTGATTTGATCCAGTCTTCACGCGCCGAATTTTCTCAGCTTGTCGAGCTTGTTCAAGATGAGACTGATCACGTATTTACCGCTGATTCGAGAAAGGTAACCGCGGGCGCAGCTCGCCTCGTCGAAACGGGTGACGTCATCGCGGATGACGGTCGGGCCGGCCATTACGATGGGAACCGGATCGCCGGAATGCGAACCCAG
The DNA here is from genome assembly GCA_030587525.1 of Candidatus Sigynarchaeota archaeon. Classification (GTDB taxonomy): domain Archaea; phylum Asgardarchaeota; class Lokiarchaeia; order Sigyniarchaeales; family Sigyniarchaeaceae; genus Sigyniarchaeum; species Sigyniarchaeum tengchongense. Next base: position 470 of record JAUQYW010000692.1, on the reverse strand, counting down.
CGCGCAAGGGGTGGCATGATCCCCGGTGATGAACAAGAACGTCTTTGCCAGGTCGATCTTTTCGAGTAACTTGCCGAGCGCTCGATCAAATTTCTCGATAAACTCCTTTTTTTGCACGGGCTTCTTGTCGTGGCCGAATGCATCCGTAGCCTTGACATGCAGAAACGTGAGGTCGTATTTCTTGTAGGTCGAGATGACGGCTTCGACTTTCGCGTTCAGATCCGTCGCGGCGGTGCCGGTCGCGCCTTTGCAGGGCACGAGGGTCATTCCCAAGTACTTGCAAAGGCCCTTGATGAGGCCGTTGCCCGCGATGCACGCCACGTCGATCTTGTATTTCTCCTTCAAAGAGGACACGGTTGTCTTGGAACCGGGCCCGTAGAGCAGGACCGCATTGACAACGGGGAGCCCCTTCTTCGCACGGACCTCGTTGAGCGGATGCTTGTCGAGGATGCCGCGCGCCTTTTTCATAA
>JAUQYW010000672.1 GCA_030587525.1 Candidatus Sigynarchaeota archaeon | reverse complement strand
AGAGCAGCGTGCGGTTGATGGTCACGATCTGCATGCTTTCCGTCGTGATCACGTCGGTGCTCAACAATGTGCTGTCCGTCATGATTCTTGTTCCCTTGATCGTCATGATTTCACGTATCCTGAACCTGGATGCGAAGCCGTACATTCTTTGCATGGGTATCATCGTGAATATCGGAGCGCTCTTCTTTTCAGTGTCGCAAGTCGTCAATATTCTCATCTCGTCGTACGCGGGAATCACATTCGGGGAATTCTTCCTCAATGTCGGGCTGCAAGCAATCATGCTCATCGTGCCAACGCTGTTCTTGTTCTATTTCTTCTATCGCAAGAGCTGGACACCGCTAGAAAGCGGCATCGAGATCCTCAAGGAATTCGACACGTGGTCCTTCATCCCGAATAAAGGGCTTATGTACAAGGCGCTGTTTGTCCTGCTTGGCGTGATGGCATGCTTCGTGATCATTCCCTCCTCCATCATCACGCCTGACATCATAGCATTGGCTGGTGGTGTGCTCCTCTTGATCATCAGCCGCCTTAGCATCGACGAGATCATCGTAAAGATAGACGTCCAGCTCGTGTTCTACCTGCTCGGCATTTTCACCATCACCGGGGCATTGAACGATCTCGGCGTTCTCAACCTCATTGCGGGCGGTTTGAGTTTCCTGGGCGCTGGGAATCAATATTTAACGGTCATCGTCATCATGTGGATTCCCGGCCTCCTCACTGGGTTAACGGATCCGACATCGATCTGCAAGATAATGATTCCCGTCATCGACAACATGTCGATCACCTTGGGATTGAATGAAGCGCAGAGAAAAGTGGCATTTTTTGCTTTAAACAAGGCCATCGTGCTTGGCGATAATTTAACAGCGATGGGTGATAATATGATAGTGGTAAACTTGTCACATCAATATAAACGTCCCATCACGCCAAAGGAGATTACCGCGGTTGGCATGAGCACCGTGCTCTTCCAATTCTTTATCTTGACCATTTATTATGCTTTCGTCATCGAGCCGTGGAACAACTGGGTCATCGGCGTCGCGTTGATCGCCGTCACCGCAGGGGTCATTGGCGTGACGTTTCTTGTGCGATACATCATCCACAAGAAACTGCACGTGCGCATCAGAGATATGCTTAAGCGGGCAAAGAGGCCGGACTTTAAGATGTTCAGGAAACCGGGAAAATCTGGAACTGATGTCGACACGATCGAAGAATAGGAAAAAAGGTATATATACCAAAGTTTTATTTGAATCCTTTGCATCCCGCCGTCTTCAAGGAGGCTGCCTCATCGTTCGCCTTGATGGTGTAGGAGATCTCGACTTCCTCGTCCGGCTCGACCTTGTCTATGAGCCACGAGATCACGAAGCCGTTATCCTTCAACATTCCCCCGCAATTCTTGTTTGAATCGATCAAGGTGAAATTGTGGGGAAGAAATTCGTTGATGATGACGTTCTCTCGAAAAAACGATGCTTTGTTCTTGTAGAACAAAGTGACCTCCAGGAGTCCTTTTTCTGCTCCGGGGCTGATCGATTTGCCGATCCTTGTCTTGCGGCTTGAAAGGTTAGAATTCAACGAGGTTATACTAGGGGTTGACTTGAGCGTATCTTCATCGAAGGAAATTGCGGCGCGATTCGTGTCGTGAGAGAGTTGTGCCATGTTCATCGCTTGTGTGAACAATTTTTCGGATTTGGATGGATATTCCCCCACGACGCTTTCCAATACGCGTGTTACCGGGATATGGCCGATCCCCGGTGGTTGATTTTTGAATGCAAAGGTAAAAGTGTAATCGGTTTTGGTCCATGAAAAGGAGAAAACCCCCGATCATGATCATCTTCAAGAAAAGGAGGGCCGAATTGCCATTTAAATCGAATCGATGGGAAAAATTGAGCCATCGAATTGCTCTTGAAGATCAGCGATGGCGGCTTTACACATTACATTTGCTAAGGCAAATCGGGTGTAGGAATAAAAAGCAAGGTAAAAAAAGGAATCAATCGATGAAATCGTCTTCGTTGTTGTAGGTGAACGTGCTCGACTTCTTTTTCTCCCCTTCAGGATTCTTTTTCTTTACAACCTTCTTTCCCGCGCCAACGGCCGTGCATTCGTGATTTTCGGGCAGTCGATGTTGCCCGCAAAATGTTTTCTCGCAATAACTGCACTTGTAAGGGAGCATGTCATTTTTACCGCAAAATTGACACTGGGGCATGGATTATTTTCACCTATTCCGCTTCACTCGATCATGGTTGCGAAGGAAGCCAAGGTATATAAGTTTCGCCCGGACGCCGCGAAAGGGAATGCAACGACGTGATGAGGTATCGCCAGGCGCCCGGCGAAAAAAATCCGTGGGCACCTCGCTTTTTTCATCAGCCACTAATCGGATTGGAGACAAGCTATTCATTGGAACACGATCATTACTGCAAATTGCTATTGTCACTCTGAAAACCCGGTGAGATCGATGAACAAGCAAGAACGCGTGCGCAACAGCCTTTTTCGGAAGGCCGTGGACAAATTCCCGGTGTTCATGTCTGCCACGCCACAGTTCATGAAAGCGGCGCTCGGTGCGCGCGGGAACACGGTCACGCCGGCAAACTCGTGGCGTTATTGCGTGGACCTGGATCTCGATGTCGTGCAAGTCGGGCATCCTTCCTTCTATCCAGTGAGGGTCCTTGAATTAACACCTGGTGCCCGGTACACGGACGCGTGGGGCCGATCGCACGTGATCACGTCCTTCTACGACGAGTTTTGTGCCCCGTTCCCCTTGCGGCCGGCCGGGAGACTCGACATCGGGGCCGTCAAGAAGCGATGGGAGAGCTATGTTTTCCCCGATCTATGCGATCCCGCGTGGCTCGCCGGGATCGACGAGATCGCCCGCTGCAACGAGAAGCTCGATGATCCATTATCTATCTGGGGCGTCATCAATGGACCATTCGAGCCATCGTGGCAATTGGTCTCCGATGCGTGGACCGAATTTTTCATCCTTGCCCGGCGCGACCTCGATCTCGCCAAGGACATTCTCCGCCGGGTAACGGATTACTGCATTGCTGCTGGAAAGGCCATGATCGAACACGGTGCCAATGCCATTCGCATCGGGGACGACTATGCCTTGAACGAGGGGCTCATGTGCGCTCCAAAGGTGTGGCACGACCTCATCTACCCGGTGCACATGCGCCTGGTCAAGGGCTTGAAGCAAGCCGGCGGGGACGGTTTTGCCGTCATCTTGCACTCGGATGGCAACATCACGGAAATCTTGTCGTGGCTCGCTGATGGCGGCATCGACGCGATCAACCCGATCCAGCCAGATGCCTTGGATTTTGAAACGGTCGTTGAAACAATCGGGCATCGCTTAGCCGTGACGGGCGCCTTCGACTTGCGGTATTTCTTGGAGCCATGGTCGGCCACGGTGCAAGCCGGGCTCGAGAAAGAGACGCGACGATTGTTCGGGATCATCGACGCGTTCAATTGCAATGGAACCAGAACCGGGTTTTGCATCGGGCCAACCCATCAAGTGCAGCCCGGCTCCTATGTAAGCACGTTCGAGGCATGGGTCCGAATCGTGCATGAACGCAACAAGAAGAAGATCGGCAAGCACTCGTGACATCGAAAGATTGCCTTGAATGGATTGGAAATGAATAGCATTGATTCCCGGGAATCCAAATCATTCCTCCACCATGGACCATTGAATGGTATGAATTAAAATGACGTGCTTCCAATTTTTTTCGATATAATGAAATCGCACCGATTTTCAACGCTATTCCCGGTCAATATAAAGAAGGCTGCGATCTTCCCGCTGACGCTTTTATTTTCATCGGTGCGGGGCGAAAAAGGTTTTCACAAGATTTAATAGTATCGCTGGTGGCTTTCTGATTTGTTTCTATCGATAATCCGGTCTGATTAACATGTATCCATCCCGAGTAGCCGAGTGCCCCTATGGTGGCCTCTGTCTCGTTGCAAAAGAGGATTTGCCCGCCGGGGTCGTGGTGGAAAAGTTCGTTGGTCCCTTGATCCCTGCAGATGCCGTGCGGGACGAGGAAGCGCGCCATATCATTTTATGGGATGACAAGAGCGTCATGCGACCCTATACGGATGCGCGTTATGCAAACCACTCGTGCGAACCGAATTCCTATGTGAACGGGCAAATGGAAATCGTTACCATGCTTCCTATCAAGAATGGCGAGGAAATCACGTTTTCCTACAATGTCGTGTACGGAAGCGAGAACCCTGGCCTGTGGGATCATCGATGGTCGTTCAAGTGCGCATGCGGGGCTCCGAATTGTCAAGGCCTTGTCAACCAGTACGTGAAACCGGATGGTACGCCCTGTATTGTTGTTGAATCGCGTCCCGTCGTGATGAAGGAATCCCTGGAGATCGTGCGGTAATGGTTCAAGCTTTTACTTGCTGGTGGTAAATAAGACGGTCGCGAGGAAGTGGAGGAGATCCACGATCCCGAGGCCAGTTTTTGCAGACGCGTCTATGGAGGTCCATGTTCGCCCCGCCATCTTGTTCTTGAGATCGAATCCTGCCACTATCTCCTCCCTCGTTAATGCCCCTTCCATATCTTGCTTGGTCGCGAGGATGACCAGCGGCACATCCTTGAGCAAGCGATTTTCGAGAATTGCTTGAAGGAAATCCGCGGATTCATACAAGCGACCAGGATTGGACGAGTCGACGACGAAGACCACGGCGTCTGGCTTGGCTTCGCTAGCGGACACGGAGATCAAATCATTCCGCGTCGATGGATGGCCGGCAATATCGACGTTTTCGATGTCATTTCCCTCGAAATCCATTACTTCGATACCGAGACCGATCGTCGGCCGGAAGTCGCTGAATTCGCTGTGCTTCATGCGGTGGAGCATGGTCGTCTTGCCCGCGCCATCGAGGCCGACCCAGAGGATCCTGTACGCCCGCGGCTCCCGTGGACGGACTGTCACCATGACCGACAAGATGCACTCGTCGTTCTTGCACGACACGGTCGTTCCCGCCGTCTGGAGAGAGATAAGCGTCCCGACCTGGTCGATGAGCTTGCCCTCGCCATTCAAGAGGCGAATCGAAGCGAGGTTATCGCCAGCCAAGGCTTGGATGGATTGCAACGTCGCTTGCACTTCCTCCATCTCGCCGCGATCGAGGTGAAATGCCAGGGAATTGATGTATCCCTTGCGTCGTGCTATGAATAACAAGTCAATGCAAGCAGACATGATGGTCCCAGCTCATGCGTTCTTGAAAAAAAGCTTGGTCAAGTCCTCCCAAGCGTGTTGCTTGTATTCCTGGATGAGCATGTTCTTGAATTCCTTGTTGATGGGTTCCTCGGACTTGGCCGACGGCTGCGATTTTCTCATGAGGTCGACCTGCTTCACGCGCCCGCGCTTGTCGACGTGGAGCACGGGGAACAGGTCCCGGAACAAGAACGCGCCATCGGGGAGATTCCCGGCATCATCATACTCGATGGTGCATTCGGCATCGTTTTCCCCCGCGGTGCTATTTCCCGGGGCCATAGTTTCCACCATTTTCTTGAATATGACCGGGTGATCGAGCTGCTTTTGGCTGAACACGCGCTGGTGCGCAAGAATGAGCTCCCTATCCGCCTTTCCGTCCAGGACCTCGAGCGGCGGGATGATGCGCTCGTTCAGCACGACCTTGAACTTGGCATCGTGCAGCAAGACATCATCCTTTTGCTTGCCGCGCTTGTTTTCAACGAATGCTTCCAGGTCGTAGATTTTCAAGGTGCATCCCGTCAAAAGTTATCGGGAGGTTTAAAAAATCTTTCGGGAAACTTCATCTGTAAGTTTCCCGATTCTAGTCTTCATCCGCCACCGAATTGCACGAGGAATACAATATCGTCGTTTTCTTTTAGCAGAATGTCCATTGGATTTGCATACTTATCGGCGAATTGCTTTAAATTTAGCCCATTAATGAGCAAGATTACCATTTCATTGAATAACTTTCCATTTTTCAAAAAATTGTCTGAAAACTTGTTACCGTACATTTCTTTTAATTTTTCAATGAGTTTAGCAACGGTCGTTGGATCACCAAGATTCACGTACACTACACTGCTTCCTATGAATTTCGCGAGATGTGAGAGAAATTGAACTTTGAAAATCTTAGAAATAAACTATCATCTCCATCAAATAATGTATTCGCAGGGGTATGCACACCGTTTAATTAAAAAAATATAGTCTCAAAGGATAATTATTAATCTCATCGAAAAGCCTCGCAAGCTGTCCATTTCCACCTTTGAACTTTTAGAAGAAACTTCATCCGTTCGATGAGCGAAAGGTTTTTTGTTGCAACTTTTATTTAGCAGGCGTTTCCTCGAACAGAGCATCAATATAATCATCATATTGTGTGTCACGGAAATAACGTAGTTGGATCGTTTGCGAACGGCATACGTTCGAACAAGTTCCGCATCCCTTGCATGAGATAACGCTGACATCGATCTTTCCCTTCTCGTCGATGGAGATCGCGCCATACGGACATGCTTCAATACATCGATAACATTTAGAGCACGCGTCCGTTTTTTCCACGACAGCGCGGAAAAGCTCGATCTTGTATTTCTCATTGTTAACGAGCACCGATACGGCGGATGCAGCCCCCTTGGCTTGGGACACCGAGGATCCAATACTCTTTTGACCCTGGCAAGAACCGGCGAGGAATACACCTGGCACCTTGGTGCTGATGGGATTGAGCCGCGAATGGAATTCCTTCAAAAATCCTTCAGGACTTTGCTCCAGCTTCATCACTTTCGCTATTTGGTTCGTGCCATCGGATGCCATCGTAGCAGACGACAAAACGACGAGGTCCGCGATTACTTCCAAGATCTCGCCTGAATTTTTATCTTCCATCGTCACGATGATGTTTTTTGTCACTGGATCCTCTTTCACGTTACCGACCTTGCCTCCCACGAAAATGATACCAGCCTCGCGAGATCTCTTGTAGTATTCCTCATAATCCTTGCCAGCGCAGCGCATATCGATGTATGACACGATGATTTCCGCGTCCGGGATTTCTGATTTGATGAGCTTTGCGTTTTTCGCGGCAAGCAAGCAGCATACTTGGCTACAATGAGCGTTCTCTTCGCCTCGCGAACCAACACACTGAATCATAACGATGCGTTTCGGGGTCTTGTGGTCGCTAGGACGCACAATGTGGCCGAGTGTAGGGCCGTTGGGCGCGAGTATACGTTCCAGCTCGAGTTGGTCGATGACATTGTCAAATATGCCATAACCATATTTCTTGATCTTGTACAAATCCCAACCCGTGGCGATGATGATGCTACCAACTTTGAAATCGATATATTGCTCCTTTTGCGAGAAATCCACCGCAAATTGGTCGCACGCTGCTACACATTCGTAACAATGAATGCAAGAATCAACAGCGATGTCGAACGTTGGTGGAACCGCTTGTACAAACGATCGATCTGCCACCTTTCGAGCCGAAAGATTTTCATCGAAGGGATTCGGGATGACGACGGGACAGACCTTGGCACATAATCCACAGCCATTGCACTTGTTGTCGTCTATATACCGCGGGAATTTCTTGACACGAACATCAAAATTGCCAATGAACCCCGTGACTTGATCCACTTCCGCGAGCGTGTGGATCTTGATCTTTTTCTCCCGGTTTGCTTCGAGCATTTTCGGCCCCAAGATTCAGATGCTGCAATCGTCCGTCGGGAACGTGCGGTCCATCTGGGCCATGCGCCCGCCGATTGTGTTTTTCCGTTCGACGAGAATGACTTGCTGCAGCTTGGGCTGGTTTGCGAGGTCGATCGCTGCTGTCAGACCCGCGACACCCCCACCCACGACCAGGACATTCGGATTGATATCAACGATCTCGATAGGAACCGGTTCTAGTTGCAATGCACGGGCAACGGCTGCTTTCAATAGCTGGTGCGCTTTCAAGCCGGCTGCTCTTTTATCGTTCATATGTATGAATGAATTATGTTCCCGGATATTGACAAATTCCAACATTCTTTCATTGAGACCCGCATCCTTGAGCACAGCTTGGAAGACCGGCTGGTGAGTCTTGGGGGTTCAAGCCGCGAGCACGACTCGATCGAGCTTGTACTTATCCACCGCAGCCTTGATATTCTTTGCTCCGCCCGCGGTGCAATAGCTCAAATAGTCATCGGCACACACGACACCCTTGATGCCTTTCGTTTTCTCGACCAACTCCTTGCAATCGATGACAGAAGCTATATTGATGCCTCATCGACAGATGAAAACGCCTACCTTGGGTACCTTGTCTTCTTCTTTATATTCTGACATAATTATATCTCCTTTCACGAGAACCGTTGAATCGTGAATTGGAAAAAGATTTTCGCAGTTTTTGGGCATTACCTCCTTGGATGCATTATGCTTGTCCCGTCGCTTCCATCTAGATTTAGTTTATGGGTGTTACTTGATTCTAATGGGAGAACACAAGGATTCCTTCTTGACTGCGATGCGTCCGCAATCTCGGCACGTGTATTTTGCATTATCGACGATACCCTTGCAGATATGGAATAGACTCTGAACTGAAGTCTTACAATATACGCATTCATATGACGCCACTTTCAAATCACAGATATGCCCGGGCAATTGCACGGGCTGGCCACATACTTGGCAAATGTGGGCTTCACCCGTCAAGAGCGCAGCCTTTAAAAACAACAACTTGCCGTTCTCGGTCAATCGGGCAGGTTGACAAAGAGTATCTTCCGTTTCTCCCACGCGGCCGCAATTGATGCAATAATAATTCAATTTTTTTACATCCTCGATGGTCATCTTCTTTTTCTTCACCGGTTCTTGACACGAATGCGTGTGTGGTCCGCGTTTCTCACAATTTGGACACAGAAAATTTTCTGATAAAATCATGCGACATTCACCTGGTATGCGATCCTTTCAGCTATGCGGTATATATATCTTGATTGATATCTCCGAGAACAAAATCTAACCCAAGCTCCTTGAGTTTTTCCTTGGTGGGGATACCAGTTTTCTCATTCCAGCCCCGTGCTTTATAATATGCGGTCTTTAAGTCCTCGAATCCTTTGCGATCGATGACGATGCCCTTGGCGGGCCCCTGGGTCTGTGGTTCAGAGAAGAAACGCTCGGGTAGCGTGTCGTCAGCTCTCTTCCAGCCCTCCCGGACATTGAAGCACTTGGACAAGTTAACGATACGTTCACCTGTCTTGTTCAACTGCTTCCCTGTGAACGGAATGCCAGTGACCAATTCATATACCTGGGCCAATTCATCATCGCTCTTGTAGATACCCCGCGTGAACTTGCAGATGATGTATGAATCGATGACTGCATAGTTGTCCTCGGTCTTGATAATTTCCTTGGCACGCTCATCAGCTCTATCTTCCTTAAATCGGTCGAAAGTTCCTTTTTGATCGGGGGAATAGGCAGCATTTCGTAGATGACAAGCACCACGAATAGCAACAGCAAAGCCGACCGCGGCGGTCTTAAGTGCAGTCAAGTGATATCCTGGCAATTCAAGACCCTTTGATTGCATTGCGAACTTCATAGAATCTTTACCAATTTTCTGTGCCGCAATGCGTGTGCCCTCTGCGAGCAAATCCCCTGCTTTCGTGCTGCGAGAACAGATTTGATCCACGAACGAAACCATGCCGTCGGCATTTCCAAATTTAAGATCAATGCCTCCACAATCCTCCTTGGTGATGTACCCCTTTTCAAAGCATTCCATTGCGAAGGACACGCACAAACCACCTGAAATCGTGTCGATAGTGTGCCGGTCGCACATCTCAATGGCCTTTATGATCGCATTCATGTCATAGACGCCGCAACAACAGCCAAGTGCAAAAAGAGACTCGAAATCAACGCTTGAGATAGAGCCCTTGTAAGGACCTTCTTTTGCAAGGCAGAGGTGATCGCAACCAATCGGACAATTGGAACATGCAGCCTTCTTGATAACCCATTTTTCGGCCATGATTTCGCCGCTGATTTCCAAAGCACGATCGGATGTTCCCTCGCGGAAGTTGTCTACGGGTAGACAACCGAGCTTTTGAAAATTGAGCGTGTTGATCGGCGTGCCAAGATCACGATACTTGAGCGTGGCAGGGCCTTGACACCGCTTGATGAGGTCAAGTGCCAATGCCTTCCATTCTTTTGGTTTCGCGACTTCAATCTCGTGCGTACCGCGAAACGCAAGCGCCTTGAGATTTTTTGACCCCATTACAGCGCCCATTCCTGTGCGACCTGCTTGGCGGTTACGATCGTTCGTGATGCAACCGAATCGCGATAATTTCTCGGATGCTTTGCCGATGGCGGCGACGCCGATGCGTTCGTCACGATATTCCTCCCGGATTTTATCTTCTGTCTGCCACGAATCCAGCTTGCCCCACATGTCCTTAGCATCATGCACTTGGATATCACCATCGTCAACAAACAAGTAGATTGGCTTTGATGCCTTGCCATAGAATTGGAGCTGTTGCAAGCCTGCTTGGCGCATCTGCTGGCCAACCGAACCACTGGAGATGGACATGCCGAACAGTCCTGTGAGCGGCGACTTCGCGAACACGCCATATTTGCTACTCGTGGGAAGATAGGTACCTGGGAACGGGCCGATATTGAAGAGGAGTATGTTATCCGGGGATAGCGGGTCGATGCCCGGCTTCAATTCGTCCCAGAGCGTCTTTGCTGCAAAACCATAACCTCCGATGTAATTCTTGAGATATTCCTCAGGAAGATTAAACACCTCGATCTTATCCCTCGTGAGATCGATCTTAGCGCACTTGCTAATGTATCCTTTAACCATGTTATTTTACCTCAAACTTTCCTTTCTTTTTCAATACCCTTGAGGAGGGATAAGATTTGCTCTTTACGTGATTCTTGTGCCAGGTTGATTACCGGTTTCACCTGGATGGCTTCCTTTGGGCAAAATTTTGAACATTGCGGTTCTTTTTCCTCCGTGGAATCGCAAAGATCGCAGATGATGACTTTCTTCCGAGTTGTATGCAACGTGATGGCACCGAAAGGACATACCCTGATGCAAAAGGAACAGCCATCGCATTTTTGCTCGTTAACTTGGATGATCCCTGTTTTTTCATCCTTGGTCAAGCATTTTTGCGGGCATACCGCCACGCACGGAGGGTCTGTGCAAAATTGGCAGCTCAAGGCATAGTTGGTGATCGGTTCAATACGGATTCGCTGGATCCTGGAATTCAAGGCAATGAATTTTCCTTCATGAGCAAAGGAACAAGCAGCCTCGCATATTTCACAACCGGTACATCTCGCCGGATCAACGACGATTAATTTTTGGTAATTTGTTGGCATTTCAGTTCACGTGAAGGTGTATTATTTGTCGTTGCAAGTTATCCGTCTTTATATTCATAGTTTTTTGACTTTTTAGTCGGTGATTCATCAGATATCGCGTCAAAAAGCGATATAATTGGATATGGAGTTTTTGTAGGATCCAGAAGAATTGATTTATGTGATATGATGGAATTCGAAGATCTAATTCTTGAAGTTATTTTCATTTTAATATAATTAAAAGGAATATGTAGAAAAACAGACAAAATGTGGTGAAAATAATTAATAAACTACAATCGAAAACCTCTAATGTCCATAAAATAGAAACTTCATAAACTCATTAAATTCCACGAGTGCAATCTAATCGAAGCTTGATCGTGAGCTACGATGGTCCTCCCCCAAAGAATCAAGGAATTCAAGTCCCCATCGACCCACGTGTACAAATTCAAGTTGCTCAATCAAGAACGTGTATTGGAGCATAACAACGAAAAATGTGTTGGCTGTGGCTTGTGCATCCATGCGTGCCCGATAACGGGCAAGGTCATCTCATGGGGTACCACGCACGAAGAGTATATTGTTATAGACCTTGTAAAATGCGTCCACTGCGGTGTTTGTGCGTACTTTTGCCCATCGGGTGCCTTGAAACTCTTTATAAACGGCGAAGAGCGCATCGAACTCAAGGAAAACGTGGAACAACTCGAACGGCATTCCTTGCCCGATTTGGAGCCGGTAATGCTAGGGCGCACGACAACGGGAGCACCGATTTTGAAATATTTGCAAGGTACCTTGAAAATTCCCGACAAGCTGGAACCGTCCGAATCAATGAATGCAATGAAAGCTTGCCCCACAGGCGCGCTCAGTCAAGCTGGAAATAGGATCGTGTTAGATGAGAATAAATGCTTCTATTGCGATGCCTGTTCGCACGCGGCTGGTGGCAAGATCGTGCCGATCCGGACTCGTTTGCTCATTGACTTCAAGGACGGCGTTTCCCCGATCGTCACGCGCATCATCGAACGTATGATGGACGAGCAAGCGGCTTCTCGTATCTTGAAAGGTGCGAGCGGGTACAAGGCGAGAGAAAAAACCAAGTTACTTATCGATCATCTTGGTGAATAATTGAATCAGAAGATAGATCTCTTTGATTGGGGAAAATATCGAATTTATTTCTGATAAATGAGTCAACATTGGTTTAGGAATGCTATTTTTTACTAAATATTATGTTTTGACGAATCTATTATCCAAATCAAATAGCATGACATCATCCATTTGCTTGCCGCCCTTGTTTTCAACGAATGCTTCCAGGTCGTAGATTATCACGATGGCTCGAGGTTTAGCTTGCCCGGCCGCTCAATGTATCGTAATGTTTTTCTTCAGAAGGAAAAGGGATAGCATGGGCATCGACGCCCACGATTCGTTCACCTTTGATCAAAATATTAATAATGCACACTTAAAAATTCACGGTCGTGAAGAATGACCACTTGCCTCTGCCGTGCCACTGATCTTTGCTATTCCGTGGAGCCAGACCTTGAACATTACCACCCTTATAGTTGTAGCTTTCTATTCGAGCTATACCTTTGTGATGATGATGCAACTATCGAGGAGATGAGGCGTGGTACCACGCAGGTCTTTTATAATCGTGAAAGATGATCGTGGGAAAAAACGAGGTTATGGAATTAATTTATCTTCGTGCTAAGCTAGGTAGTCCATATCGAATTTATCTTGCTCCTTTGCTGTTTTAGCGGCATCGTGCGCCCTGGCCTTGTTCTTGCGGATACTTGATACCTTGATAACCGAGACCACGACGGCGGCAGCAATGCCCCCGATGATCACGACGAGCATCACGCCAGAATAATCGGGGGGAGGTGAAGCAGCTTGCCACGTGATGTACACGTGCCGCGTGGCCGTACCACCCAGCCCGTCGTCAAACACGATCGTGAGATTATAGTTGCCGGGCGGGAATATGCCGATGGCGATCGAGAAGTTCATACCAGACTGCCACGTACCCGTCGCGTTGGAAGTGCCGTTGACGAGCACCGTGTACGTGGGGCTGTCAACGCTGGAATCAACGATGCGGATGGACTCGAGGGTGACGAAGACGCCCTCGTCGCGCACGTACGTGACGTCGACCGTCAAGTTGGAATCGATCCACCGGGTTAGAACGGGCACCACGTTGAACACCGTGACGCTCGCATTGCCCTCGGTCATGCCACCGATGCCGTCGTGGAATCGAAAGACCACGCCGTGCGTGCCGATGGCAAGGCCATTGACGAAGACCATTTCGGTAGAGGAGTTCGACCAGGTATCATTGTAACTGCTGATGCCGTCGACAAAAGCTTCACAGCGCCGCAAGGTGAAACTGGTCGTGTAA
>JAUQYW010000631.1 GCA_030587525.1 Candidatus Sigynarchaeota archaeon | reverse complement strand
GCAACCCAGCCATCGGTACTGTTGAAGCTTGCCCCAACATCGAGATCTTGCCCAACTGCAAGGATGACAAGTGCGCGAGCCACCTGTCGATTAATGTTTCGAGGTCATCGGGGCGCTCGGGACGCTGCAAAAAATGGTAATAGCTGAAACTCACGATGTCCGGCAGCAACGTGGCATTTATCGCGTGCACGCTTTGGAGCAGATGCGTCGCGAACTGGAAATCGTCGTGCTCGCCCATGTTTCCGAGCACGATTTTCGCGCCCGGGGCCACGGCCTTGATCACGCCGAACGTGGAAAGCCAGAGCTCCACGTACTCATCATCGGTGCCGCTCCACCAATCGCGGCCGTCTGGCTCGGTCATGAGTCGGAAAGACCACTGGCTCACGTTTGCGATGCCGTACCGGTCGATGCAATGCGCCGTGAGGTTGGCAATGTACCAGCCATATTCCGTGAAGTTCCCGGGGGGTAGCGTGAGAGCGTCGAATGCCCCGTAATCACTATCCACGAATGTCGTCTTGTTTGCCAAGGCATGCGGGACGTTGCCGATGACGAGCACCAGCTTGAGTTTTCCAGCCATGACGCGGTCGAGGGCGGTATCGAGCTTCGTGAAATTGTACCAGAGCGTGCCATTCGGATGACGGAACACGTACTCGTTCGAGTAGCTCCAGCGTGCGTTCCGGCCACCCGTCGCTGTCATGAGGGTTAACGTGTCTACGGTCGGGTGTTGCTGCCTAAACTCGGTCATGTTGCTCTCGACCATGCTCACGTCCCAGACATTCATATCATTCCAAACAGGTGAGATGATTTTTTTTGCATCGCTTGAAAAATCGATGCTGGCACTCAAGATCGGCGTGGTCGTTGGGTTCAAGGTGACAACGACGAAATTCAAGGCAAGCGCCGTTATTACCACGATTGTCGCAACGCTTTTCGATGCCACGATGCCCTTTCGCATGATCCTCTAAACCTTCCCGTTGAATTTATATCTTTATTGCCCAACTTGACGATCATGTCTCGGAGAAACGTACTTGGGCGAAGCCTTGCTACATGCCTTGTGGTCGCGGCCATCGCCGGCACCACGGTCGCCATGCTCTCGAATTTCACGGTAACTGGTAGCCTCACGATTGACGTCAATTTCGACGCGGGGGAGGGAAAAACGCTTTATCCCGTTTGGAACGCACTTAACATCTGGGATCCGAGTCATATCGGGTATTATATCAGGGATGGCTACACGG
>JAUQYW010000624.1 GCA_030587525.1 Candidatus Sigynarchaeota archaeon | reverse complement strand
GAGGTTCTCCATGGTTCGTGTAATCGCCCGAAACATGCTCGCCAGCTGAGCCTGCTGCACATGAATCTTTTACTACCCCAGACGAGCCCATTTCCCCAGGCTTTAGGAAGTCTATTTCCATCGCTTCCTTCCAATTCCGCCTAACTCTGTCCGAACCAACGTCCTCCGACTCATCGAGATCCATGGGATCCGGTTTTATGGGATCCGGTTCATCGGGATCCGGTTCATCAAGATCTGGCTCATTGAGATCCGGTTCATCGAGGTCCGGTTCATAGAGATCCGGCTCATTGAAATCGGGATTTTCGTCTCTGGAACTATTTTCCCCAGGATCCATCCCACTCGAGTCCTCCGGGTTCCCGCAATCCTCATCCGGCGAGAAACCTTGGCCATCAACCCATTTCTCTTCTTCGGGGGTATCGTCGGGCCATTCTGGCTGCGGCTCGTCAATGGGCTGGTCAGGCAGCGGCTCGTCGTCGGGCGGCGCTGGCTCTAAATCATCGTCGGGCGGCGCTGGCTCTGGATCATCGTCAGGCCATTCTGGCTGCGGATCATCGTCAGACATCGGTTCGCATCGCAAAATCGGCCAATAAAAGCAAAAATAGATCTGGCATCAATGTGGGCAGGCCGGTACCTTCAACGCTTGGTTCCCGGTCCAGGTGCAAACGGGTCCTTGGCCGTCGATCTGCCGCATGCTTTATCGAAATTTTCCACGTTCAAGTACAATAATTTTCCGGAATCGCCGTTTTTTCCACCACCATCGGAATGGGAGACTTTTGCAAACAACAGATGGTCTGACTCGAGCGTCTGGATGAAAGTCATCCGCCCATTTACCATTGCAAGCATGACCCGGTCACCTAAGCGCAGCACATCATCCCGCCTATCCGGGTTCGAAAAAAACAGCGTGTTGCAAGGATAGTTGAGGCGAAAAATGAATTTGTTGCTCGCGAGGCTGTGAGAGCACGAGATGAGCGACGATGGTTGCTGGTCGGCGATCAAGATGCCGACGCCCATGGAACGGAATTCCTTCAGCAGGCTCTCGAAAATGGTCTGGGTCTGGACCATGGTGATGAAGTCCTCGTCGTTGGGATCGCCCGTGAGTGGTTTTCGCAAGATCTGGTGCGCCTCGTCGATGATGATGAAGTGCTTGAGCACGTTCGTCTCGTCGTGCGGGATGAGCGCCCGCACCATCTGGAACACGCAATACGACAGCAGTTGCTTGGCGACGCTATCACACCCCGAGAAATCAAGGAACACGGTCTTTCCATCCAGCCATTGCGTGAACCAATCGGGGGTCGTGTTGACGAGTCGAACTGCGTTGATGAGGCTCGCGTCGCTCACGATGGCGTGGATGCGGTTCGTCGTCGCCTGCAACAAGTTTGCCTGGAATTCGGGAGCATAGGGATGTGCCTTGATGTACCGGAGAAGGTCGTTGAGCAGTCCACCCAGGGATGCCGGCAAGCAGCCACGCTGCTGCCACCACAGGTCCATGACGATCGGCAAGATCCGCTTCACCGCGTATTTCAAGCCCATGGTCGCGACGATGTTGTGCGCGGATTGCTCGGAATATTTTTTCACCTCGGTCTTGTCCAAGGGCATGATAAAATACGGAACGCTCAGCCCCGCATCACCGTATCGCAGGGTAAGGTCGGGCTTGAAAAAAACCTCTTGATGTTTTTTTCCGTAGTTGATGATCAAGATGCCAATCATCCCTTTCTTGAACCGTTGCAGCTGGTTGACGAGGTTCGAGATAAAATACGATTTCCCAGTTCCCGTGATGCCAAACACGTTCGAATGCTGCACGAGATCGTCGATATCGATGCTAGTAAATAATCTTGCCTCATCTTTACCAGGTACTGCGTTGCGGGACGAGCTATACATACCGATCTTGATTTGTTTCGCCGGATTGAATGTTGAATCATCACCACTCCAGATCATGATGGTTTAAACCTACGATGGTTGAATAACGAATTATCCGAAGCGATAAACCCTTACATATAAAGTAAAATCTGTTGACCGATGCAGGACAAACCATACCAGGAAATTAATTTCCGTTGCCGGTAGGCTCGTAGCGAATTTTCCTTTGCAGATTTAATTCCTTGCATGCATCCTGATAACAACACCATTGATCTAGCCTTTATATGTCGTGGAAAAGATTTTCATGAAATCATGCCAGCATACCAAGCCTGCATCTATCAAAATGGGATTGTAGCCGCCCTATCGGGAAATTTCAATTCTTTTTTTGTACTTTATATACGAATACCATGCGTCTACACCGGTTATCATGCCCTCACATCATCAATCGGACCCGAACGAATCCTGGTGCAAGCTCATCATCGCCGGAATCTTCGCTTGTGCCGGCGGGTTGTTCCTCAGCACGTTGTACAAGTATGTCGCCGAGTACTTCAACAGCACGAGCGCCGCGACCTGGATCAACCTGGATATCATCCTGGCGTTCGCGAGCGCCGCGTGGATGGTCCGCAAGTTATGGATAAAAAAGCATGACGGCCTCCGATTGCTTTTTTACGGGTTCATCATGGCCATCGCGCACGTGGCATTATCCTGGCTTCTCGTGAGCGTTGACATCGCGTTTCTCATCCTTTTCGGGGCCACGGTAACCCTTGGCATCCTTCTCGTAGTGCGGTTCTTCAAGAACGGCGGGTTCAAGGCTTCATCACGCGATCGCATTGGCCGGAAGAATCAACAAGCGGCCCTTTCCATCAAACAGCTGCTCGCGGAGGGCGGCCAATGATGCATCCACGATTCCCGGGAACAATGGCCGTTGAGAGCCACATTTTTTCCTATAAAGACTCGTCGTTCAACCAAGGTGATCCATCATGATAGACATACTGAGCATGCTATCTGGAAAAGACCCGGTCAGCGACTTCATACAGGCGGGACAGCAAGTGATTTCCAGCACGGTGGCGTTCGTCATCGAGCTCGGCATGGTGGGCGGGATCTTCGCCTTGCTCATCGGTGCCATCTTGTACTTCACGACCGTGAACAGCCACGCGGGACGATCCTTGCTCATCAACGCGGTCGTGCTCGAAATCCTGTTGGCGTGCACATACATGGCGATTTTCGCGGTGAGCGGGCCGCCTGACTTGTCGATTTTTTTCCGCTTGCCGGGATAAATAAAAACAGCATTTTTTTTCTTTTTAATGGATTGAAGCTAGATTAAGACGGGCATTGTCTTTAAATTAATATAAGAAATAAATCTAAAAGGTAATACCTAACTTCACGAACGAAACCGGTAAGAAGGTATGCAATCAAGAGACATTAAGGGTAGGAAAATGTTCAGCTCGAAAGCCAAGCGTTGGATCGTTGTAATGGCTGTCATCGGTGCTACAGGGCTTGGCTTTGTCGTCTGGTACGGCGTGGCATCGATCCCCGCGCCTGGAACTTGGTATCGGGTGCTGGGTGATAGAACTCAGAATTCGATTTGGAACAACGATACGGCGATATTCACTTACGGCACGTCCTCGGAGGGATCGTCTCTGTTGGCGAAGCTCGACGCCGAGGGAAATCTGCTCTGGGAGCGGGAAGGAAGTGCCAACTCTCGCGGCTATTCTGTTTGGGGGGACGGCCAGTGGATATATACATTCGGAGAAAAAGGGAACTATCCATTTATCGAAAAATTCGATGCAGCAACAGGAGTTCAACAATGGAACTGGACATCCCCCTCGCTAGGTGCTTCTGGCAAATCGGATCGTTCCATCTTCGGCGCTAATGGTTCCATTTATGCTATCATGCGTAGTCTTAACCTTAAATTGTTCAAGATCAATGTAACAACAGGTGCCGAGCAATGGAGTCGCGAGTGGCAAGGCGATGAACCGACTTTCGTGTCCTCAGTTTGGGCAGGCGGAATGTTCGTGTGTACGGCCGGGTACATGTACAATTCCAGCACGCACACGCACGAGCGGGTACTGGTAAAATGGGACGCAGACGGGAACCAGCTGTGGAACCGTACGTGGGGGCGAAATAACGATGATGATTATCAATCTGATGATCGGATAGTATCAGTCTGGGGCGACGAGGCGGGAAACATTTATACGTCAAGTACCATAACCATCGCATCGCTAATGGATAGTCAGGATGATATGCTGCTCATCAAGTGGGGTGCTGGAGGTGACCCGCTCTGGAACCGTACGTGGGGAACTTCAGAACAAGAATACAGCGGCTCGTTGTGGGGTAATGGGACAGCCATCTTTCAATATGGATTCATTTTCCCGTCGAACTTGTATTTAGGTACTTTTATAACAACCTCGATTCTGGTGCAGTGGGGATCTGAGGGGAACCAGGTATGGAACCGCACGTGGGGCTCATTGAAATACTCCACTTATGCGGCCGGCTTATCCATCTGGGGCCGCGGCATGTTGCTCTACACTTGCACGCCTCATTACGTGATCTGCTGGAACGCTAATACTGGTGCAACGCAATATATTATCTATGTGGACTGGTGGCTCGTGATGATTGTGTTCGGGTCGATCATAGCGGTCACGATCGTCGTGATCGTCGGTGGCCCGGCGATCATAAAGAGAACAAAGAGGCCTAGGGAGTCTACCGAGAACAAGAAAAAACCATGACTGAGGTAGAGAAGTTCGACAAGCATTATCTCGATGATTGATACTGTACTAAATAAATCCGAATATTATCCGCGGTGAACGTCGTGGCATCCCGCGGCAAGGATGCCGCGTTTTTACTTTTCATTTTTTATGGTAGTGCTTTCACCAGCATCGGTTTTGTCGTGCAGCGAGAATCCGGTCACAAGACCAGGTATCAATGCTCGTCGGATTGGCGAAGAAGAAGACACATGTTGGTTGGCGTCATGGTAAAAGCGGTCGCGTGCTCGTGCCCGGTTTTTTTGCTTAATATAGCATTAATCGAGGGGAAATCATGCACTGGGATGCTTGTAGCAAGACCATCAAGGGCATCGAGCCACTGGTCGAGTTTCTCGCGGAACACGCTCCAGCAGCGGTTCCCGGCCTGCGTCGGCTCGTCGTTTTTTCCCGGCATGATTGTTACGACCGGTGGTTCGGCACCGACGACGATGGCTTCGACACGATGCAAGCCGTGGCTGAGCTCACCTGGGACATCCTCGGCGCGTTCCCGGCATGGCGATTCGATTTCAACGTCTTGCAGACCAGCACGTTTCCCGCGCACGATGACATCGCGGGCGCAGACCACGCGGACGTGCCGCTGGCTCGTGGTGATGCATCAGCGTGAACCGCGATGCGCATCTCGTGCGCAGCACGACGAACGAGCAATTATTCCGCGCCCTCGTCGATATCAAGTCGGCGCATCGTGATTGGGCAATCACGGTCTTGTTTTATGCAGCGCTCCACGCGCTCGATGCTTTCCTCCATGGCAAGGGCATTCCCGACAAGGATATTGCCAGCCATCACGACCGGCCCGCCCCGCTCGCGACGACCGAGGCCAGCTTCACGAAATTTGTCGATGCATGGACACGCGTGCTCAAGCCCTTCCTGTTCGCCACGGGGCCTGTAAAAAGCCCGTGAACTGACGACAATTGTTATCCACTTCTATGGCGAGCGGGAATCTCGCAACAAGACCAGGTATCAATGCTCGGATGGATTGGCTTGAATATTGAAAATGTTGGTTGGCGTCGAAATCGAAAAAATAGTCGCGTGCTCGTGCCCTCTTTTTTGATCCATTTGCTATTTCTGGTACATCACGTGCCCGTCGGTGACGACAGGTATTATAAGAATAGGAAAAAAAGCCAGCGCCCCGTCGTCCATTATATGAAAAATCGCCAGCGCCGGGAGTTGAACCCGGATCCTCTGCCCGACAAGCAAAATTGTTCACCGTTGCACCACGCTGGCATCATATGGTGGTAGCTGGTCGCCTGGTGGCATCATTGGTCACTACCACAGGTGGATGCTATGTTCCCAACAATTGGCTAGTATCTCAGCCTGTGAATCATGATGATGCACAATCCTCTCTTTTCATCCAACTTATTTAAGGATTGTCGAGAAAAGTAGGCCGTAATTGGAATCCGGTCAATGATTTTAATGATTTCTAACTTGACGTGAACCTACTGCGTGATGACGAGGTGCTTAGCGGTCACCCGATCCGTTCTAGGACTGAAATATGAAACGGTAGCCCCGTTCGCCCGGGCAACCGGGTACTGTAGCGAGCGGGGCATGACACTATCTGCGGGAAAATCGAAGAACATGTTAGTATCTAGTCTTGGAGCGTCGCCGCGTCGATCGTCGCGCCGCGGGAACGGGATGCGTGGAAATTGTCCCGTAATGATTCACCAAAATTAACTGGTCATTTCGAAGATCGCGACGGGCGCATATAAATCCCACGTCAGTTCATAACAGATTATCCCGTTTTAGTATAGCAATTTCGAAACCGTGAATAACGACAATAATATATTCATAAGACATGCAGCTGGATCACCTCCTAGGGTGCCGGGGGGCGGGCAACCGCCCCCCATCTTTACTTTTCTTGTTTCATGGTATTGCTTTCATGTCCGCCGGGTTCTGCCGCGTGCGGGAAACTGCCACGAGGCCAGGTATCAATGCTCTGCTGGATTGGCGAATAAAAAGAAAAATGTTGGTTGGCGTCGGAATCAAACACAGCGCGTGCTCGTGCCCGGATGTATTACTCGTCCGCGAGTTTTTTCGGCATTACATTTATAAACTCTTTTTTATCATCGGGCATCACCCAATGAATGGGGGTGATAAACAATGGAAAATGTCATCAACGATGCAAAGAAGCATATCTGCGAGCTTGCCTCGAAATGGGAGTCGTGGTGCCCATACATGCCTCCAGTGAACATCCCTTCGGCGCAAAGCTTAAGCATCTCGCCTTGCATCCTTCCCCGGCTCTTGAAAGAGGCCTCGTGCGACATCGAGTAAAAAAATATGTTTTCTTTTCTTTTTATTTATTTTCATCGCATCAGGATGCAAAATCCCGCGCCGGATCCAGCGTCGTCCGATGCAACATCGCGTCGTCCACTCGGAAAAAGCATCGAGCCCTCGATAACCATCGATACGATATCTTAGGTATCATTCCCAATATCCATCCATCAAGGTATCGGGATCATTCGCTAAATTCACGAATATGAAACGGCACGATCCTGTCGAAGGTATCAAACGAGGCTCCTGTAAAAACCCCGATCTTATCAAATTTCACTTCGGATGGGTCTAAAACCTTGAAAGAACCACTTGATTCGTTGATTTTTTCTTTATACTTCTTTTTATCACATTCGATGAATATGAGCGTTGAGTCTCGAAACCCGAATTGAATTGCCTTGTGTTCCGGATCTTTTCTAACAATTTTTCTAAAACTCCTCCATCGTATCTCGAACGGATGTTTGCTCCTTTTTTCATGCAAGAGATTGAGTACTTCAGTCAGCACAGATCCAAGAACTGTTCCAACGATCACATCTATCATTGATTCGGACATTATTTCTCACTACAATGTTGAAAATAATTCACCTATTTGAAGTTTTATCCATGGGCAGCCTGATTCAAAATATTGATTTTCAAAAGCCAAATTCATTTCGTCATTGGGCACTATCGACAACCGTTGCTTGGCGTAAAGGAACAATACCTCGCGTGCTCGTGCCCCTTCTTTTCCGTTCACTTCACGTTTCCATCGTTCGCCGCGCCGGTCGGAAGATAGCTTCGATCGATAGGAATCTTCGTACGTGGTGCATCGGACAGCAAATCGCGGCCTGGAGAGGCTGGCGGAGCGTTCCGTGCTGCCCCGAAACCTTTTTATGCTCGTGTTTCGATGAAATAGGCAGAGAACGGCGAGCATCATGGCAAAAAAACCCCCCACACCAGCAACGAAATCGGCGACCAGAACCCCTGCAATCATTTCGCTGACAGAACTGTCCCGTAACAACCTTGATAAAATGATCCAATTGCTAGTTCAAATCTTCCAGGAAAATGAAAATAGGCTTGAATTAAGCAAGCTAGAATCGAGATTTTACGAGATGGTCATCGAGAGTCAACTTTCATGTTCTCGTAACGTGACGGACAGTCTTGTCCATTTACTCGGAGTGAAGCAAGTTATTGTGTGGTTTAAAGGTGGTTTACAAGGAGAAGTTGAGCTGGGGGCTATTGGGGATGTGTCGCAATTCTTAGATTGGCTTATTAGTATCATCAAGGCATCAGCATTCACCCGTGAAGAATGGATATCGATCATTAAAATCACTAACGAGATCCTGGAAGAATGTGTAGAATACCCCGATGACAAGAACTTCGCAATATTATTACAAGATAAATTGAGGGAAAATAAATATCCACATTCAACAAGCCTAGTTGAGGATATCATCTACAAGCTTGCCACGCATTTTTTTATCTACAGAGATGATGGTCTGATCCAGCCCAACGCATGTAAGAAGGATCTCTCACAGAAAATCTTTGAAGATGAACCAGACTCGCCTACAATTGACGATGAAATAGATTCTCTCGTTAAAATTGGTCAAGATCTTATAAATTAGGGCGTGCCACGGCTATTTTACCAATATAAAATGATCGACGAGCATACCTTGGAGAGGGGGAGACTAAAACGAGAAAAATAGAACAAGAAGCACGCAAAGCAGAAATTAAAAACCTTGTCAAGATACCGGACAAGGAGATTGACGTGCTGATATCTCTCGAACAGCAGATTGGCGAGAGAATCCCGCTGGTTACCGAGATCGAATGGAATGAAAAAATCATAAAGGGTAACTCTTGTTCTGTAGCGAAAATTTTTGGTTTCACTGTGAACAATGGACACGTGACAAGGCTCAGCTTATACCAGGAATATCTTGCATATCTAATCGAGGAAGACAGTAACATAGAAGAGAACTATGGTGGACCGCCTCCTTTATTGACTTCTCTCCCGGATATAATTAGCAATCTCAATTCGCTTACAAGCTTATACCTAGATACCCATCTTCTTACCACGCTTCCTGAGTCGATAGGCAAGCTAGGTTCATTACAAACGTTATTTCTATCAAATAACCGGATTTCCTCACTTCCCGAATCAATTGGACAATTAAAATCTCTCGCTACCCTTTCTCTCGAAAATAATAAGCTTACATCTCTCCCCGACTCAATTGGTGAGTTGAAATCCCTTAAAGTTTTGAAATTACAAAATAATATGCTCGCATCTCTTCCAGAATCGATAGGGGAATTGTCATCGTTGATAGAGTTACTGACATGTATGAATAAGTTATCATTTCTTCCCGAATCAATTGGTAGTTTAAAAAAGCTTCAATCTCTCGAGCTTGAATATAATCAATTGAAATCCCTCCCTCAGTCAATAAATGGGCTCCAAGCTCTGAAGACTTTAATGCTTCAAGGGAATCAGCTGTCCTCTCTTCCAGATTCGATGAGCCAGCTCAGTTCTCTCACGGGCTTATATTTGGACCATAACAAGCTCTCCTTACTTCCGGGTTGGATTGGCGAGTTAGAATCGCTCCGTCAACTAAATTTAGGAAAAAATCAACTATCATCTCTCCCAGATACAATAGGGAAGCTCGAGAAACTTGACCAATTGCATTTAGAAGGAAATCCTCTTTCAGCTCTAACAAGTGCAATAGGAAATCTTTATTGCTTGAAAGAGTTATGGCTACGAGGTACCATATTAACAACCCTTCCGGATGCAATAGGTAGACTTAGATGGCTCAAGGATCTTCAGATATCCAGTGAGAAGCTTGTTTCTTTACCCGATTCGATAGGCAATCTCAAAGCACTTACAAAACTCTCGGTTAGTGGCAAGATGTTATCATCGGTACCTAACTCAATTGGGGATCTCAAATCGCTCAAGACTCTAATTTTAGAAAATAGCCAGGTCACATCTCTCCCCGAGTCGATTGGGAACCTCAGAGAGCTCGATGAATTATTATTAAATGATAATCAACTCACTTCCCTTCCCAAATCGATAATGACATTAGCTTGGCTGAGAGATCTAAAGTTGAATGGAAATAAATTTGATGCTTTCCCACTGGCGGTTAAAACCTGGTTCAAGGAGCTCGAAGCGCATGGTTGCCGGATAACCTATGATCCAGAATAAGGTGAATAATTTGACCAAACAAGGAACTATCCCAGCTCGTGATCGTGCCCTTTTTTGATCCATTTTGTATTTCCACGACATCACTGCCCGTTCGTAACAAAACTACGTTCAAGGGTAACCTTCGTATATAGTTAATCAGACTGCAAATCGCGGCCGGGAGAGGCTGGAAGAGGGTTCCATGCGGCCGCGGAATGTTTATTAGGGCGTGCCATGATCATCGTAAAACAATTTTCGGCGAATCATGTAATATCCACGATCTTAGCACCATTCTCTCCTTGTAGTGATGGTTAAGGGCCTAAAGGAGGGGAAGCTAAACTTTTTTAATCATTATCTTCAATAGCATTGCGGGGACGCATATTGTTTACAAAATCGATTAAAGAAGGCCAGATCCGCCTCGAGTTAGAAATGCAGCGCAAGTTACCGTTTTGGAAATCCTTTGCTCAGATTATTCTTTTTTTGTCTATCGGGTCAGCGATTTTCTTTATTGGGATCTACGGCTTCACCCCCTTTATGAGGATTATATTAAGTGTCCCGGGCGTCTTGTTCTGGATTTGTGGGTTAATCAATTTAAAGTCCTTGACTGAACCGTACAAGAAGGCTTTTTTAATCGACGTGAAGACCAATACCATTAGCATGGAAGGGGCTCGCTCCGAACCCTTGAGGGCTTGGCGGTATTCTTGGCGATTTGACGAGCTCGAGAAACTCTATTTCACCGAGGAGCGAAAAGGTGTCCCAAATAGCTTGAAATTAAAGATCAAGGGAAGGAAGAAACCCATAAACGTTGAATTTTTACGGGTTAGAGGCGCCTCAAATGGAGGGGATATGGTCAACTTGTACAAAGAAATCATCACTCTCGTTCCCAGCATAAAAAGTGTTAGCGATCGCATGCTGCAAGTCTACGAGTCTTCGCTAGCACAATGGGACAAGGGAAATGTACCGGTATCAGATATCGAGGTACCGGATATTGATGAAAATGGAGAAAAAACAAGCCCTTCGCAACAATGAAGAACCATGTCACGCATTCCTTCCTGAACGAGGAGATAATGCTCGTACGCCTCGGCCACCCGTGCCCGCTTCTCGAAGTCCATTACTCGTCTCACGTGCATGCGTTCACCACGTTCGGTTTCACGTTCGCATTGGTGACGTCGATTGAGGATTTTTAAACAAAAAAGCGTTTATGGTAAGTCTGGTTACAATATTAGGTCCATTTCATCCAATCGAGCT
>JAUQYW010000619.1 GCA_030587525.1 Candidatus Sigynarchaeota archaeon | reverse complement strand
GACCATTGTACCCGACTTGGGAGAGGTGCTGCTGTTGCGTTCCACAGCTCTAACCGCGGTGCTGGAACCAATCCCGGGCTACCAGTTCCAATGCGAAGATAAAGCGAGAGATTCAAGATCTGGACTCGCCAATTCTGGGTCATTTGCTGGCCGAGCATGTCAATTAAATTTCCAGAACCAACCTTATAGATCGTTTGATTGACCGTATCATCATTTGTATTAACATTGACCCAATCGTTCGTTGCCGTGGTCACGTTATTCGTGATCTTGGCTTCTACTTTGTAGATCTCGTAGCCCGATATCGCAAAGGTAGAATTGGTCAAGCTCAGGAGTGCATATCGTGGATTGTTCTTGAACCCGTTTTTCAAGACTAGAGTCTGGTTTTTTGTTCCATTCGTGAATGACATTATCATCGAATCGTAGCTCGGAAATGATCCGGTGAATGTCGACGAATACGTGGAAGGAAGATCGCTTTTTTGAACAAGATCGTTAAATCCATGGGAATCCGGCACCTTTATATCGGAAAGCAATGCCGTGCTGCAAAAAACCAAGGCTATTATGGAGAGGGAGATCGATACTTTCGTTTTTATTTTGATGGGATATCGTGGATGCTCTGCCATGATGTGTCACTTTGAAATAGAATCTAGATCATCAGTCGAGGGTGGTTTGAGCATGCTTTGTTTTAACCGTCCAGCATGAAACAACAACGGTAAAACATTGTGCATATAGTATAATATTATACTTTAAACGAAGATATATATATTCAAAGTATTAAAAAAAACCAAGTGGCACTGCGAGAAATTGGAGCCATTATCAGAAATCAAAGATTGGAGCCAAAAATCATAAGTTTTCAGACATGATGGATAAAAAACAAATAAGACCATCCCGTGTTTTTTTGACCAGTCCGTGTTTTATACACATCTAAGAATTTTCTCGGTCTGGTTATGATTTTGAGCTTGAAACGCAATGCCGCCAGCATCGCGTCGCGAAACCGGCCATTCCCGATATCGCGAAATCGAATTCTAAAAAATGTGTCGATGCCACGCGCGAAAAAAAGGTAAAAACATCATCTTGAATCTATAAAAAAAGGGATATAAATTTGTCAAAGGTTTAGGTCTTGGCAGCACCTTTCTTCAACAGCTCGGCTTTCTTTTGAAATTCGCGCATTTTCTTGTCCTCGGTCGAGACACCCAGTTTGAAGAGCGCTGAAGAATAATTCGCGGCTTCTGTGTATTTCCGAACTGCCAACGGCACATCTCCAGCTTGTTCCGCAGTCTGAGCTTCACTTATCACCACAGCTTGCCGGTATTGAATCTCCCTGGTTGAAGCTTCAATCTTTTTGTGCGTGATTTCCGTGACCTCGTCCTTCATGTTCCACTGGGCTGCGATGATCTCTGCTTGTTCATAAGCCTTTATTGCATCCTGGTATTGATAATTTTTAAGGCTGATCTTCGCATTCTTGTCCAGGCTCTTTATCTGATTCGATGCATCTTTTTTCGTCTTGATGTTTGACATGTCTACCGAAACTTTCGAGGAAACCGTGGCCGCAGATTTCGCGGGTTGAGCAGCACCACCACTTCGTATGGATTGCGTGGTCGCGTTTTGCAGCTGCGTCATGATCATCATGGAACTCAACGAGGCCTCACGCTCGTTAGCGCTCATCTTCATGAGGTCCTGGAGCAGTTTCGCCTTCTCTTCAGGGCTTAAGAATGAGATCTGTGCAACGCGCTGTTGTAATGCTACTACTTCTTGCTGCGTCATCTCCTTCTTCTTTTCGAGGGATTCTATGTCGATTGGGACAAGAATATCGTCTTCGCGCAGTTCCTGGATGGCAGCGATGATTTCAGCATAACTCTGCTTCGTCTTTTCAATACTTTCAGACAGCAATGTCGCGATGAAGAAATAATCCCGCTCCCTCGTGAGTGCCCCTGCGACATCGAGAATCTTTTTCGATAACGAACTTCTCGGGCTGATAGGCATATCACTCCGCTTGTGCGGCAAGATGATCGAAGTGTCGAAGATATCGTCAATAACCTTGAGAGAATCCCTGAACGACGTAAGATCCCCGCGCCAGTTCTGGAGCTTGTCCCTGTACAATGCTTCATACTTCGCCACGAACTGAGGAACGAGGCCCTTTAAGATCCCCGATGCCTTGCTTGCTAACACCAAGGCAATACGTATCAGCGCTCCTTCACCCAGCACGAGCTGGTAATCTTGCCATGTCAATTCTTCCATTGCCTTGTTCCCGCTCATTTCAGCGCCGAAGGACTGGATCGCGGTCAAGAAACCAGTGATCAAGTCCGGATCGACCGTTGTTTTTCCATAGGACTTGAAGAATAAGCATGTCCCTGACGCCTTGTGGATGATGAGCACATTCTGGATGTTCGCCGCGTCTTCAAAAGCGCTTGAGATTTTGGCCAGGAAATTATGTCGTGCTTGCCGTTTCGGTATGACGACTTTTTTCAAGACCGCCGTGTAGATGATCGGAATGATCGCCAAGAAAATCAGAAGTATGACGACTTGATCCCATTTGATGTCCTGGATGAGTGCCCGGAACTGGATATTAAACTCGTATGGGTCACCAACCGTTGTGTTGACGTAATTTGCTGAAGGGGCAATCCATTGGTACGTGATGATGGCAACCGTTGTGAGTTCTACCGTGTCTGGCAAAATGATGACAAAAACGCCATCATTATCAATGTCAGAGACCGTGGCGTTAAATTGGATGGTCGTTCCGTATTTGTAAATTAGAAGCATCTGACCTTGAGTCATTGGTTCCTGACTCATGCTATTATTCACGGCAATGTTTATGAGGAGGATTTTCCCTGATCTTCCGGTGTACAAGTCCGCGCCCGAGTTATAATCCAAGGGAACGCCGTCTTGCGTGATGCTGACGAGGGTCATGTTCACCGACACCGGCAAAATCGTGAGTGGAATCGATTGGCGGTTGATGTTCAAACCGGATTTCACCGCGGTTATGATCATTGGGTAACTGCCAGCGTCCAGTGATGAAACGCGCATGACGACATCATAAATGCCGGCAATTACGCTAGTTCCAATGAAGGATTGACCACCGATGCTGATATTTATTAAGTCGGCGCTTGAGATGGGCAATGATTTGTCATCAAAGAACGAGAGGCGAGTCGTTGCATTCTTTCCGTAGTAGATGGCAAACCCCGGCGTGGTATCCACATAGGAATATTCAGGTTGAGAAATAGATGATATGCTTACAGTCGTGAGGCGCGTGAGGTTCAAGGAACAGGTCTGCCTCACTTCAATTTTACCGGAAATATCTACTGAATACCATGAAACGTCATAGATTCCTGCAACCAGGATACCTAATCCTTCGAAGGTGAAGGTGACAGTCCAAGAGAATGTCGATACTTTCGTGAGATTGGTCCCTGCGACGTAACGACCCGTCCATTTCGTCGTTGCTGGTGCTGGTCCGACGATTGTCAGGTTTGCAAAATTTACTCCGGTACCCGTGTCAGTTGCATTTAAAGTGAAACTCGTATCGATCCTGATGCGGTCGCCATTGGTGATTGCTGTGTTATTTCCCGAGTAAACAACTGCTGTTACCGGTGGTAAGGGGTCATCCACGAGCAATGTTTCATCACGGAATCCCACGTCAATCGATGAATTCCATCGTGATTGGACGCGATACGTGCCAAAAGGCTTTCCAAGAGTTGCCCAGATCGATGGTAACGTCACGTTCGTCGTTCCTGCAACGCCAAGCGATGCATTGGATGTCAGAAATGCCCTTGAATTGTTCGCCTGGTAATATACTCCCACGCTCAAGTTCCCTGTCGATTGTGATGTTCCAAGGAGGGCATAGAATTGAATATTATTGGAAACATTGGCCGTTATGATGGTCTTCCCGTTTACCTGTTCGACTATGTCCGTAATCTGGTTAGAGGATGTGCACCGCACTTGCCACGTTGAGTTGGATTTGATATTTGAAATAACAACCTCATTCCCAACCTGGGTAACGGAAACATATGGCGAGGCACCACTCAGCCCAGCGATCGAGCTTGCATTATACACGTTGCTCACCGTCCAGGTCGCGGGTCGGGTCATGTTCAATTTCACATCGGACTTTAGGCCTATGGGATAATCAACCGGAGTCTTGGAAGTGATGTTCCACGAAATTGACGGGCCACCGTTTGTGAAGAAGGTTCGATATGCTGCAACATTCCTTCGATAATAGATCTTGTACGAGGCACGGAAATTAACACAGCTCGTGTCGGAACTAAAGTTTAACGCCCTGATATTACTTCCCGTGATAGTAGCATACCCCGTGTTGTTGAACGCCGTGCCGTTTATTCGTAGATTGATTTCCGATGCTTTGAACGTGCGGTTTGCGCCGTTGGAATCATTCAAAAATAATCGCTGGTAAGCGAGGCATAATGTTCTTGGTTCATCCCACCAGCCTGTTGTTGGTGGCCAAAATTCGGAGTAAGCTTGTCCCACGGGGCCGGTTCCTGCATACCAGTTGATGTAGTCTGCAGAATTGCTCGATACGCTGTCCCCCCATTGTGTACCGTTGATGACAACGTACCACGTGTGGTTGACCGCTGCCGAAGCATTAATGATGAAGTTTGTCCCGATCCCGTACCATACAACTCCTCCGGAGCTCTTTGTCATATCGATTGAATATCTTGGCAAATTTGGTCCTGAACCGCCGGTATCGTCCCACAATTGCATTTTAGGAGCCGGAACCAAGGCAGGGAAACCGGTGTCGACCCAAAGCCGCGTCGTGATGTTCTTTATCTGGACCCGCCAATTTTGCGAGATTGCTTGGGCAAGACCCTCTGTTAAATAATTTTGCGTGATGTTTGGCTCGATCCGCAAAAAGCTTCCCTCATCTATCGTGTGAAGATTTACCCAATCATTCACGGATGTCGTCTGGTTATCGATCAATTGTACTTGCACCTTGTAAATTTCCCAACCGGGCTTGGAGAACGTAGTATTGGTCAATCCGAACAAGGAGTATCGTGGTTTGCTCTTGAATCCATTTTGTAAAGATACTGGGTGCGAACTTGCTGGTGAAGCACTAAACGATGCCAAAAAATTCAGATCTGTTGTGTTCCCGGAGAATGTGCTAGCATATATTGAAGGCATGTCGTTGTTTAGCAATTCAGCACCCTCTTCGTGATATTTATTCTCTCCAATATTATTTGACATGGGAAATGGTGCAAAGTATGAAGACATCACGAGAGCGGCGAATAAACTCGTGAAAATTGCCGCAAAGATTTTCTTTTTAGTCAAAAAGCGCTTGATCATGATCTTTTCACTCGAGAATCGTGTTGCTAGGATTGCGTAATTATATTCTATGAAATAATCATAGAAAAGGGATTTCGTTTAGACGTCCTTGTTAAGGTAAGGTTATGGAATAAGTTGCATAGAAGAATATTTATGTCTTTATCCTTGTAAAAAATCGATATATCCAAGCAAGTATAAGCGTCAATTTTCACACGACCCGAGTCAAAGTATTTTTATTGATTTCATCACGAATTTACGGGCAACAAGAGTGATTATTCATGGAGATTACCAAAAATATCCATTTTATCGAAGGCCGGGGATTCGACAGTAACATGTACTTGATCTTGAATGAAAAGAAAGAAATCACGCTGATTGATACGGGTGCTGATGAAGGCCGGCATTATCTCATCGATTACATAAAAGAAATTGGGTGCTCTCCAGAAAACTTGAAAAACATCGTTTTAACGCACGTGCATATCGATCACAGCGGCGGGCTTGCTTACCTTGTCAAGAAATTCAAGCCAGTCGTTCACGTGTGCGAAATCGAGGCGTATGCCATTGAGGAGGGGGACCTGGAGTTGACCCTCGCGAGCATGTTCAGTGGCTATTTCGACGGTGTTCACGTTGATCATTGTCTTAAAGAGCACGAGATATTCTCGTTCGGAAGACATAATTTCGAGGTTCTCGTGACCCCGGGACACACGAAGGGCTCGATCTGCCTTTTCGATAAAAAGGAGAAGGTCTTGATTTCTGGCGACACGGTGTTCGCGGATGGCTCGTTCGGCCGTGTCGATTTTCCTACCGGCGATGCAGGGCAACTCCAGGGTTCCCTCGACTTCCTGGCGACGCTGGACGTGGAGATTCTCTTGCCCGGCCATATGCGGGCCGTGCAAAAAGATGGGAGAAAGCACATCAAGGCGGCGGCACGACTTGCGACCTCGATGATTTGATAGATGCCGCGTCACGCGTGCGTGAATTCACGCCGGTAGGCACTGTAAAGTGCATAGGAAAACGTCCGGCCTTGCTTCTTCCGGAAGACTAGCCCCATTTCCTTTACTTTCCGCAGGATATTCGATGCCGTGCCCGGCGTTATGTTGCATCCTGCTGCGACATCTTGCGGGGTGACTTCTTCCCGCGTGGCCATGAACGTGAGGACTTGTTGGTCCATGTAGGCCATGGTCGACGTGTCAACGATGATCTGGTCCTTAAAGGATTTCATCTCGCGCACGAGGTCCTCGGATTCCATGGCTTTTGCATCGGCCAACGTGGGCGCGAGGGCAATCTCCTTGGGCTTGACGCCTGGCCCGAGAATGTTCTCGGCATCGATGGACTCCCTGCCCTTGTTCAGCATATCGACGACTGCATCCTGGCAAATCCGCAATATCGCACGGGGATAACCGCCTGATTTTTGAAACACCGCCATAAAGGCATCTTTCGAAAACGGGACGAGAATATTGTCTTTGTCTTTATCCTCGGAGAAGAATGTGATCCGCTGTCTGATGAGCTCGACCATAGTTTCGTAATCGAAAGGCTTTAAAAAAAACTTCAACGTGACCCGGTCCTCGAGAGGACGGAACATCTCGTTCAATTTTTTTCCGAAATTCGTGAGTCCCGTCAAGAATATCCTGCAACCCCGGAAATCCGATAGCACGCGTATCCATTGAAGAGTCTTGTTTTTTTCTTCGATGATATCGGGTGTATCGCGCTCCTGGATTGCCATTTCTTGTGCTTCGTCGATAAGCAAGATGACGGTCTTACCCTTGAGCTGCAACTCGATCTCTTCCAGCAAATCGCCCACGAGCACGATTTTTGTTTCGATGCCGAATTTCCGCTGGAAGGCATGGATCAACACGTCGGTCGTCAACGGTTCCTGGATAAGTATTGGGATATACCGGTTGGAATAATTCGGATCGTCGCGCAGCTTGATTTGCATGTACTTCAAGATCTGGGATTTTCCAGACCCGTAATTCCCCTCGATGTAAACGATGCGACCTATCGCGAGCTGTTCCATGATCGGGTTGAGAATCTTCTCCTTTCCTGCGAATACTTGCGGGATGAGATCGATGGAGAAGGGAAAATCTGTCCAGCCGAATTTCTTGTGGATTTTTTCCAAGTATGATATTTCTGCCATGGATTACCTCGATTAATAGAATGATAGCTCGAAAATTTATAGTTTTTGCCTTGAAAATTGATAATTGAAATTTGAAATGCCTTGAAAATAGGTTCAATGGAGTTCAATGGACTTGATCTTCGTAATATCAGAATGGTGGATGTTTTTGCCAGGTAATTCCCTGCCGAATAAACCAATGTCCTGGAGCCAACTGGGAAAAATGGTTAAAGGGAGAGGCGTTCCAAGCTAGAATGAAAGCTACCATAATCAAGAAAAAACGGGTGCTAATGAGCTAATGAAAGCTGCCATAATCAAGGAAAAGCGGGTGCTCAAGGTCGAGAACGTCGACAAGCCAAAAATCACGGACAATGAAGTTCTCGTTAAAGTGAAGGCATCCGGAGTTTGCGGCACTGATGTTCACGTGTACGAGGGTGAAATACCAATCGCTAAATTGCCGGTCATACCAGGCCATGAATTCTGCGGTGTCGTGGAAGAAGTCGGAAAAGCAATAAAGGATATCAAGATCGGCGATCGCATAGCTGTCGAGCCGAACTTGTTCTGTGGGCAATGCCACTTCTGCAGGACCGGGAAAAAACATTTTTGCGAGAATTGGGCGGCTGTCGGGCTGACCAGGAGCGGTGGATTCGCGGAGTATTGTGCCGTGCCACGACAAGCCGTCTACAAGATAGAAGACAGCTTGAGCTTCAACGATGCAGCATTTTTTGAGCCGACGGCATGCGTGCTGCACGGGATCGAGCGGTCACACGCGAAGCTAGGCGACACCGTGGTAGTCATGGGGGCTGGTTCCATTGGCTTGATCTACACACAGGCGTTGAAAGCAGTGGGCGTAAAATCCGTGATCATTTGTGATATCGACGATAACAAGCTAAAGATCGCGAAAAGTCTCGGCGCTGAAAAAACCCTGAATAGCAAGAAAGATGATGTCGTCAAGATCGTGAAAGAAATGACGTACGGCCTCGGTGCGGAAGTGGTCATCGATGCAGCTGGCGCGGAGCAGACGCTGAACCTCGCCTTCAGCCTCGTGCAAAATTGTGGCTCGATCGTCGTGTTTGGCGTACCGCCAGAGAACTTAAAACTTCCGGTCAAGATGTACGACATCTACCGCCGGGAAGTGAGCGTGATCGGTTCATTCACGAACCCGCCACCCACCAACGAGCAAGCGCTAAAACTCATGGCCACGGGACGGATCAAGTACGATCAACTCGTCACGCATCCAGTTTCCCTCGATCAAGTCGAATCAGCCATTCTGAAGATGCGTGATCACACGGAAACCGTGATCAAAGCGCAGATTCGCTTTTAGAAATAATGCAGGAATGTTGAAATGTCCAGAAAAATCGGCGTCGGCCTCGTTGGCACGGGCAATATTGCCTATCTTCACACTTTAGGATACCACGACTGCCCGGAAGCGGAAATCGTTGCGCTGTGCGACTTGAACCAGAAGCGTGCAGAGTCGTTTCGGGAAGAAACCGGCCTGCCAGGGACGGTAGAGATTTACGATGAAATCGGGAAGTTATGCAGCGATAATAAGGTTGATCTCGTCGAAATCCTCACCCCCCACGCTTCCCACGAGGTTCTCGCGGTGGCTGCCGCGGAAGCCGGCAAGCATGTGTCCGTCCAGAAGCCTCCTGCAATGACATTGTCGTCCTATGACCGGATGGTAAAAGCGGCGCGCAAGGCGGGCGTCCGCTTCCGTGTCTTCGAGAATTTCAGGTACCACCCGCCGTATGCACGAGCGTTCGAGCTCGTACGGGACGGGACCATCGGGCACGTGGAATCGGTGAACATCCGCATGTTCGAGACTTTCAAGTGCGCGGGAGATTATCGCGGGTCCAAGCTACGGTTTCCGCTGCACACGCTCATGTGGAAAACTAAGGAAAGCCAAAATTACAAGGCACCGACGTTGTTCGATGATGGGTACCACAAGCACTCGATCGTGCAAGGATTTCTCGGCGACGTGCCAGGCAACGAGGAACAAGTGACTGCCGTCCGGGCGTGGTGCGGCTGGCAGAAAATCGCAAAGATGGTGAAAATCGATAGTCCGGCGGTCGTGATCTATGAAACCGCCAAACGGAACCGGTACGGCACCTGGAATGTAAACATGGTCGAGAACTTACCGATGCACAGCAATTATTTCACGTGTGACGAGTCGTTGGAAATCACGGGCAGCGACGGCATCATCATCGCGCCCGGGTGCACTGGGAACCTGTTCGTCGGGTGCGAGTGCGGTGGTCCTGGCAAGCCAGGTGTTTATTGGTTTTCGAGAGAAAAAGGCAAACACGATCCCCCCTTCCCCGGTGCGGGTTCGTGGAAAGCGGACACCAGCATGCCAACGGACTGGAGCCAGAGTTTCATCGAGTGCACGCGTCACCTGGCGGCGGTCCTCGCACGAGATGAATGGTTTGACGAGCACGACCCGCGTCCAATACCGGCAGATCGAGGGCGGCAGATCTTGAAAATCAACATCGCTGTCATCCAGAGTCTCCGAACCGACGGGGCTAAATCGAGCCTGGCGGCGATCAAGGATGGACCCGGAATCGATGAAAATCCGGAAGACAGCAAAGATTTAAACCCCGCTAGCGAAGAGGGCGACTTTATTGATGAAGATGACATGGATCGAGGCATTAACAAGGAGTAACTTTGTCTTAATTAACCTCTTGCTGGCTTCCAGTGATTTTCTTCTCGGTTCTCGTTCCGTGCTCATCGATCATGGCATCGAAGCAAAATAATTCGTACTTCATGAGCAATTCTTGCACACGGGGTTCTTTCAACCGGTCGCGCGCTGTGCCTTCGCGGATTTTAACAATGGCACCGTCCACTTCTGCACGAGTTTTTTTCATCAACGCGGCGTCCCCGCTTTTCACGGCGGATTGGAAGGCTGTGATCATAAGATCAAGGGCGGGATAGATATCCGGCATCCTGGTTTTCTTCTGGTATTTGCTCGCGCACAAGATGATCGCGAGAACCGCAGTGACGACGAGCAGTGGTACGATCCACCTCGTGAACGGGTTATCCAGCTTGTCCGTGGAGCTCGTGCCCCACATGTGTTCGTACATGTCGAAGAACCCGTCGCCATCACTATCCGGGTAAGCCATGCTACCTGAACCATAGAATTGCATGATCACGATGGTGGCATTAATGCCCGTAATACATGCAACCGTGCACAGTGCGATAGCCGTGGCGGTGATGAAAATATGTTTCATGGTCGGTTCCAGGATTCGATCCTTCGCGTCGTGTTGACATTGATGACCGCACTTTTATGGTTTAATCCCCCGTCGCATTCAAGAGAATGACTTGACATCGAATACGAGATTCGCCAGCGATGAATACATCTTGTACAAGCGCCGGCAGCGAGCTGTCGGCTCCCGAAAAAGCTATCGTTTTGCACGCGTGCTACGTGTATCATTATCTTAACGACGCCATTACGTTTATTCTCCCTACGGTTATGGGATTATTATACAACCGTTTTTCCCTGAACTGGATCGAGGCAGGCATCGTTTATGCCATGAACCTGCTCGTCATGATCGTGTTCCAGGTGATCATGGGCTATTTCTCCGACATCGTCGACCAGAAGAAGATAATGCTCGTGGGGATGGCACTGCTTGGCGGGAGCACGATCCTCATGATGCTATCCGTTGATTTCGCATCATTGTTGCTCTTCGCCACCTTGCTCGGCATCGGCCTCGGGATCCAGCACGCGTCGTCGTATTCCATCTCCTCGCGCATCAAGAACGAGAAAGTGAACCGTCAAGCCGCTGCTGGCGATATGGGCAAGGGCTCGGCTATCATCGTGTCCACGCTGCTTGTATTTTTTTTAAATAATGACTTGTCATGGCGCATCCCGTTCCTAGCCTGGGGAATCGCGACATTAGTTGCTATGAGTATTATCGCGTTCAAGTTTCGAGAGTTTTGCTTGTATCCAGCGGGCTTCGTGAAGGGAAAGCAAACAAAACCCGACATACCTCCGGTGGAAAGCCGGAAAGCAACCGTGCGCAAGATTTTCGCTTTGACCAGCTTCTTCCTGCTCTTCATGCTGTACAGTGCACAATTCCAAGTGATTTCGAATAACCTAACGACTTACATGGCAGAATACAAGGGATTCGAGACCAAGGTATCGCCTTTCTTCTTCGTCGTGTTCTTTTTACTCGCGATCACGGGGTCCTCGTCCTCATTGGCGCTGTCAAAGCGTGTCGGGAAAAAACGGCTCGTGGTTACGAGTTATATCGTCTATCTCGTCGTGCTCGTCCTTTACGTGCTGTTGGATCCGCGTGAGTCCGTTACGAATGCTATTTTTTGCGCGGTCATGGCATTTTTCTCGTATACGGTGTATCCTGTTATTCTTGAGACTATGTCCGGAAAAACCCCGCGCACGCATCTTGGTCTCGCGTTCGGCATCGTCATGGGCCTTGGCTGGGTTGGGGGATTCGTCGCATCACTGCTCGCGGGATACTTCGCCCAAACATTCACGGCGCAATCTATTTTTTACATATCGATCATCTCCGTGATCTTGTCCTTGGTCGTTCTCAAGAAAACCGGGTTCACGTGATGAACCTTTATCTAATCTACTCGTGAAAAATACAGTATAGATCAGCACGCATCGGTGTGAAGGATGGATTTTACAAGCAAAGAGCGGGCCGAGATCAAGCAAAAATTGATCGAGATCGCCGGCGATCGATGGGTTTCCGATGATGTCGAGACCGTGGCAAATTACGGGCGGGATATGTCCGATAACGAGCCGCACCGTCCTGATTTCGTCGTATTGCCAGACTCCACGGAACAAGTTCAGAAGATCGTCCTTCTGGCAAAGGAAAAGAAAATACCCCTGATTCCCTACGTGGCGGGAGCGAACGTCGGTGGTTTGACCATACCAACAAGCAGAGGCGGCATCACGGTCGATATGAAGCGCATGAACCGGGTCATCGAGCTCAACAAGAAGGACAAGTACATCGTGATCGAGCCTGGTTTCACCTTCGGCCATCTACGTCGCCTGTTCGACACGGAGATTCCGGAATTTCGGTATTCCTTCCCGTTCAGCCCGCCCTTCACCAGCGTGATCACGAATGCCTTGCTTCATGGCTTGGGAAGCCTTTCCGTGCTGTACGGTTCCGCGGATAATTTCATCAATGGCATGGAAGTCGTCCTGGCCAATGGCGAGATCGTGAATATCGGCAACCAGGCTGTTAACAAGAACACATCGTGGTACGCGCGTGTCCCGCTCCCCGATGTCGCTGGGCTATTCATCGGTTGGCAAGGAACCACGGGCATCGTGACCAAGATGTCGATACAACTCATGGACCGACCCCCTTTCTTGCAGCACTTTGCCATTATCCCCGAAGATCCTTACGATTTTTTGGAAAATCTCGTGCACGAGCTGGTGAAGCTCGGGACATGCGACGAGATCGGCATCGGGTACTTCCCCGCGAAGGTCGGCCACGGCCTCGTGCCGGATGACATGATCGACCTCATGGGCCGCGTGATGCATTATTTGCGATTCCAGAAAAAGACCAAGACCGTTAAGAGACTCTGGCCTCTTCTTAAGTTCATCACTCGCAGCAATCCCTTTCCGCTCGTTCGGAAGTTGTCGTCTATTCTTCGCATGGGCAAATCGGACGATGATCAAGCATGGATGATCGTGGGTGTCACGATCGGTGGCCACGATCAAAAGATTTTCAACGCAAAGCTCGACGCAGTGAAAAAGCTCTGCAAGAAAGCCAAGCCGCCGGTATTGTTCTTGCCAACGGAAGACTTCGGCGACCTGAAAAAGGTGTTCATGAGCATCCTCGACCTTCCCATCCAGCAGCCCGCGCTTTACGATCTCAAGGCCGGGGGCGGGTTGAGCTGGGTCGGTTCTTATGTTCCATCTAGCCTCGTGCACATCGGCATGAAGAAAGGCGAGGAGATTCACAAGAAAAACAATTTCTTCCCCGTCATCGTGTTGCGGCCGCACAAGCAAGATCACTATTTCGTGCTCCGGTTTATCCTTACTTTCGACCGGAAATCCGCGGAGGAGACAACCCGTGCTCGAAAAACACTGCAGGAACTTGCAGCGGTCATCCTCGACGATTGCCATGGCGTGCCCTACAAACCAGCAGGCTGGGCTGTTAAGATGATCCAAGAGCGAGCCGATCCCGCGTCGATCGCCTTCCTCAAGCGGGTCAAGGAATTCATGGACCCGGATCACATCATGAATCCAGGTCGATGGGAATTCGAATGATTTCCCTTGTCGTCGACCATCAATCTTCTTATAATCTCGTTTTCTTGATTTAACTTGTGCGGCCCATCACGATTCT
Source organism: Candidatus Sigynarchaeota archaeon (assembly GCA_030587525.1). Classification (GTDB taxonomy): domain Archaea; phylum Asgardarchaeota; class Lokiarchaeia; order Sigyniarchaeales; family Sigyniarchaeaceae; genus Sigyniarchaeum; species Sigyniarchaeum tengchongense. The sequence goes on along the minus strand of JAUQYW010000619.1, from coordinate 4,167 downwards.
TGCCATTTCAGACACGCATTTCGCTCGCAAGGACCAGGAACTCGACCCCAGAATCGTGGATCGATTCGATGCTGTCGATTATATCGTCCACGCGGGCGATTATGCACATGAAAGCTTAGTTGAGACCCTTGCTTCGACTGGAAAGTTTGCTGGGGTTTACGGGAATATGGATCCTTTTGCCGTCCGTGACATGGTGCCGGAGATCAATTCATTTCAACTCGAAGACGTGACCATCGGCATCATTCACGGCTGGGGGGCACCGGACGATTTGATCAGGCACATCCACCCGCTCTGCGTGGATCATGGCTTCGACATCGTCATTTTCGGCCACACGCATAACAAGCTCGAAGCCGAATACAAGGGCATCAAGTACTACAACCCAGGCTCGCCGGTCGACAAGATGTTTGCCAAGGAAAACACGTTTTTGATTCTAACGGTCGCGTCAAAAGCGGATGTTCACGCGGACTTCATCAAACTCTAAAACCAAAGCCTAAATAATGCGAGACGCTACCCCGGCTCGTGAGAGTCGTCGTTTTAACCCCCCGGTCGCTTGCCCCCGTCTCGCGTTCCATCATCGACGCGCTCAAGAAACGGGACATCACGGTTATGAAGCTGAACCCGGGACGCATTGTACTAGATCTCAATAAGGATGAGCCCGACCTGGTGAAAAAATACTTCACGGAAGGAGCGCCCCGCGGCGGGATAGTTCGTGGCATTGGTACGAACAAGATTAAGATGATTTACCATCGGCTCGCCATGTTGGAGATGTTCGAGGAGTGCGGCGTGTACTTGCTGAATTCACGGAGGTGTCTTGAGCTCGCAACGAACAAGGCACTCACGTCGTTCAAGCTCACGAAGCTCGGTATTTCGAATCCCCGGACCATCTTGTGCGAGGGATTCAAGGATGCCATCGAGGCGTTTAAGAAGCTCGGGTGCGACGTGGTCATAAAGCCATTGTTCGGCTCCAAGGGCATCGGCGTGATGCGACTCACGGATGAAGGATTTGCTTCGAATGTCTTCTACAACCTCGACCGAATGGACGAGGTATTTTACGTGCAAGAGTACGTGGAGCACGGAAATTACGACATCCGCGCCATGGTACTCGGCGGGCAAGTCCTCTGCGCCATGAAACGAATCACGGGCGAACAAGCACTGAGCCCCTGGAAAACAAACGTGTTCATGGGCGCCAAGGGGCAAGCGTGCGAGCTGGTCGAGGAATTGAAGGAATTGGCCATCAAGTCAGCAGATGCAGTGAAGGGTGAATTCATCGGGGTCGACATCGCGGAGACTGCCAAAGGGCCAACCATCATCGAGGTCAACTCGGTGCCTGGCTTCACCGAGCTGCAGCAAACCACCTCACTGGACATCGCACAGAATCTAGTCGATTATTTCCTCAAGCAGCTCAAGCGATGATGGGATCTTAGGTGACCTCCTCACCGAGGAAGCACCGAGTAAACCTCTTAATTCTTTAAAATCAATTGACATCGCGTGATTCAATGGCGAATCGAGCGAAAGTTTGCGTCATGGGCAGCTTCATCGTGGACCTGATGATGCGGGCGCCGCATCTGCCCATTCCGGGAGAAACGGTAAAGGGGAGATTGTTCGTAATTGGTCCCGGGGGAAAAGGATCAAACCAGGCGGTCGCCGCGCATCGAGCAGGAGCATCCACGACAATCATAACTAAAATCGGCGACGACCAGTTCACGTCCCTTGCTCTCGGCTCGTTCAAGGGCGAGGGCATGGCAACCGACTTCGTCTTCAAGGACGGCAGCGCGGGAACCGGTGCTGCACTCATCATGGTGGACGAGGCGACCGGCCAGAACTCGATCGTCGTGACCCTCGGGGCATGTAGCAAGATGACACGGGATGATATCGACAAAGCAAGACCCCAGATCACCGGCGCGGACGTGTTCATCACGCAGCTCGAAACGAATCTCGACGCCGTGGAACATGCCATCGATCTCGCCCACGATAGCAAGGTGCTCGTCATCTTGAATCCCGCGCCCGCATCTCCTGTCCCCGACAGTCTGCTGTCCAAGGTCGATTACTTGACGCCGAACGAGTCCGAGGCATCGGCGCTGTGCGGGTTTCCGGTCGACGGCATCCCGGACTTGAACAAGGCAGGCAAGCTCCTAGTCGGGAAAGGAGTTAAAAACGTCATCTTCACCATCGGAAAGAGAGGGGCATACTTGTACAACCACGACGCGCAAAAGCTGTTCCCGCCGTTCGATGTGAATGTCCTCGACACGACGGGCGCGGGCGACGCGTTCAATGGCGGCCTCGCGGTGGCCATCGGGGAGAAGAAATCGTTGGAGGGCGCGATTCGGTTTGCAAACGCCGTCGCGTGCTTGAAAATAACGAAAATGGGCACGGCACCGGCGATGCCCACGAGGAAGGAGATCAACAAGTTGTTGGAGGGAACGTGAATGGAACGCATAGCAATCAACTCGTACATTGACCATACCATCTTGAAACCGGAAACCACCAAGGATCAGGTAATCCAGGTCTGCAACGAAGCAAAACAATACCAGTTTGCCGCCGTGTGCGTGAATCCTTGCTTCACAGCGCTCGTGGCATCATGCTTAAAAGGGTCACGCGTGAAGACCGGGGCAGCAATCGGGTTCCCGCTCGGGTGCACGACGACCGAGGTGAAAGTCTTCGAAACCAAGGACGCGATCAAGAAAGGCGCCACGGAGATAGACGTGGTCATGAACGTCGGGACGCTGAAATCCGGGGATACCGGCCTTGTCGAGAAGGAAATCGCCGCGGTGGTGGAAGCAGCACGGGGAAAGGCTACCGTGAAAGTGATTCTGGAAATATGCTTGTTGACGAAAGACGAGATCGTCACCGCCTGCAAGATCGCGCAAAAAGCGGGAGCTGATTTTGTAAAGACATCGACAGGCTTCAACGTTGCAGGCGCCACGGTCGAACACGTTGCATTGATGCGGCAAATCGTCGGAAAAAATATGGGTGTCAAGGCATCAGGCGGTATCAAGTCGTATCACGACGCCATCGAGATGATCAAGGCCGGGGCGAATCGCATCGGGACGAGCGCCGGCGTGAAGATTATTCAAGAGCAAGAAGCTCAAGGGAAGTGATAAAAGATGAAGGAAGGAAATAGGTGGGTGCTCGTTACTGGCGCAAGCACGGGGATTGGCCGTGGAATAACCGAATATCTCGCAGCTCACGGGTTCAATGTGTATGCATGTGTCAGAAAAGAACCTGATCTGGAAAATCTATCCCAGATTGCCAACGTCAAGGCCATCAAGCTCGACGTGACGAGCGACGATGATGTTGAGAAGGCCGTCGAGGTCGTTAAAAAGGCAAACACGGGCCTGTTCGGCTTGGTGAACAACGCCGGCATTGCGGTGGCCGGGGCGCTGCTCGATCTCACGGGAAAGGATATGCTGGATCAATTCGAGGTCAACTTTTTTGGAGTCCACCGCGTGACGAGATCCTTTTTTCCATTGCTTCTTGCATCGAAGGGCCGCATCGTCATGATGAGCAGCGATTCGGGATTCTTCGCGACACCTTTTACCGGCGCATATTGCGCGAGCAAGCACGCGATCGAGGGATACGCAGATTCATTGCGCCGCGAATTGGCCCTCGTGGGCATGAATGTGGCCATTATCGAGCCCGGGCGCATTAAGACGGAGATCTGGCAAAAAAGCCTCTACGCTTTGGACAAGTTCAAGGATACGATGTTTGGAAAGGTTGGATGTAAGCTCGGTGCGGACGAGATCAAGAAAGGCAGTGGGAAAGGCCTTCCACCAGAAGCCGTCGCGAAAAAGGTGTACGCGGCACTCGTGGCAAAAAATCCACGAATTCGATACCCGGTTCCCGACAAGCCATTGGAATTCAAGCTCACCAAAACATTGCCTGCGCGGTGGGTGGACAAAATGGTCGCGAAAGTGTTAAAAAAATATGTAGAACAATAAGGACGCATAAATCTCGAGCATCCTTAAAACTTCATCGCGAGGGTCACGATTTGCGCGGGCCGGACTTGCACGGTGATGGTTCCTTTTCCTTTTTTCAAAGCTTGCTGGTCTGCCATGGCCTCGCCGTTGAAGTCGACGTGGGTGACTTCGCGGATCGGCTTGCCCAGGTTGTTCTTGATCGACGCCTCGCACGGCGTGCTCGTGGTGTTGTACAGCCGCATATACACGA